>NZ_JBFRHB010000016.1:0-99069 GCF_052115645.1 Arthrobacter sp. 2MCAF14 | reverse complement strand
GGTCTCGTCCTTCTCCATGGTCTCCAGGGTCCGGGTGATCGCGTCGAACGCGGCCCAGGACCGGGCGGCCCGGCCCGTGCCGCCGTACACGACCAGGTCATCCGGGCGCTCGGCGACCTCCGGGTCCAGGTTGTTCATCAACATCCGCAGCGGCGCTTCGGTCTGCCAGCTCTTCGCGGTCAGCTCCGTGCCGCGCGCGGCCCGGACAGGGCGGGCTCCGGTAGTGAAATCGGCGGGTGCCATTCTTCGTACTCCTTAGGTAATGCTGGACTAGTTGCTTCTTGCTCGAACTAGGCCAGGTTCTTGGACTTGAGCCAGTCCTGGGCGATCTGTCCCATGTCCTCGAACTTGGCGGTCCTGCCGTTCATCTGGATCAGGTCATCGGTGGTCAACGCGGCGGACACCTTGTCCAACACGCTCTTGACGGTGTCGCTGGCCTTCTTCTGGTTGATGACGGGAACGATGTTCTCGGACAAGAAGAGATTCTTGTTGTCTTCGAGGGCAACCAGGTTGTTGGCGGCGATTGCGGGATCGGTGCTGAAGAGGTCCGCAACCTGTACCTGACCGGAAAGGAGGGCGTTCAGCGTGAGCGGGCCGCCGGCGTCGAGCGCTGAGAATTCCTTGAAGTCGAGGTTGTAGACGGACTTCAGGCCCGCAACACCATTAATGCGGGTCTTCCACTCCGGCGGGCCGCCGAGAACGAGATCCTTGGCAGCAGGCTGGAGGTCGCTGATGGACTTGAGGTTGTACTTGTCGGCGGTTTCCTTCTTGACCGCCAACACGTCCTTGTCCTGTGCCTTGGATGCTGTCAGCTGCGTGAGTCCGGACGGAATCTTGGCGCTCAGCTCTTTCGTGACTTCATCCGAGGTGACCGCTTTGGTGGAAGCGTCAAGGTACTGGAGGAGGGCTCCGCCATATTCCGGCATGAGGTCGATGGAACCGTCCTTCAGCGCCGGGATGGTGACTTCGCGGCTGCCGATGCTGGGCTTCTCCGTGACCTGGACGCCCTTCGATTTGAGGGCCTCGGCGTAGATCTTGGCAATGAGCTGGCTTTCCGGGAAGTCCGCGGAGCCGACCATGATGCTGTCCGTCGATCCTGCGGCCTGGGAGTTGTTGTTGGTGGAACTCAAGGGATCCCCACCGCCACAAGCGCTCAGGGCGATGGCGGTGGCTGCCGCCAGGGCGAAACCAGTCAGGTACTTTTTCATGTCAATTCTCTCTGGGGAGGGCCGTTGCAGGGCATGCCGTGGCCAAGTGGGGGTCGATTGAACGGTGTTGCCGCCGTCGGGCACGGCGCTCGACGGCGATGAAGCGAGGAGTTGCTTAGACCGTGACGGGGGTTTTCACTGAGTCAGCCGCTGCGGCCGGGGCGGCAGCCTTGACGGTGCGCCGGGTCAGTCCGGGTGAGACGACCCTGCGGGTGATAAAGGCGAGCAATTGGTCGAAGAACAGGGCCAGCAGGGCGACCAGCACGGCCCCGACAACCATTTGGCTGTAATCATTCTGGGCCTTGCCGTCGATCAGCAGCCGTCCAAGGCCGCCTAGCGAAATGTACGCGGCGATGGTCGCCGTCGAGATGATCTGCAGCAGCGCGCTGCGGACACCGGACAGCATGAGCGGGAGCGAGCAAGGGAGCTGAATGTCCGTGAGGATCTTCATGGTGCGGAAGCCCATGCCCTTGGCGGCGTCGACGGCGGCAGCGTCCACCGCGCGGACGCCGGCGTAGGTGTTGGTCAGGATGGGCGGGACCGCGAGCAGCACCAGGACGATGAGGCTCGGCAGGATGTAGCCCATTTTGGACGGGAACGCAGGCGAGATCAGCAGGACCAGGAGGATCAGAAGGCCCACGCTGGGGAGGGCGCGGAGGGCGTTCGCGAGGCCCGCGATCATGAAGACGCCCTTGCCCGTGACTCCGATGTAGATGCCAAGCGGAACCGCGATGATGGCCGCGACGACCAAGGCGATGAGGGAGTAGAGGAGGTGCTCACCGATCAAGGTGGGGATGCCGTCGGCGCCGCTCCAGTGTGCGGGATTGAACAAGTAGTTGATCATGATGCCACCACCTTGGGGGTCCACGGTGTCAGCCACCGGTTGAGGAGGATGATCAGTCCGTCAAGGATCATGGCGAGGACCACGCAGAGGATGATGCCGGCGATGATCGGGGTGAAGAACCGCAACTGGAAGCCTTGGGTGAAGAGCGAGCCGAGCTGCGGGATGCCTAGCAACGCTGCCACGGAAACGAGGCTCACGTTGGAGACCGCCGCGACGCGGAGCCCTGCGCTGATGACCGGGACGCCTACAGGAAGCTCCACTTTCACCAGGCTCTGGTATCCCCGGTAGCCCATGGCCTTGGCCGCTTGGACCGTGTCTTCCGGTACGGAATCGAGTGCATCAGCCACGACGCGTACCAGCAGCGCCACGGTGTAGATGGTCAGTGCTGCCACGATGTTGAGCGGGTCCAGGATCTTGGTGCCAAGGACCAGCGGCAACAAGACGAACAGGGCGAGGGACGGGACCGTGTACAGCAGGCCCGCCACG
Source organism: Arthrobacter sp. 2MCAF14 (assembly GCF_052115645.1). NCBI lineage: Bacteria > Bacillati > Actinomycetota > Actinomycetes > Micrococcales > Micrococcaceae > Arthrobacter > Arthrobacter sp. 2MCAF14. The sequence continues at coordinate 96,531 of NZ_JBFRHB010000016.1, read as the reverse complement.
CCCACCAGAAGGGGATAGATCCGGCGGCTGCGGTGTGCCCACCAACCAAGGGGGAGTGCGATCAGCAGGCCGAGGATGAGGGGAGTGACGGCGAGCAGCACATGCCAGCCGAGGAGGAAGACGATGTTGTCGGACTGGCGGCCCAGCCATTCAAAGTTCATCGCGCCGTCTCCAGGTGCGGTTCCGCCTCGATCGCCTTGACGATGTCGGTGGCGGTCACTGTGCCGATGAGCTCTCCGTGTTCATTGACGACGACGCCGCGACGGCTGGGGGAGGAAAGTGCGGCGTCGAGCAATTGGCGCATGGTCCCGGACGATGATGCGGAGGTGCCGCTGAGGTTAAGGTGCTCCCTCTTGAGTTCGCCGCGAATGAGATCCGCTTGTGCCCAGCCGAGGGGTTTCCGGCCGCCGTCGACCACCAGCACCCAGGCTCCTGTGGCCTTGCTCTGTGCCTCGGCGGCGGAGGCGCCAAGGGCGACCACAGCTTCTTCGGCAACAGCGACCGTGCCGGCCGCGTTGGTGAAACCGAGGGATCGGTAGCCACGGTCGCGTCCCACGAAGTCGGCCACGAATTCGTCAGCCGGGGAGGTCAGCAGCTCCGAGGGCGTCGCCATCTGGGCGAGCTTTCCACCGACGCGCATCACGGCAACCTGGTCGCCTAGCTTGAGGGCCTCGTCGATGTCGTGGGTGACCATGATGATGGTCTTGCCGATCTCGCGCTGAAGCCGGAGGAACTCCTCCTGGAGCTGCGCCCGGACCACGGGGTCAACGGCGCTGAAGGGTTCGTCCATGAGCATGAAGGACGGATCCGAAGCCAAAGCCCGGGCCACGCCCACTCGCTGCTGCTGGCCACCGGACAATTGCCACGGGTAGCGCTTGGCGAAGCTCGCGGGGAGTCCGACGCGCTCCATGAGCTCGAGGGCTTTCATGCGGGCCTTCTGCCTGCTCTCGCCGAGCAGCACGGGCATCGTTGCCACGTTGTCGACGATGGTGCGGTGCGGGAAGAGGCCTGCGTGCTGGATGACGTAGCCGATGCGGCGGCGCAGCAAGGCTGCGTCCATGCCCGACGTCGGCTCGTCATCGAGGTAGATGGTGCCGCTGGTGGGCTCGATGAGGCGGTTGATCATCCTCAGCGATGTTGTCTTGCCACAACCGGACGGCCCTACCAGGATGGTCAACTTGCCGGTGGGCGCCTCGAGGCTCAAGCCATCGACGGCGACCGTCCCGTCCGGGTACGCCTTGGTGACATTTTCAAACTTGATCATTTCTTTTCCATGCTTTCCTGGGGCACTTCATGGTCTCCGGAGGGTTCCACGAGGATGCTGTTCGCCACCCTCGCCAGTTCCTCGCCAAATGTCTGGGCCTTCGCTTCGCCCAAGCGGTAGCTCGGTGCGACGATGCTGAGGGCCGCCACGGTGCGGCCGCCGATCACGATGGGTGCGGCGACGGCCGTAATGTCGTCTTCTACGCCGCTTCGCACGATGGCGAAGCCGCGGCCGTTCTGCCCGCCAGTCAGGACCTTCCCGGCGGCGGATCCTTCCAGCGGAATGCTCCTGCCGACCCAGCTGGTGTGCCGGACAGAGTGCGTACCTTCGACAATGGCGATGTAGATTCCGGTTTCCCCAGGACCAGGAATGCTCAAATAGCAGGACTCGCCCGTTTCGGCCACCAGCCTCTTCATATGCGGTGTGCACAGAGACACGAGGGATTCCTGTCCAAGCGCGAGTGCTCCCAACTGGATCACACTGGCACCGGGCCGGAAGTTTCCGTTCGGGTCCCGCTTCACGAAGCCGCTGCCCTCCAGCGTGCGGAGGAGGCGGAGCGCGGTGCTGGCTGACAAGTCAACAACGCGCGCGGCGTCGCTCAAACTGATGGCGCCATCCGTACAGACCGCGCTCAGGAGGGCCAACGCTCTTTCGACCGTCCGGGTGGAAGGGTCTGCTGCCACTGACTGACCTGCTTTCAAGTGGTCCGAATCACCATGTCTTGCCACTTAGTAAAAATCAACTTTCATCGAATGGCAATAGATTTCGTGAAATTACCTGAGATTCCGGGATTTGAGACGCTCGGTGGGAACAAGCCGTTTCGGGGGTGTTTCAGGCCTGTTAATTGTCGTGGTTCTGGCCTCAGGGTCTTGTCATGGGGTGACAAGTGGTTTTTACTTGGTGGCAGTCTTCATTAATCGGAGGAACACGTGGAAACCGTCAATCAGCTCCTTGACTCGATCAAGGACGTGGGCCGCGATGCGGTGCGCGGAGGATACTCAAGGGCCGTCTACTCGACGCCCGAGCTCGACCTCAGGCACTGGTTCATCGAACAAGCCCAACAGCGCGGCCTCGGCGTCGAGACCGACCGCAACGGCATTATCTGGGCCTGGTGGGGAAAGCCCCAGGACGGTGCGCTTGTCACTGGCAGCCACCTCGACTCCGTCCCGGGAGGAGGGGCCTTTGACGGGCCGCTCGGCGTCGCGTCCGCACTCGCCGCCGTCGATGTCCTCGTTTCCCGCGGTCTAGAGCCGGGGCGTTCCCTGGCCATCACAGTCTTCCCGGAAGAAGAAGGATCCCGCTTTGGCGTAGCCTGCCTGGGCTCGCGGCTATTGACGGGTGCCATCGACGTCGACAAGGCGCTGAACCTGCGCGACGTCGATGGCAACACTTTCGCCGACATCGCCCGGAGCAATGGCCTGGATCCCGGGCACATCGGTCCCGATCCGGAAACCATGGCGCGAATCGGCGACTTCGTTGAACTGCATGTGGAACAGGGAAAGGGGCTGGGCCAAGGCGGGCCGGCCATCGCCGTCGGAAGCTCCATTCTGGGCCACGGCCGCTGGAAGCTGAGCGTCAGCGGCCAAGGCAACCACGCCGGAACCACTCTCATGGCGGACCGTGCCGATCCGATGGTCGCGGCCGCGCAGATCGTCGTTGCCGTCCGCGACACCGCGGCGAGGCAGCCGGATGCGCGGGCCACCGTGGGGCGCTTGACCCCGGTTCCCGGCGGCACCAACGTGATTGCCTCCCGCGTCGATCTATGGCTCGACGCCCGGCACCCCGACGACGCCGTGACGGCACAACTGATCGAATCGATCTACCGCGCGGCGCGGGAAATCGCGGCGGGCGAAGGATGCACCGTTACCCTCACCGAGGAGTCCTACAGCGACACCGTGCATTTCGATCCCGAGCTGAGCCGACGCATCGGCGAGCTCCTGCCGGACGCGCCTGTATTAGCGACCGGCGCTGGGCACGACGCCGGAGTCTTGGCTGGACATGTCCCCTCGGCGATGCTTTTCGTCCGCAACCCGAGCGGAATCTCACACTCCCCGGAAGAGTACGTCGCCGACGAGGATGCCTCCGCCGGCGCGGTTGCCCTCGCCGACGTTCTGGAGGGACTCCTGTGAGCGGGTTCTGGTGCGAGGCGGCGCTTGTAAACGTCGACGGCGGTCCCGTCCCGGGCGGCGCGGTTGTCGCCACCGGCGTTCGGCTGGAAGTGCACGAGGGGCACATCTCCCGGATCGCTACCGGCGTCGAGCCCGAAACGGGTGACCGGATATTGAACGGGGTCGTCTTCCCCGCCGCGGCCAACGCCCATTCGCACGCTTTTCACCGGATCCTGCGCGGAAGGACGCACGACGGGCGCGGTGATTTCTGGGTCTGGCGAGAGCAAATGTACCGGAGCGCTGCGGAACTTACCCCGGAGAAATACGAGAAGCTCGCCGCGGCAGTCTTCACCGAAATGGTGGTCTCGGGCTTCAGTAGCGTGGCCGAGTTCCACTACGTCCACCACCAGCCGGAAGGAACGCCGTACCTGGAGCCGCACGCGATGGAATTGGCGTTGGCCAGGGCAGCCGTGGCGGCCGGGATCCGCCTGACATTGCTGGACACACTGTACCTCGCGGGAGGGATCGGGACTCCGCTCAGCCCGGAACAGGCACGGTTTGGCGACGCCGATGCCCAAGCCTGGTTGGACCGGCTCGCGTCATTGCGGGCCGAGGTGGCGCGGAGCTTTCCGCCTGAAATGGTCGGCGTGGGGGCCGCCCTGCATTCCGTCCGAGGAGTGCCCGAAGAGGCGCTCAAGACTGTCTCCCGGCAGTTGCCCACCGACATTCCGCTGCACATCCACCTCAGCGAACAACCGGCTGAAAACGAAGCCTGCGTGGAGGCCTATGGCGTCACGCCAGCCGGGCTTCTTGCCCGCCACGGCCTGCTGTCCCGGCGGCTCTCGGCCGTCCACGCGACCCACCTAACGTTGGACGACGTCCAGCTTCTCGGGGATGCGGGAGCCACTGTGGTGATGTGTCCCAGCACTGAGGCCGATCTCGCCGACGGGATCGGACCGGCTCGCGCATTGTCCGACGCCGGCTCGACCATCGCGCTCGGCACCGACCAACACGCGGTGATCGATCCCTGGATTGAAATGCGCACCTTGGAACACGGAGAACGTCTAGGCTCCGGCCAGCGGGGCAGGTTCTCACCCCAGGAACTGCTGCACGCGGCCACCATCGGCGCGACCGCATCCATGGCTACGCCCATAGCGTCTGCACTTGAGGTAGGTGCGGTGTGCGACCTCATGGCAGTGGCTCCGGACTCGGTGCGGACAGCCGGTTCCATGCCGCAGCAGTTCGCGTTCAGCGCGACGGCGAGCGACGTCACCGCCGTCGTGATCGCTGGAGAACTGGTGGCCTCAAACGGCGTCCATGTTCGGCTGGGTTCTCCGGGTGGGCTGCTCACCGAGGCGCTGAAGGAGTTTTCCTAGGAGCTTTCTCAGGAGTCACGTGTCAGGCGTCACGCTGAGCCGGGTTTTGGAGGCGCGACCGGCGCTCCGCCCTGGAATTCCGGGGCGCTCGGATGCCGAAGCCGCCAAAAGATTGCGTGGCGTGACGGGAGGTGCCTGCCGCCGTCGGGCACCCACCCGTATCAGTCGAGTGGCAGGGTGACGGTTACACAGGTTCCGTTGCCTGGACTGGAGACGATGGAGACATCGCCGCCCACTTCGCTGACGGCGATGGACATCAGGCGGAGCCCGAATCCGTGGTGTGCGCCCGCGGGCGTTGCCTTGCCGTCGAAGCCCGCGCCGTTGTCCGTGACTGTCAGCCGGATCCCGTGGTAGACGGCGGCGAGCCGGACGGTGACGTCGTGGGCATGCGCGTACTTGAAGGCGTTGCTGAGGACTTCCTTGGCGGCGTGGTAGAGCAAGGAAGCGGAGCCGGACGAGATTTCGACACCATGATGAGGCGTCTCCCAGTGGATTTCGGTCCCTTGGCGGCGGAGCGGTGCGGCCAATCGGTCGATGCAGCCCGCGAGCCCCAGAGCATGGAAGTCAACGGGTTGCTGATCGGTGATCACGCCATTGATGGCGGTAACCTCGTCCAGGGCTGTTGTTGTCTTCATGGCCGGTCCTGCTCCCCTTGCAGCTTTGGTGCTTTCGCCGGCGGGTGGGTTCCGCCTGTGCTTGCATTAAGACTGGACCAGAGGAGTTAAGGTTCCCGCGATATTCAGTTAGTTTCGTCCTAATTTTTTGTCAGGAATCTCTCCTACTTCGCAAGAAAGCCGAGCAAGGCCTGGTTGACCTCAGCGCCATGCGTCCACAGCAAGCCGTGCGGGGCGCCGTCGATCTCCACGTATTCGGCGCCGGGGAGTGCTTCGGCGAACCTCCGGCCGGTGACGTCGATGGGGAGGATGTGATCCTCGGTGCCGTGCAGGATCAAGGCCGGCACATCAATCTTCGGGATGTCGGCCCTGAAATCGGTGAGCCACGTGGGCTGCGCGGCCACCGAGGCATAGGCCCCCGACTGGGCTGCCAGGTTCCAGCTGGCGGTGACTGCTTCAGGGCTCAGGCGGTGCGTTCCGAGGAAAGTGGAAGCGTTGTAGAAGTTGTTGAAGAATTCGGTGAAGAAAGCGTAGCGATCGGAAATGACGGCTTCGGAAAGTCCGTCGAACACGGACTGCGGGACGCCTCCGGGGTTGTCGGCAGTCTGCAGGAGGAACGGCTCCAAGGATGCAAGGAACACGGCTTTCGCGACCCGGGCCGAGCCGTACGTGCCAAGGTAGCGGGCCACTTCTCCCGTTCCCATCGAGAAGCCCACCAGTACGGCGTCGTTGAGATTCAGTGCTTCCAGCAGGGTGTTCAGGTCCGCGGCGAAGGTGTCGTAGTCGTAGCCGACGGTCGGCTTGCTGGACTTGCCGAAGCCGCGGCGGTCGTACGTGATGACGCGGTAGCCGGCGTTGAGCAGGGCAGCGGTCTGCTTCTCCCAGGACGAACCATCCAGGGGATAGCCGTGGATAAGGACCACTGCCTGGCCGGTCCCGTGGTCCTCGTAGTAGATCTCGATCTCGGAGCTGTTTTCATTTCCGACGGTGATGTAAGCCATGACTACGGTCCTTTCGTAGCGGATCTTGCCGAGCGTTTCCAGCCTACTGTCCGGGTACCAAGGCGGCACCCCCCGCGCCACGCTTCGCCCTGAGGGAAAGCTCTAGTTGCCCCCAGCAACCAGTCGTAGACTGGCCTTCGAATCACTACGTGAGTTGGAGAACGATGCTCTGGAAACTTCTCGTTCAGTACCTGCGGCCACATCGGCGGCTGCTGATCGCCGTCGTCATTTTCCAGTTGGCGCAGTCCATAGCGTCGCTGTACTTGCCCACGCTGAATGCCGACATCATTGACGAAGGCGTGGCCAAGGGGGATACCGGGTACATCCTGGGCACCGGCAGCCTCATGTTGCTCATCACCCTCTTGCAGATCGCGTGTTCGATCACGGCTGTGTACTTCGGCGCGAAAGCCGCCATGGGACTGGGGCGGGACTTGCGCGGGGCCATTTTCACCAGGGTGGGGGAGTTCTCCGAGCAGGAGGTCACCCGCTTCGGCGCGCCGTCGCTGATCACGCGTTCAACCAACGATGTGCAGCAGGTCCAGCAGCTCGTCCTGATGTCCTGCACGCTCATGGTTGCGGCGCCCATGCTCAGCATCGGCGGGGTCATCATGGCGGTCCGGCAGGATGCACAGTTGTCCTGGCTGATTGCCGTGAGCGTCCCCGTGTTGCTGGTTGCGGTGGGCCTCATCGTTAGCCGGATGGTCCCGCTGTTCCGCAAGATGCAGGTCCGGATCGACACCGTGAACCGCGTGCTCCGCGAACAGCTCGCCGGCATCCGCGTGGTGCGCGCGTTCGTGCGCGAGGACATGGAGACGGAACGCTTCGCCTCGGCCAACCAGGACGTCACGGAGATGGCGCTGCGCGCCGGGCGGCTCATGGCCCTCATGTTCCCGGTGGTGATGCTGGTGCTCAACGTCTCCAGCGTTGCCGTGATCTGGTTTGGATCGTTCCGGATCGACGACGGATCCATGCAGGTAGGCACATTGATCGCCTTCCTGAGCTACCTCATGCAGATCCTCATGTCCGTCATGATGGCTACGTTCATGGCTGTCATGATCCCGCGCGCTGCTGTTTCGGCGGACCGCATCGGACAGGTGCTGGAGACCGAATCGAGCGTGCGGCCTCCCGCGAACCCGGTGACGGAGACCGCCGGCCGTGGTGAACTGGAATTGCTCGACGTCGGATTCGCCTATCCGGGTGCCGAGCAGCCTGTCCTGAGCGGCATTAGCTTCCGGGCACGCGCGGGCCAGACGACGGCGATCATCGGCAGCACGGGCGCGGGCAAGACCACCTTGGTGAACTTGCTGCCACGGCTCTTCGACGCGAGCAGCGGCTCGGTGCGGATCGACGACGTCGACGTCCGCGAACTACACCCCGACCTCTTGTGGGGGCACATCGGACTGGTCCCACAGAAGCCCTACCTGTTCTCCGGCACGGTCCGCAGCAACCTTCTTTACGGCAAGCCCGACGCCACCGAGGAAGAACTCTGGCGGGCGCTCTCCATTGCACAGGCCCAGGATTTCGTCGAGGAAATGGAGGGTGGGCTTGACGCTCCGATCTCGCAAGGCGGCACGAACGTTTCCGGCGGCCAACGCCAGCGCCTCGCAATCGCCCGGGCACTCGTGAAGCAACCCGAGCTCTACATCTTCGACGACTCCTTCTCCTCCCTGGACACCGCTACCGATGCCAGGCTCCGCCAAGCCCTCAAGCGCCACACTTCGGGCGCCACCATGGTCATCATTGCGCAGCGGGTATCCAGCATCGCGGATGCCGAGCAAATTCTAGTGCTCGACGACGGGCGGCTCGTGGGGCGCGGAACCCACGAAGAGCTGTTGGAGACTTCAGAAACATACCGGGAGATAGTTTCCTCGCAACTGGCAGCGGAGGAGGCGGCATGAGCAGCGCACCCAGCACCGCCAACCGCCCGCAGCGTCCCCCGATGGGGCCAGGCCGCGGCGGACCTTTCGCGGGGATGAGCATCCCAGCAGAAAAGGCCATGAACTTCCTGCCCTCGGCCAAGCGTCTCTTGGCCACGTTGCGGCCCGAGCGCTTGTGGCTGACCCTGGTTCTCTTCCTCGCCGTGGCAAGCGTGACCCTCTCCGTGATCGGCCCCCGGCTTCTGGGCCAGGGCACCAACCTGATTTTCTCCGGCGTCGTATCCAAGCAACTTCCCGCCGGGGTGAGCAAGGAACAGGTCATCGAGGGACTGCGCGCTTCCGGCCAGGGCTCCAAAGCGGACATGTTGAAGGGCATGGACCTGACTCCCGGCGTCGGAATCGACTTCGGGGCGTTGTCCTCTATCCTGCTGTGGGTGCTGGTCCTGTATGTCCTGGCCTCAGCGTTCGGCTGGATTCAGGCCTACGTGCTCAACGGCGTCGTGCAGCGGACCGTGTACAGGCTCCGCGAGCAGATCGAAGCGAAGATCAACAGGCTTCCGCTGCGCTACTTCGACTCCGTGCAGCGCGGCGAACTGCTCAGCCGCGTGACGAACGACGTCGACAACATTTCGCAAAGCCTCCAACAGTCCATCAGCCAAGCGGTCACGTCCCTGCTCACAGTGGCCGGCGTCATCTTCATGATGTTCCTGCTCTCGCCGATCCTGGCGTTTATCACCCTGGTCACGGTGCCGTTGACGCTGGTCACCACGGTGCTGATCGCCAAGCGCTCGCAGAAGCTGTTTGTGGCCCAGTGGAAGAACACCGGCGAGCTGAACGGGCAGATCGAAGAAACCTACACCGGCCACGCGCTCGTGAAGGTGTTCGGACGCCAGCGCGAAGTCGAGGAGCGGTTCCGCGAGAAGAACGCAGAGTTGTTCTCGGCCAGCTTCGGTGCCCAGTTCATCAGCGGCTTGATCATGCCGGCACTGACATTCATCGGCAACCTGGTCTATGTCGGGATCGCCGTGGTGGGTGGCCTTCAAGTAGCTTCAGGCGCCATGCAGTTGGGCGATGTCCAGGCCTTCATCCAGTACTCACGGCAGTTCACGCAGCCCTTGGCCCAGCTCGGCTCGATGGCCAATCTGCTTCAGTCGGGCGTGGCCTCCGCAGAACGCGTCTTCTCGCTGCTCGATACCGAGGAGCAAAGCGCTGATCCTGAGCCCTCGGCTGTCCCCGAAGTGACGCGCGGGCGCTTGGTGTTCGAGAATATCTCCTTCTCCTACTCACCAGACAAGCCGCTGATCCAGAATCTGAGCCTCGTGGCCGAGCCCGGACAGTCCGTGGCGATCGTCGGGCCCACCGGAGCAGGCAAGACCACCCTGGTGAACCTGATGATGCGTTTCTACGAGCTCGACGCCGGACGGATAACGCTCGACGGCGTCGACGTCGCCTCGATGTCCCGGTACGAGCTGCGCTCGCGGATGGGCATGGTGCTTCAGGACACCTGGCTGTTCGGCGGCACCATCCGGGACAACATCGCCTACGGACGGCCCGACGCTACCGAGGCCGAGATTCTGGAGGCCGCCCAAGCAACGTACGTGGATCGCTTCGTGCACTCCCTCCCGGAGGGCTACGACACCGTGCTCGACGACGAGGGCAGTAACGTTTCCGCGGGTGAGATGCAGCTGCTCACTATCGCCCGGGCGTTCCTGGCCCGTCCGTCAGTCTTGATTCTTGACGAGGCCACGAGCTCGGTGGACACGCGGACCGAGGTTCTGGTGCAGAAGGCCATGAATGCCCTGCGTTCTGACCGGACGAGCTTTGTGATCGCGCACCGCCTCTCCACGATCCGCGACGCCAACCTCATCCTGGTGATGGAGTCCGGGCAGATCGTGGAGCAAGGCACCCATGCGGAGCTCCTGGCCGCCGGGGGCGCCTACTCGAGGCTGTACGAAGCCCAGTTCGCGGCGCCTGTGGCGGAGGTCTGAGGATTATATGGTTCGCGCGGCGTGGCATGTCACGCTGAGCAACTTTTTGGCGTCTTGGCATCACCGACGGCCAGCTGAGGAGGGCGGTGCGCAGTGGTGTGGACCAACCGGCGCGTGGCGTCTACGCGCTGGCTTCGGCATCCGTCGCCGATGTGGCCTTGGTCCGAAACCACCGAATACTGACCTGCATCAGTGCGGCGCGCGCATCCGCTCAGACCAGTGGCCGCCCTGGCCGATGTCCTGATTCACGCATTGCGCTGCCTGCCCTGGCAGGAATCCTTGGTCATGGTGGAGTGTGCTGTGGCCCGGGGTGACATGACAGTGGGATTCCTGCGGGAGCGGCTGCCGGGAAAGCGCAACGGCAAGGCACGCGAGGTTCTACGTTGGGTGGATCGCGGGGCTGAATCGATGTTGGAGACGCTGGCCCGGACCTACTTCCGGAAGGCCGGAATCCATGTCCAGCCGCAGTTCTATCTCGACGGCGTGGGCTACATGGACCTTTTGCTGGATGGGCGGCTGTTGGTGGAACTCGACGGCCGCCACCATGCGGAGTGGCGGCAGGTGAAGAAAGACCATCGCCGTAACAACTCGTCCGTGGTTCAGGGCTACACGGTGCTCCGGTACTACTACTCCGACGTGGTCCATGAGGCGGAAACCATGGTTGCGGAGGTTCTTGCGGTGCTTGGTCGCGGGAAAATTGGCCGTCCGGCGGCGTAGCCGTGTCACGCTGAGCAACTTTTTGGGGCCGTGGATCAGAGAGAAGTCCGGAAATCCGGGAGTTCGGATGCCCGCAGCGGCCAAAAACCTGCCTGGCGTGACACTCGCTGTTGCTCGGAAGCGGTAAAGACGGCGCGGACTAGGCTTGGATCCCATGGACGTCAAACCGCCACAGCTCCTCAGCCTGCCTGGTGGGCAGATTGAACTCCGGGACGCTCGCAGCGGCCGCACCAATCTGGTGGACCTTGTTGCCTTCGAGATTGGAAGAACAGCAGTAACGGGGGCAGAGTTTGCTGCAATTGCCGGGCCTGAGCTGGTGGACCTTCCACGGGCGCCAGCACACGCCGTCACGTGGTTTGAGGCAATCGATTGGTGCAACGCGGCCTCGGGAGCCGAAGGGCTCAGCCCGGCATATGCCCGCACCGGACGAAACGTCGAATGGAACGTCGCGGCCAACGGTTACCGGCTACCCACCGAAGCGGAATGGGAATATGCCTGCCGCGCCGGATCGGATGGTCCGCACTATGGTCCGCTCGACGAGATTGCATGGACCGCGAAGGACGGAGCCGCGGCACCCGGCGAGGCCGGACTCAAGAAACCCAACGATTTCGGCGCCTACGACATGCTCGGCAATGTCTGGGAGTGGTGCTGGGACTATGCGGATCCGGCGAGATACGGCGAGTACAGGACCTTCCGTGGCGGTGGGTGGGCTGACGAAGCCTGGAATGTGCGTGCGTCGGTACGGCGGGGCAGTGCTCCCGATGCCATCCTGGAAGATGTGGGTTTCCGGGTGGCACGCGGCGCCTGTGGTGTTCCGGCTGCAAGCTCGGCGCAGGGTTGGTCCGCCGAATCCGACCGCGAACGGGCACGGGTACGCGGCCCGATTCCGTTCGGTTGGACTCCGCTGAAGTTCGACTAGTGCGAGGTATCTATGCCCGTTGACTCCGTTTCGCCATTGGCATATCCTACAACCAAATGGTTGTAGATCAGCTCAGCGAAACCGAACTTGACCGCCTCTTTCAGGCGTTTTCCGATGCCACGCGCCGGGACATCGTCCGTCGGGTAACGGTCGGGGAGTATTCGGTGTCCGGTTTGGCAGCCCTCTACGCCATGAGTTTTGCCGCCGTTCAAAAGCACGTGGCGGTGTTGGAGCGCGCGTCCCTTGTAACGAAGGAGAAGCGTGGAAGGGAGCAGATCGTGCGGGGCAACCATGATGGCTTGCAGAAAGCCCGTCAGCTGCTCGATGAGTACGAGGCGATCTGGCGGCAGCGCGTCGATCGGATCGCAGACATCCTCGCCGAAAAATAGGAAGGGTTCCGCAATGACGGTTATCAGTTCCACCAAGAATCCCGAAGCATTGAGCTTGACGCTCGTCGCCGAGTTCGATGCCAGCCCCGAACAGGTCTGGCAAATCTGGGAAGACCCACGCCAGCTTGAGCGCTGGTGGGGTCCGCCCACCTGGCCCGCGACGTTCGAACAGTTCGAGTTCGAGCCGGGCGGGAACGCCAGCTATTACATGACCGGTCCCGACGGCGAGAAAGCCGGCGGCTGGTGGCGCATCACGGCCGTGCAAGCTCCGAACAGGCTGGAGTTCGACGATGGCTTTGCCGACGAAAACGGAGCTCCCGTCGAGGAGATAGGGGCCGGCCATGCGACCGTGACCCTCGAAGAGATCGGCGACCGCACCCGCATGACGATCCTGTCCACCTTCGAATCAGAAGAGCAGATGAAGAAGATGATCGACATGGGTATGGAAGAGGGAATGCAGGAGGCGGCCGGCCAGATCGACGGGCTCCTTTCCGAGCACTCGCGCGCCTGACCCGCCGCTCCGGACGGAGAACACCGGATACGGGAACGACGGCGGGAGGTGACTCCCGCCGTCGTCGTCGCTTTGCGCCCTGAAAGGTCGCTGTTACAGGGACTGCGCGTCGAAGGAGGTGGCCTTGGCCGCGCTGCCATTCAGGCTGACAGTGAAGGTGTTGGGCCCGCTGCAGGTGACCGCAATGCTGGCCTTGGAAGTGTTGTGGCGCACCGAGAAGTCGTGCACCAGCGCGTCCAGCGTGTGGTGGGTGGTTGAGCGGTCCCAAATCTTGAGGGTTACGGAGTCGGCAGTTTCAAACGTCATTGTTCAGTGCTTCCATTCATGAATCCGGATATCCGGCTATCGCGCCAGTGCGAAAGCCGCCGTACAAGCCTTTCCATAGTGCACAGCGAGGCACGGACTGCTCAAGCCAGAACGGCGTTTGTTGCAAGTGAGACTCATCACAGCGGTGTCTAGTGGGATGCAAGCTGCAGTGCGCCAAAGACCGGATCCTGGTTAAGGACCTGCAAATTGTCGAAGCCCCGAGCGGCAAGGGCTATCCGCATGGCTGTCTGCAAGGTGGGCTGGTTCATCCCGAGGCCTCCACCGAGGACAATAGGTCCCGCGATGTTCAGTTGCTCAGCGCACTTCGCCGCCAAGGAGGCAAGATCGGCGCCTGCCTGGAGGATCATGTCCAAGGAGGCGGTATGCCCCGAGGCCGCGCACTCGAAGACAATCGGAGATTTGGAAGCCCAAAACTCGCGTCCCGCGTCTCCATGGAAGAGGGCAATCAAACCCTCCGGGCCGAGGAGTCCACACGATTTCACAAGAGCTTTCGTCAACTCGTCGGGGCGTAGCCCGTTGTTCATGCGTTCGAGGCTGTACCTCACCGTTTCACGACCGAACCAGACCGCTGCCTTCATCGCCAAGCAAGTAGCCCCAGCCGCCCGCACGCGCTTGGTCCTCGCCGTTGGTGCCCCAGGCCGCCGATCCGGTGCCGGCGATCACTGCGATTCCAGTGCCGAATCCTGCGGCAGCCAACGGCGTCGGGAGCCAACGGCTGGATCAGTTCCTTCAGTGCGTTCGCGTCTTCGGCGGTGTCGATCCCTCCGGAACCAACCACCACCCGTGCAACGGACTCGCCCTGGAGGGTGGCGAAGACACCCTCCAGGTTGGTGCGGGCTTGGGCGCGGCTCACGTTCTGGACATTGGCGCTACCGCCGGAAGTATCGGCAATGGCGGTGAAAACTGAATATGCGGCGGCGACATTGCCTTCAAACGGGAATGGCAAATAACCCCACCCAATTGCGGGTAAATCTGTATTCGTAAGGATTAGTTATTCGGCGTGCCGGGGGCAGGCCCGGTGGAGGCGCGGACTACCAGCTTCGGGGAGGGCAGATAGACGTCTTCCGCAGGAGCTCCGCCGAGGAGGCTCAGTAACTGCTGGGCGGCAACACGGCCCCAGAGCAAGGGATCGGCCGGGACAGTGGTCAACGGAGGGTTGAGGTACCTGGCGAGCTCGGTGTCGTCGTAGCCCGTGATGGATAAATCACCCGGAACAGCCAGTCCGAGGGACTGGGCGTAGGACTGTCCGGCAGTGGCCATCAGGTCGTTCGCGTAGATGATCGCCGTGGGCCGCTGGTCCGAGCGAAGCAGTTCCGCAGTAGCCGCCAATCCGCCGGCTGCCGTGAAGTCCGCCTCAATGAAGGAACCGGCCTCGAGCCCGGCTTTCGACATGGCATTTTGCCAAGCCAAGCGCCGGCTTCGGCCGTGAATGTAACTCTGCGGTCCGCCCACGTGCCCGATTTTGGTGTGTCCCAGCGAAACGAGGTGTTCGACGGCGGCCGCGATGCCTTCGGTATCGTCCATGCAGACAGCAGGGAACGGCGAGGGGGTTTCGGGCCGGTTAAGGGTGACGGCCGGAATCTTGAGGCTCTTCAACAAAGCGATCCGGGAGTCATCAACCCTCATGTCCGTAAGGATGACGCCGTCCACGCGGCTGTCGGCAGCCAGCTTCCGATAGCCCAACTCCTCGGCGTCGGCGCTGGCGGCGACCGTGAGGACCAAGACGTATTCGTGCTCAACCAACGTGGTCTCGATCCCGGCGATGAACGCGGGGAAGAACGGGTCCGTTCCCAAAAGTCGGGGGTCCCTTGCCACCACGAGCCCGACGGCGAAAGCTTTGGCCGAAGACAGGCTCTTGGCGCGAAGATTCGGCTTCCACCCCAATTCCCGGGCTACCCTGAGAATGCGCTCCCGGGTGTCATCACTGACGCCGGGCTGCCCATTCAACGCGTACGAGACGGCACCCTTGCTCACGCCGGCTGCCTGCGCAACGTCGTTGATGGTCACTGTCATGTCTGCCTCATTGCCACTTGGTGATTGGGATCACTGAACCGGTTTTGTTATCTCTACTGAACCGGTTCAGGCGGTCATTGTCAAGAGCAAACAAGAAATTGGCGGGTATTTGCGGGTCGTTTCTAGGCAGTCGGCGACGCTGGCGGCAGCTCCGACGAAAATGGCGGCCGGCCCCGTCATCGGGGCGGCCGCCAGTATCAATAAGCTGCAGTCGTTACTGCTCTGTGTCTGCCGCAGCAGCCTTTTTGGCGTCCTTCTCTGCGCGAAGGGCCTCGGCCTCGTGTTGCTCCTCGGCCTTTTCCTGGCGGATGACCACCGCCAGGAGCTTCTCCATCTCTTTCGCAACGCCAGCGGCGGAGGCTGGGTTCTGCCCGGTCACCAACCGCTCGGAGACAGCGACCTTCTCTGCGAAGACGTCGGCGAACACGTGGATCGCGCCCTGTTCCTTGAGCCGGTCGGCCAGGAAGAACGGGATGACCTTGTCCATACCTGCGGCAACTTCTTCGTCGTTGGTGAATGCCGCCACTTCCCGGCCCCCGATGAGCCGGAACCCGTCGGCCAGGTCCACGTTCACCAAACCCGCCGGTCCGTGGCAGACAGCGCCAACCACACCACCGGCGTCGTAGACGCTCGCAACCAGGTTCTGCAGGCCTTCGCTGTCCGGGAAGTCCCCCATTGTGCCGTGGCCACCCACGAGGAAGACTGCGTCGTACTGGCCTGGATCAACGACGTCCACGCGGGCCGTGTTGTAGAGACCTGCGCGCGTAGTCTCGTCCTTCGTGAAGGCAACCTGGATGGGATCCTGAGGGTCCACTTCATCCTGCGGAGGCTGGCCGCCCTTGATGGATGCGAAGTCGACGAAGTGTCCGGAATCCTTGAAGACCTTCCAGGGATGTGCAGCCTCGGCCACGTTGTAGCCGGTCTTTTTTCCCGTATCGCCGAGTTCGGAAACGCTGGTCAGTACCATGAGGATTTTCTTCATGAAGTGCTCCTATCGTCCAAATCCACCCTACGCCTAGCCCAAATTCAGGCCCACCCCCGGCGCTGCACGACCCAACTAGCTAGCAGTTGTTGTCGTTTTGAGCCTCCAGAACGACAACAACTGCCAGTCAGTTGGGCCGGGGACAGGACTCAGCAGCCCTCGAAATCCGTGAGCACCTTGACCTTGTCTGCCGACGCCGAGCCAGGGTCGAAGGCGTAGCCGAGCCATTCACGTGCCAACCTGCTGGCTAGTTCCACCCCGACTACGCGCTGGCCCATGGTGAGCACCTGGCAATCATTGGACAAGATGGAACGCTCCACGGAGAAGGAATCGTGGGCCGTGGTGGCGCGTATGCCGTCCACCTTGTTCGCGGCGATGGCCACGCCGATTCCAGTTCCGCAGAACAAGATGGCCCGGTCTGCATGGCCGTCCCGGATGAGTTCACCGGCCTTGATCCCGACGTAGGGGTAGGGCGTGGTGAAGTCTTCCAAGGAGTCGCTGCGGTTGACGCCGATGTCGATGATTTCGCTGACCCGCGGATCGTCCCGCAAGTCCGCCATGATCCGGTCTTTGTAGTCCACGCCTGCTTCGTCGGCGCCCAGGATGAGTCGGAAACCTTTCGTGGTCATGCCGCGACCTTCCCAGCACTCACAAGGTGCGGGCCCATGACTGTGAAGATCATTGCCAGCGACGTGGCTCCGGGGTCGGCTGTGCCCACGCTCTTCTCGGCGAGCGGCCGGGACCGTCCTTTGAGCGGCCGGAGAGAAGCCGTGGCTTGCGCAGCCGAGGTGGCCGCTGCGGCAGCTTCAGCCCAGGCAACATCCGGAAGGACACCCTCGGAGGCGCGCTTGCTGAAGGTTTCGGCGAAGGGGAGTAAGGCATCGACCATGGTCTTGTCGCCGATCTCGGCCTTGCCCAGATCAGTGATCCGTGCAGCGAACGCCGTCACGGCCGCGGCAAGTTCAGCCGGTTCCGGCGCCTCGTCAGTGCCAAGCGATTCGCCGAATGCCCGGAGGCCCGCGCCCCACAGGACGCCCGACGTTCCGCCGGCTTTATCCGCCCAGGCGTCGCCGGCGGCTGCCAACATATCGCCGGCTCCGGCGCCATTGGCCAGGGCCTTCGCGGCTGCGGCAGTGGCGGCGTCGATTCCGCGGACCATCCCGCGGCCGTGGTCGCCGTCGCCCGCTACCGCGTCCATGTCTCCAAGGTGGGATTCGGCGTCGTGCAGTGCTTTCCGGGCCGCCTCGAGCGCGTTTGCGCAGCTCGCGGCGTAGTTGCGCGAGTCGAGGGTCGCCGCAAACTCTACGGCGAGAGGGCCGCCGTCGAACGCTTCCTCCGCAAGCTGGCCCCCCGTCAACAGCGCCGCGTTGCCGCGCCGGTAAGCGGGCGTTTCAGCCGGCGCCGTCCACAGCGGTTCGAGTTCCTCGTCGAGCCAGGTGATGGTGAGGGAAACGCCGGACATGTCCAGGCTCGTGACCAGTTCGCCGACCTCCGGCATGACCAAGGTGTACCCGGCTGCGCGCAGCAACGGAGCCACGGTCAGCCACAGGACGAAGAGTTCTTCGTGCTTGGTGGAGCCGAGTCCGTTGAGGATGACCGCGATGCGGTTGCCCGCTCCGTGCGGGGTCTCCGCCAACAGCCGCGCAACGAGCTCCTGGCCGAGTTCCTTGGCCGGCGGAAGATCGGTGTCGAACAATCCGGGCTCGCCGTGGATGCCCAGGCCGAGTCCCATCTGCTTGTCCTTGAGCGTGAACAGTGGCGCTTCGGCGCCAGGGAAGGTGCAGCCGTGGAAGGCGCTGCCAATGGTGCGGGTCAGGCTATTGGCCTTCCGGCCCAAGCGCACGACGTCGGCGAGCCCGGCCCCCGCTTCGGCGGCGGCGCCCATGACCTTGAAGACCGTGAAGTCACCCGCGATGCCGCGGCGTTTGGCGGATTCCGACGGCGGCGCGCTCGCGATGTCGTCCGTCACCAGCACGTTTTCCACGGCGATGCCTTCCGCAGCCAAGCGCTCGCTGGCCATGCCGAAGTTCAAGACGTCCCCGGCGTAGTTGCCGTAAGTGAAGACCACTCCGGCACCGCTGTCAGCAGCCTTGGCCACGGAGTAAGCCTGTTGTGCGGACGGCGAGGTGAAGATGTTGCCCACGACGGCGCCGTCGGCCAGTCCCGCGCCGATGAGTCCGGCGAAAGCCGGGTAGTGTCCGGATCCGCCGCCGGCCAGGACCGCGACCTTGGGCTGCTCGGGACGGTGGCGGCGCACTGCGCCGCCGGGAACCTGGCGCACCAGGCCGGAGTGGAGGTCGCAGAAGCCGGTGAGGGCTTCGTCTGCGAAATCGGCGGGATCGTTGAAGATTTTGGTCATCGTGGGCTCTTTCGGCTACGGATGTGGGGACTGCTAGTGGATGTGGCTTCCACCATTGATGTCGATGGTGGTGCCGGTGAGGTAGGCGGATTCCTCGGAAGACAGGAACGTGATGACGGCGGCGATTTCCTCGGTGGTGGCATTGCGGCCCAGGGGGATGCCTGCGTTGATGGCGGCTTCCTGCTCGTCGGTGCTGCCGACGCGGATGTTGGTGTCCACGGCGCCCGGAGTAATGGCGTTCACGGTGACGCCGGTTGCGCCGATTTCGCGCGCCAGCGCCTTGGTGAAGCCGAGAATGGCTGCCTTTGCGGCGGAGTAGGGGACCTTGCCGAAGACGCCGCCGCCGCGCTGGGCGGAGACGGAGGACATGTTGACGATGCGGCCCCAGCCGCTGGCGATCATGTCAGGCAGGAAAGCCTTGGTCACCAGGTAGGTGCCGGTGGCGTTCACGTCCATGATCTTGTGCCAGAGTTCCAGCGTGGTTTCAAGGAACGGCACAGGGGAGGTGATGCCCGCGATGTTGGCGAGGGCGCCGACGGCGGGAAGGGTGCCGGCGCTGATTTCCGCGGCGACTGCGTTGTACGCCGCGTTGACGGAAGCTTCGTTGGCGACGTCGATCTCGTAACCGAACGCAGGGACGTTGAACTGGTTGCCGATTTCCGCTGCGACCTTGGCCGACTTCTCGCCGTCGAGGTCCAGGATCACCACGGCCCAGCCGTTACTGGCGTAGCGGCGTGCGGTGGTGATGCCGATGCCCCGGTCCGAGGTTGCCCCGGTGAGGACGGCGGTTCGCTGGATGGTAGTGGTCATGATGCTCCTTGGGTTTGTTGTTGTAAAAGTCAGATGAGGTCTGTGATGAAGCTGGCGGCTTTGGCGGCGGCTGCCGGGCGTTCGTCGTGGGTGACGTCGCGGGTTTCGAGCTCGAGCGAGAAGTGGCCGCTGTAGCCGGTGGCTGCCAGCGAGCTGAGTCCGGCTGCAAAGTCCGCCTTGCCGTTTCCGATGCTGAGGTTGATGTTGCCCGGTACCGCGTCCCGCAGGTGGACATGTGCTATCCGGCCCTGATGGCGTTCGATGTACTCGAGCGGGTCTTCGCCTGCGGCGACGATGTGGCTGAAGTCCATGACAATCCCGACGCCGGAGCCCGCCAGTCGCGCGGCGAGCTGTTCGGCGCGTTCCAGGTTCCAGCAGAAACGGAGGAAGTGCAGGGATTCGGTCCAGAGCTCGACGCCGAACTCCGCCGCGCGCTGTCCGGCACCGATGAGTTGGGCGGCGATGGTGTCCAGGTCCTCGTCGAGGCTGAGGACAGGATCGTGTCCCAAGGCGCCGCAGGGGAGGACCAGTGCTTTCGCGCCGGTGTTGGCGGTAAGGGTCAGGAGCCCATCGAGGTGGCTCTGGCGGGCGGCGCGCTGGCCGGCGTCGAGCACTGCGTTGAGGTCGCCTATATCGCCGTTGACTGAGCGGACCCGCAACCCAGAGGCGGCGACCTCCGCAGTAACGGCCGCGACGGCGTCGGAATCAAGCTCATAGGGGACGTGATCGCAGACGCCTGGCAGTGCGCCGAGGTCGATTTCCTCAAAGCCCAGGCCATTGATGGTGCGCAATGCCGTGGGTAGATCCTGGTGCCGGAAGCTGATGGACGAGCAACCGAGTCGGGAGTTGAACATCTTCGTTTCCTCCAGTCGTGCCCGAAGGCAGTAGTGATGGGAACCACAGTAGCTAGGTTAACTGTTAACAGTCAACCCTTGAAGTTGACTGTTGACAGAAGTAGATGATGCAGGTCACACTGGCATATCATGTGTTAACAGTCGACAGTGCTGAAGCACCTATGCCTCAGTCGCTCTTCGAAAGGGATTCACCAATGAGCAAAGAAGCTCTGACCATGCGCGGTCCGGTCCACGGCACCAAGGACGCCAGACGCGTCGCCATCGGCTCCGGTGTGGGCGCGGTCATCGAAACCTATGACTTCATCGGCTTCGGCACCGCGGCTGCCCTGTACTTCGGAACGGCCTTCTTCCCCACCGGCGATCCCGTGACCGGTACCCTCGCCGCTTTCGCGACCCTCGGCGTCGGCTTCGCTGCCCGTCCCATCGGCGGCATCATCGGCGGCCACCTGGGCGACAAGCTGGGACGCAAGCCGGTCCTCGTAGCCTCCCTCATCCTGATGGGCGTGGCCACGTTCCTGATCGGCCTTCTTCCCACGTACAGCCAAGTGGGCCTCTTGGCGCCGGCGCTGCTCGTGTTCGTCCGCATCGTCCAGGGCCTGGCCTTCGGAGCCGAGTGGGGCGGCGCCATCCTGATGAGCTACGAGCACGCACCGTGGAAATCCAAGGGAAAGTACACGGGCATCGTCCAGGCCGGATTCCCCGTGGGACTCCTGCTGGCCAACCTGACGTTCCTTGTCAGCGTCCAGCTTGGCGGCGAACTCGCCTGGCGCATTCCGTTCCTCGCCAGCATGGTGTTGGTTGTCGTCGGCTTGATCATCCGCTCCAAGGTCCCGGAATCCCCGGTCTTCGACGAAGTCAAGGAGAGCGGCGCAATCGTGAAGTCGCCCATCGTCGAGGTCCTGAAGACCGACTGGCGCAACATCGTCAAGGGAATCGGCCTCCGCATTGCCGAGACCGCAGGCTACGCCGTCTCCATCACGTACATGATTTCCTACCTGAACGGCCAGCACTTGGCCGATAAGACCCAGACCCTGGTGGCCCTCTGCATCGCTTCGGCCATCGGCATCTTCGCAACCCAGGCCTGGGCGCGGCTGACGGACAGGATCGGACGGCGTCCCGTCTACATTTGGTCCTGCGCCTTTGCGGTCCTCTTTGCCATCCCGATGTTCCTGCTGGTCAACACCGGTTTGTTCATCTTCATCATTGCCACGATCGCCGTCTCCTACGGCGTTTGCCAGAACTCCCTCGCCGGCGCCCAGGGTGCCTGGTTCCCCGAGTTGTTCCAGGCGAAGACCCGTGCCTCCGGTGCTTCACTGGCCTACCAGATCTCGGCCACGATCTCCGGCTTCACCCCCTTCATCACCACCCTGCTCTTCGTCGCCATGGGGTGGATGGGGCCGGCATTGCTCTTCGGCCTGTACGCCGCCATCGGCCTCTGGGCGGCTTTGGCTACCCGTGAAACCTGGGGCAAGCGGGAACGCCAGTTGGCCGATGAGGCCACCAAAAGCACTCCCCAGTCGGTGAATGTCTGATGACGGTGGCGCAGGACCAAAGTACGGCAGGACGAATCGGAGAAACTGCGATGGAACGCATCGAACGGGTAGCTGCAGCCGCTCACCGGATTCGGCACCACGCCCTCAACATGGGCGAAGTCCAGGGGCAGGGCTATGTCGGCCAGGCACTCGGTGCGGCGGACATGCTCGCCGCGGTCTATGCGGACCAGCTCCGCTACCGCGCCAATGATCCCGAGTGGGAGGGCCGGGACCGTTTCCTCCTCTCCACGGGCCATTACGCAATCGGCCACTACGCAGCCCTGGCCGAGGCCGGGATCATTCCCGTCGAGGAGCTTGAAAGCTACGGCTCGGATGATTCCCGCCTCCCCATGTCCGGGATGTCGACGTACACGCCGGGCATGGAAATCTCCGGAGGGTCGCTTGGCCACGGGCTCTCCATCGCTGTCGGAATTGCACTTGGCCTCCGGCACCGTGCTCAATCGGGAGAGGGCTCCAGTGCGAGGGTGTACAACTTCCTCTCGGACGGTGAGCTTGACGAAGGGTCCACGTGGGAAGCCGCCATGGGCGCGCGCCACCACCAGCTGGGGAACCTCACCGCGATGGTGGACATCAACGCCCTGCAGGCAGATGGCAAGACGGACACCGTCCTCCGGACCGAACCCGTGACGGAGAAGTGGGAAGCCTTCGGCTGGTACACACAGCGGGTGGACGGGAACGACGTCGGTGCGTTGCTGGCCGCGTTCGACAACGCAGCCGCCCAGGCCGCCGCCGTCGGGCGTCCTTCCGTCATCCTGTGCGACACGAAAGTGGGGCGCGGCGTGCCGCTGCTCGAGGAACGTGAAAAGGCGCACTTCATGCGCATCGAAGAACACGAATGGCAGCTATGCCGCAAGCAACTGACCGCAGGACCCAACGGGAAGGCCGGCCGATGAGCACCGTCACCGCTTCGAAGGGCGCAACCCCCAAGCTGAAAACCTCGGCCATGATCGCGTCCTTCGCGGACCCGGGCCAGAAGACTTCTTCAGCGCCTTTCGGCCATGCGCTGGTGAAGGCTGCCGAGGCCGACCCTCGAATCGTCGGGCTCACCGCCGACCTAGGCAAATACACGGACATGCATATCTTCGCGAAGGCGTTCCCGGAGCGGTTTTTCCAGATGGGCATGGCTGAGCAGTTGCTCTTCGGTGCGGCCGCAGGGTTGGCCGAGACCGGCTTGGTGCCGTTCGCCTCAACCTATTCCGTGTTCGCCGCGCGCCGGGCCTACGACTTCCTGTGCCTCGACGTCGCCGAGCCGAACCTCAACGTGAACATCGTGGGCGGACTCCCGGGCCTCACCACGGGCTACGGCCCGAGCCACCAGGCCACGGAGGACATGGCGATATTCCGCGGCATGCCGAATCTGACCATCGTCGATCCATGCGACTCCGTGGACATCGAACAAGCAGTGCCACAACTGGCCGCCAGCGACGGTCCCACCTACCTGCGCCTCCTCCGCGGCAACGTGCCCACTGTGCTGGACGAGTACGACTACACCTTCGAACTAGGCAAGGCGAAGGTGCTTCGTGGTGGCAACGACGTTGTGTTCGTCTCCAGCGGGTTGATGACCATGCGTGCGCTGCAGGCAGCGGAGGCGCTCGCCGCGCACAATGTGGACGTCGCCGTCGTGCACACACCCACCATCAAACCGTTCGACGCCGCCACCGTCCTCGCGGAACTGAACACCGACCGCCTGGCCGTCACGCTGGAGAACCACAGCGTGGTGGGCGGCTTGTTCGAAACCGTGGCCTCCGCCGTGGTCACGGCTGGGCTGGGCAAGCGCGTGGTGCCCGTGGCGCTTCCGGATGAGTTCCTCGACGCCGGCGCGCTGCCTACCCTGCACGAGCGCTACGGATTGTCGGTACAACGGATCGTGGCGAAGGTCCTGGCGGAACTCGACTGAGCCTGGTAATTCCTTGGCAGGAGCGCGGAGCAGGCGCGGGCCGGTTCCGCGCTCCTAACGTAAGATCAACAGTTAACACACCGACTGTAAACAGTCGACCACTGACATTGAGGACGGACAAGATGGCCGGAGCAACAGCACCCCTTCTGGGACTGGAAAAGAAGAGCCTCCGCGAGCAGGCGCTCTCCGCCCTGCGTACCGCCATCACGAGCGGCGAGTTGGAACCTGGACGGCACTTGGTGGAAACCGAGCTGTCGGACATGCTCCAGATCAGCCGCGGAACGCTCCGGGAAGCCTTGCGGCAACTCGAGCAAGAGGGCCTGCTGTCTGCCGGTCCCCGCGGCCGGCTCTCCGTCCGCCACCTCGATGCCAAGGAAATCCGCGATATCTACTCGGTGCGGGCCGCCTTGGAATCCCTCGCCGCGCGTACGCTCTGCGAGTTGCCGGACCGCCAACAGGTGATCACTTCGCTGCGCTCCGCCATTGACGCCATGGCCGCCGCCGCCAAGGGAAGCCTCGAGGAACGGATCGAGTCCGACCTGGAATTCCACCGCACCATGTGCCGCCTCACCGGCAACGAGACCCTGCTCCATTCTTGGGAGTCGCTGGAGGGATCCATCCGGATGTCCATCATGTTCGCCGGTCTTGAAAAGGGCGTCAAGAACATGAGTGTCGAGCGGCACCACGACATCGTGGCCGCCATCGAGACCGGGGATGCATCCCTGGCGCGCAAGACCATCCTCGAGCACATGGACAGCGCTGCCGCAGAGCTGGTGGCGTAAGCGCTCGACGGCGGGTGCCCGACGGCGGCGCTCAAGTTTCGCGGTGGCGGGACTTCGAGTGAGGGCATCTCTGAACCTGTCGCCCCAGTGACGTTACATGTAACATTGATTCCATGGCAGTTCGAGATCGGGTCAGTGAGTACCGTAAGCGGATGCGCGAACACGGCTTCCGCCCAATCCAGGTGTGGGTACCGGACGTTCGGGCCGACGGTTTCGACGCCGAAGCACACCGGCAGGCTGCTGCCGCAGCAGCCGCTGATCGCCAGTCCGATGACCAAGAGTTCATCGAGGCTGTGTCAGCGCCTTGGGACGAAGAGTGAACCGTGGCGAACTCTGGACCGTGGCCGGCGGCGTCTACGCCTCCAAACCACGGCCAGCGCTTGTGATCCAGGATGACCGATTCGACGTCACCGATTCCGTCACGGTTCTTCCTCTGACGACAACCCTCATCGACGCACCCCTCCTTCGGGTCAGTGTCTCAGCCTCAGAGCTGTCCGGCTTGCGGCAGGAAAGCCACGTGATGATCGACAAGTTGACGACGGTCCGGCGTTCCAACGTGCAAAGCCGCGTCGGCCGTTTGACATCCGCACAGCTCGTAGAGATTGAAAGAGCTTTGCTGGTGTTCCTTGGACTTGCCGGTTAGCGCATCGTCGGGTGGCGCCGGTGTCGTTCCACATTTCCGTTGAGGGTCACTGCCAGTACCCCTCAAGACAGAGACTCCCTGATGTTCTCAACACGCTGTTTCCTTAAACCATGACTCGCCCCGAAACCACTTTGCCGGCTCCGGTTCCTCCCTCGGCTATGGCTGATGCGCCCCGGGCACGGCTCACGCTCATGATTGCGTCGCTGGGATTCTTCCTGATCACCCTCGACATCCTGATCGTCAACGTCGCGCTCACCAGCATCGGCAAGGAACTCGGGGGCGGAACAGCCGGCCTGCAATGGGTGATCGACGGCTACACGCTGATGTTCGCCGCGTTGCTGCTTTTCGCAGGGAACTTGTCGGACCGGATCGGCGCGAAAAGGGCGCTGGGATGGGGTATCGCACTGTTCCTCGTCGCGTCGGTCGCGTGCGCACTCGCGCCGACGTCGGGGGTCCTCATTGCTGCCCGCTTCCTCCAGGGAGGTGCGGCATCGATCATGCTGCCGGCGTCGATGGCGCTGATTCGGCAAGCCTTTCCCGATCCTCGCCGTCGCGCACATGCCCTCGGGATCTGGGCGGTCGGCGGGGCAGTTGCCGGAGCCGTTGGACCGCTTGTTGGCGGCCTCCTCACCACGTTGGACTGGCGGCTCGTGTTCGGCATCAACCTTCCCGTGTGCATCGCGATGCTGGTGCTCCTGGCTTCCGTTGCCACATCCGCGCGGCGGCCGACGCCTTTCGACTGGGCAGGCCAGGCAGCGGCGATCGTTGCCCTGACCGCTTTGATGTACGGCCTCATCACGGGAGGAACCGAAGGCTTCGGCACGGTGCCCGTCATCGCTAGCCTGGTTCTGGCAGCCGTCAGCCTCGCGGCTTTCCTTTTGATCCAGGCGCGCGGCCGGCACCCGATGATGCCGCTCGAGCTGTTTCGCTCCACTGGCATGAGAATTTCGCTCTCGGTGGGGTTCGCGTTCATGGTGGGCCACTTCGGTACCGTCTTTGTGGTCAGTCTCTTCCTTCAACAGCACCTCGGGCTGACACCGCTTCAGGCCGGTTTCACGTTCCTGCCGTCCGCGGCGTTCAGCATCGTCGGCAACATCGTCAGCGGAACCCTCTCGAACCGCTTCGGGACGCGTGTGCCGGTGGTTGTCGGTTTGACGTCCATGGTGGTGGGACTCTCCGCGATGCTTCTCACGGCGCCGTTGGGATCGCCGCTCCTCGTCGGGACCTTCCTGATTTTCACGGGTTCCGGCGGATCGATCGCGATGCCGCAGGTCACCGCCGTCGTGCTCGCGAGCGTCCCGAGCGAAAAGGCGGGCACGGCCAGCGCAGTCTTCAATACTTTCCGCCAAGTGGGCGGCGCCGTCGCCATCGCAGTCTTCGGTGCCCTCATCGCCGACCGCAGCAACTTCGTCCACGGAATGCAGACCAGCTTCATCATCGCGGCGTCACTCCTTCTTCTCACCGCGCTCGCGAGCCTATTTATCCACTCACCGGGCGCTGCTAAAAGCTAGCCAGCCGTCCCGACAGATCACCCGCCGACGTAGGCCGCCAGGTGTTCTCCGGTGAGGGTGGAAGGCCCGGCAACCAGATCGGCGGGTGTGCCCTCGAAAACGATCCGGCCGCCGTCGTGACCCGCGCCCGGGCCGAGGTCGACGATCCAATCGGCATGCGCCATGACCGCCTGGTGGTGCTCGATGACGATGACAGACTTCCCGGAGTCCACGAGCCGGTCGAGCAAGCCGAGCAGCTGTTCGACGTCGGCGAGGTGCAAGCCCGAGGTGGGCTCATCGAGAACCAGCACGCCGCCCTTTTCGCCCATGTGGGTGGCCAGCTTGATCCGCTGCCGCTCGCCGCCCGAAAGGGTGGTGAGAGGCTGGCCGAGGCTGAGGTAGCCGAGTCCGACGTCGGCCAGCCGCTGCAGGATCGCGTGGGCTGCCGGGATCCTGGATTCGCCCGCGGAGAAGAACTCCTCGGCCTCTTTCACCGACATCGCCAACACCTCCGCGATGTTGCGGCCGCCGAGGCGGTACTCGAGCACCGATGCCTGGAACCTTTTGCCTTCGCATTCCTCGCACGGAGTGGCCACGGTGTCCATGAACCCGAGATCCGTGTAGATGACGCCCGCGCCGTTGCAGGTGGGGCATGCGCCCTCGGAATTTGCGCTGAACAGCGCAGGCTTCACGCCATTGGCCTTCGCGAACGCTTTCCGGATGGGCTCGAGGAGTCCGGTGTAGGTCGCGGGGTTGCTCCGCCGGGAGCCCCTAATTGCCCCTTGGTCGATCGAAACGACGCCGTCTCGCTTGGACAACGAGCCGTGGATCAGCGAGCTCTTGCCGGATCCGGCGACGCCCGTGACGACAACCAGGACCCCGAGCGGAATGTCGATGTCGACGTCGCGCAGGTTGTTCTCGTTCGCGCCACGGATCTCCAGTGCGCCGGCAGCTGCCCGAACCGTCTTCTTGAGGGTTGAGCGGTCCTCGAGGTGGCGCCCGGTCAGTGTGCCGCTGGAACGCAGCCCTTCGAGGGTGCCTTCAAAGACCACTTCGCCTCCGGCGGTGCCCGCACCGGGACCGAGGTCGACGACGTGGTCGGCGATCGCAATTGCCTCTGGTTTGTGCTCCACGACGAGCACGGTGTTGCCCTTGTCCCGCAACTGCAGCAGCAGTTTGTTCATGCGCTGGATGTCGTGGGGGTGCAAGCCGATGGTGGGCTCGTCGAAGACGTAGGTGACATCGGTGAGCGAGGAGCCCAAGTGCCGGATCATCTTGGTGCGCTGCGCTTCACCGCCTGAGAGCGTTCCTGCCGGCCGGTCGAGCGATAGATAGCCGAGCCCGATCTCCGCGAAGGAGTCGAGGAGGTGCCGCAGTCCCTTGAGGAGCGGTGCCACGGAGGGTTCGTCGAGGCCGCGCACCCATTCGGCAAGATCGCTGATCTGCATCGAGCACGCGTCCGCGATGCTTATTCCCTTGATCTTGGACGAGCGGGCCGCCTCGGTAAGCCGGGTGCCGTGGCAATCGGGACAGATCGTGAAGGTGATGGCCCGCTCCACGAACGCGCGGATGTGCGGCTGCATTCCCTCCGGATCCTTGGAAAGCATGGATTTCTGGATCTTGGGAATCAGGCCCTCGTAGGTCAGGTTGATTCCCTCGACCTTGATCTTAGTTGGCTCCTTGTGGAGCAGGTCGTGGAGTTCCTTCTTGGTGTACTTGCTGATCGGCTTGTCCATGTCGAAGAAGCCGGAGCCGCTGAAGATGCGGCCGTACCAGCCGTCCATGCTGTAGCCGGGGATGGTGAGGGCGCCCTCGGCGAGCGACTTGCCGCCGTCGTACAGTGCGGTCAGATCGAAGTCGGTGACCGAGCCGCGCCCTTCGCAGCGCGGGCACATACCGCCGGTGATGCTGAAACTCCGCCGCTCCTTCGTCGTCGTGCCACCGCGCTCGAAAGTGACCGCGCCCGCGCCCGAGACCGAAGCGACGTTGAACGAGAACGCTTGGGGCGATCCGATGTGTGGCTGGCCAAGCCGGCTGAAGAGCATGCGCAGCATGGTGTTCGCATCGGTGGCGGTCCCGACGGTGGAGCGGGTGTTCGCGCCCATCCGCTCCTGGTCGACGATGATCGCCGTCGTGAGTCCTTCGAGCAGGTCCACATCCGGCCGCGCCATGGTCGGCATGAACCCTTGCACGAAGGTGCTGTACGTCTCGTTGATCATGCGCTGCGACTCCGCGGCGATCGTCGCGAATACGAGGGAGCTCTTGCCCGAACCGGAGACGCCCGTGAACACGGTCAACCGGCGCTTCGGCAGCTCGATGCTGATGTCCTTGAGGTTGTTCTCCCGTGCGCCTTGGACGCGAATCAGATCGTGGGTGTCGGCAGTATGCAGCTCAGGCGACTGCGTGTCCGTGCTCGTGGCCGTGCTCATCGTGTCTCCATCTTTTACGCGGGGTTGTCTTCGCGGTCTTCGTCGGCGTCTGGTTGGCTATTGAGGATCCTGAAGCAGCCCGAGGACGTTGCCGTCGGGGTCGGTCACGGTGGCAACCAGACGGCCGCCCCCGACGTCGCGGGCTGCTTCCTTCAGGGTAGCGCCGGCGGCAGTCACCTCGGCCAGCTTCGCCTCGATGTCCGAAACGTGCCAGTAAGCAACGGGCGAGGTCATGGCCTGCGGTCCGCCTCCCGGAACGAGCCCGATGTGCTGACCCGCGACGTCGAAGCCGACATAATACGGCCCGTCGGCCTGCGGCGGTATGCCGAGCAAAGCCGTGTACACAGCCTTCGCCGCGGCGAGGTCGGAAACGGGATGCAGCACTGTCTTGATTCCCTCGTTGGAAGAGTCGCTCATGATCACTCCTGAAGTCATTACGGGACGAAGCTGGCGTGGACGGTGTTGTCCATGACCGCCATTCTAGGCGCGGCCCGAAAGCGGCGCTTCTCCATTCCTGACCGGTCTGGGGCCGGGAGATTCGTTCTATGGACATCCCTGTTGAGCGGTGCCACGATGGCCGAACATGGCCCCTGGCGTACCGCGCCAGGGCGAAGCGAGGCTGGAGGAACCAATGTCGGATTCCGATCTCGATCTGATGGTGGAGACGTACCATCGAGCGCTCGATGCGTTCGTCAGGGGAGACCCGGAGCAGCAGAAGAAGCTGTTCTCAAAGAGCGACGACGTCACTCTCGCTAATCCTCTCGGCCCGCCTGCGCGGGGCTCGAATGCGGTCGAGGCGACCATGGATCGGGCGTCTTCCGGGCTGAGGGAGGGCGAGCCCATCAGATTCGAGCGAATCTCCGGGTATGTCGGGACGGAGCTTGCGTACATCGTCGAAATTGAATGGGCACGGGCCAAGGTTGGCGGATCTGATGAGGTGTCCCCGATACCCCTTCGGGTGACGACGATTTTCCGCCGGGAAGAAGGTGAGTGGAAGGTCCTCCACCGTCACGCGGATCCCATACTTTCCGCGCGGACGATCGAGTCGATCGTCCAGGCCTAGTGGCTCCCGAGGTGCTGGATCAACGCGTCGAGGATCGGCACCTGCCCGCCAACCAGTTTGGCGCGGGCAACGTCCTCCGTGGCCCAAACCGCGTCGTCGATCTCCGGGTAGCTCCGGACAATGCCGGATCCTCGCGGCCATTCCAGCTCGAAGGTGTTGCTCACGATTCTCTCGGGCTCGAAGTCCGACTCCGCCGTGAACGCCGCCACGAGTTTGCCCGACGGTTGCCGGAAGATGCCCAGCTGGTGATATTCGACGACGGGCGGGGGAGAGCCTATCTCCTCGGCGAATTCACGTTTGGCGGCCACCAGGGGATCCTCGTCTTCGAGGTATTCGCCTTTGGGAATGGACCAGGCACGTGCATCTTTATGCGCCCAGAAGGGTCCGCCCATATGGGCTATCCACACTTCCAATTCCGCCGCGTAATTCCGACGGTACAACAGAATGCCCGCGCTTCGAACTGTCATTTGCCCTCCCAGGCATAGGTTATCCGCCGGGTCGGACGGTCGGAACCCGCAGCACTCCCAGGGCCTCGACTAAGTAGGGGACCGGATCCGCATCCGTCCCCGCGGCCCACTGCATCCACGCCTCGAACGTCGCCCCGAGATAGGCGGCGCACAGATAGCCTGCCGCGCTTTCGCTGATGCCTTGCGCCACGAGGTAAAGCCGCGCCCGCTCCCGCTGTGGAGCCAGGGCATCGTAGCTTCTGCTCGCCAGCTCAGGGTGGTCTGCAATCAGGCGCAGGCGCCCGCGCGTGACGGAAAGGTCCGGGATCGCCGAAACCCCGGCGATGGCGGCCGCCCGCAGTCCCGCGAGGATGCCGCTGTCGGAAGTGTCGCCGTCGGTCGCGGCTGCTGTGCGAGCGCTCTCGAGTACTTGTCCCGACGCTTCCACCACCGGTTCCATGCCGCCCCAGACGAGGTCGGCCTTGCCGGGGAAGTAGCGGTACAGGCTCTTCCGTCCGATTCCCGCCGCGCGCGCGATCTCCTCCATTGACGTCCGTTCGTAGCCGTTCTCGGCAAAAAGCCGGAGCGCGACGCCGGCCACGGCGTCCGGATCAATTGTCGCCGGGCGTCCGGTGGAGCGCCCGACGCCGGGCTTCGTATGGTCTGAGGGCATCTCTCCAGTATCCACTCTTACATAATGACACGGAGTGTCATAAGGTGAAGGAAACGCCACCAACACCTTCGGGAGGAACAACATGGGCAACGAGACTGCATGGCAGGAAGCCGCCATCAATGGCCGTTTTGCCGGGAAGACAGTGATCGTCACCGGGGCGGGCTCGGGCATCGGCCGGGCTACGGCCCTGCGCGTCGCGAAGGAAGGCGGGCGGGTCATCGCGGCCGACATCAGCAAGGAGCGTCTGGACGCCCTGGTGGACGAAAACGGAAGCCTGGACCTCCTGCCCGTGGCCGGCGACATCTCCACCGAGGAGACTGTTGCCGCCGTCGTCGTTGCCGCCGGCGGCCGCGTAGACGCCCTCGCCAACATCGCCGGCATCATGGATAACTTCGCCCCGATCCACGAAGTGGACGACGCCATGCGGGAGCGGGTCTTCCGGATCAACGTCACAGCCCTCATGCGCTTGACCCGCGCGGTGGTGCCCTTAATGCTGGAGGCCGGCACGGGTTCCGTGGTCAACGTCGCCTCCGAAGCCGGGCTGCGCGGCTCCGCCGCCGGTGCCAGCTACACGGCGTCGAAGCACGCCATCGTCGGCCTGACCAAGAACTCGGCCGTAATGTACGGACCGAAGGGGCTACGCTTCAACGCCGTTGCCCCCGGGCCCACGATTACGAACATCGAGGCGGTGTGGGGATCCCAGCTGGCGGCCGAACGCCTCGGTCCGCTCATGCAGGCCACCGTCCCCACCCGGCGACGGCCGCCCAGTTGGCGGCGTCCATTACCTTCCTGCTCAGCGACGACGGCACCAACGTGAACGGTGCCATCCTCGCATCCGACGGCGGCTGGTCGGCGCTGTAGTACGGATCTTCGCGAGGAGGGGTTCAGCCGGAGGGGAGCGGTTCGACCGCAGAGCCAAGTCGGAGCGACACGTCGCATGCCTTGATCAGCGCCTCGTCGTGGGTGGCTATGATGACGGCGACACCGCGGGCTGCCTCTTCCAGCAGGAAGCGTGTCACGAGATTGCGGTTGTCGAGGTCGAGGGACGCGGTCGGCTCGTCCGCAAAAATGACATCGGCGGAGCGGAACATCGCCCGCGCTAGGCCGACGCGTTGTTTCTCGCCGCCGCTCAGAGTTGAAACCTTCTCGCGGGCCCGGCCTGCAAGTCCCACCCGGTCCAACGCACTTTCAATGCCCGCCCTGTGGCGCTTCGAAAGTCCGAAGATGGGCATCTGCGAGAGGGCAACGTTGTACTCGACGGATTCTTCATCGATGAGGCCGTAATCCTGGAAGACAAAGGCGGCGTGCTGCTGCCAGAACCGACGACGACGCCGGTCGTCCCAGCGCGTGGCGTCCAGGCCCCCGACGTGCACCTGCCCGCCGTCGACACGGCGCAGGAGCCCCAGGACATTGAGGAGGGTTGTCTTCCCGCACCCGCTGGGCCCAACAAACGCTAGGGTTTCCCCGGGGGTCGCGTGGACGCTTTGTCCCTTGAGAACGTCCTTGCCGTCGATGGTCACTGTGATGTTCTCTGCTTTGATATCCATTGAGTTCCCTTCCCCAATACCTTCGTTGGCCTACGCTCGGCGGGCGAGTAGTTGTGCGAAGACTCCGTTGGCAGACGTGATGTGAAGGAGGCCGCTTATGACCGCGTAGAGCGGGACTGCCGCCAGGGCCCACCAGGCATCGCCTCCGCTTCCCGCTCCAAGAGCCAGGAACATCGCCATGGCGACGACGACAGCCAGCGTGCCTTCCCATGCGAGCCGTCGCGCGAGCGACTTGGCCCAGGGCCACCCGGCAGTGCGCTGCACGAAGTGGCGACGGCCCTTGGTAACGGCGTAGACGAGCGCCGAGACGGCAGTGCTCATGGTCAGGGCCAGCAGGACCAGCGTGAAGGAGAGGGTTTTCATGCCTGCAGACTGGTTCTGAAGCTGGCTGTTGTACAAGCCAGCGTCGGAGATACGATCCACCGAAAGGACGACGTTCCCCAAGGGGTGGCCAGCGAGGTAATCCCGTACCCAGCGAGCATCGCTGAATGTGAGGTTTCCGCTGGTGAGGAAGGCGCCAATTGTGCCGTCATCGAAGATTTCTGCCGGATCATCAACTAGAACAATGAGTGGGTTCTCGAAGTGGGCCATTTCTCCAAGTCTGGGAGGCAACCCAGGAAAGTTTTTGTGGCCGGTGTAGCGGTACGTCTTGAACGCGTTCGCGAATCCGTCAAGAGTGCCCACCCTGGTCCAGAGCGGGTACTGACCCTCCAGATGCTCCCTGAGTGCGGCTGGCAGCTGATCTGGGGAAATCCGCTCTGCACGAGTGCCTAACGGATTCCCGGCTAAGGGCGTTGAATCAATGAGGGTTGAAATCGCCCTCAAGTAGCTAGGGTTCACCAGGACTGTGCCGTCATATCCGCCAAGGTCGGTGGACGCTCCTTCGTTCAGCGAAATGATATTCGCGGGTTTGAAGGAATAGGAGAATGTCAACTTGCCGGCGCGGGATGCTGCGACGGCCAAATCGCGCATTTCCGCTAGCCGTCGTTCGAATTCAGTCTCTGAGCCAGTGCTGATCCGGACCGAGACATTGTTCTTCAGGACTTCCCACTGGGCGTTTTTGTTTGAAAGATTCGTCGCTTCGGCGATCGATGCCCCGACGATCGGCAGCGTGACTGTGATGAGGACAAGTGTTGCGCCCTTGAGTACCTCGCTAATCCACTGGAAGTGTTTCTCCGGGGGCCGGCGGGAGGCGATTTCGGAGACAGACGGCCACGTTATGGCACTGACGATCAAGGCGCAGAGCAGCATCACACCCAAAGCCGAGGCTAGGAAGAACGCGCTCGCGAGGGCGAACGGCAGTAGGTAGGACGCCTTGCCTTGGACCGCAACCACCACGAGGGCCGTGAGAAGGCCCCCGCTTGCGGGGAGAACCACGACCTGGACGAGCGAAAGAAGGTCCTCACCAACTACTTTGGCCGCCGTTGCTCCGCACAAGAGCTTGAGGGACCGGGCCCGGGCCCGGAGGGCGTACCACGAGATGACGAGCGCGATGAGCAGGACGAGACAGGTCAGAAACGTCAACCAAGCTCCGGTAGAAAACACCGCCTGCTGGAGCACCGCGGCGGGGACCTTGGCGATGACAGCGTTCTTGACCCACGAGCATCGAACCATTTCGCGAGCTGCGCCACCGCAGTCTCTGGCCCTGAATAGACGTAGGGGCCGTTGAGATTGGCGCTGCCAAGTTCGTGGGCGGAGCGTAGCTCTCCGTGCATCCCGGCGTCGAACCACTCGAGCCCCCGCGGCGCGTCGGTCGCGTCCTTACCGAATGCATACAGTGAGCGAGCGTTGTAGAAGTCTTCAGGATCGGCCACTATTTTGGCCAGATGAAGCCCTGAGGCATCCGCAAGCGCATCCAGCTCCGAAATGATTTGGGCTTTGGGCAACCGAGTCTGGGAGAAATCGAGGCTTGCCCTGAACTCGGCGTCGCGCGGAAACGCCTCTTCAGTGGTCTGTATGTATATGCCCGCGAGCACGGACAGGAATATGGCAAGTCCAAACGATGTGACTCGTACCAGGATTTTCAGCATTTACGGCGGTTCCTCACAGAGCGTTGAGTTTCGCCCAGTGGGGTCCTGGAACGAGGCCCACTGGGTGGAACTCAACTGGATTGGCGCGGTTGAGGTCCTAACAGACCCGGTAGTAATACTTGTTATGTGTCCAGGGCGTTGCCCCGAGCCAAGAATTTGACCACTGCCCGGCGGCGATATCGGCGCTCCGATTGTTTCCCCAGTCGTTCCAAACCGAAGATCCGTGGCACCGCGAACCATGGAAGTAGTCGGAGTAAATGCCGACGCCATTGAAGCCGTAGTTCCACTGGCCGCCCTGGACCGGGTATTGCGTGGCCGCGACAGCGGTTCCGGCGAGGGAGGACAGCGCTCCGGTGAGCGCGAGTCCGGCCAATGCTTTCTTCATGTTCATTGAAATCCCCTCAATTCGAATAAGAGATGTCTTTCCACATCTGCTCGGCGTCCATTGGGCAGCCGAGCACCAGCGACCGGACAGGTCTCAAACCGAAAGAGAGATAACCGGCGTGTGAGCAAGGCTACGGGCTGAATCGGCCATTAGGAGGTTGATGTTCCCGAATTGAGTGGCCCGAAGAGGGAAATTGAGTGGTCCGAAGCGGAAAATTGAGTGGCCCAGAGGAAAATAAGCGTGCAAGCCACCGTCCCCGCTCCGGCGACAGCCGCGCAGTTGGCGGCATCCATCACCTTCCTGCTCGGCGACGACGGCACCAACGTCAACGGGGCCATCCTCGTGTCCGACGGCGGCTGGTCAGCGCTGTAGCGCGCATGTTAAAGCAGGACGACGACGGCGGGAGCCTCCCGCCGTCGTCGTCTCGTGTTCCTCGTTTTTCCTAGAGGGCGCCTTGGGCCGGCGTTCCCGCAGGGATCGGCTCGTGGCGCATCACGTCGACCGGGCGTTCAAGGAGCCCGTCCAGGGCCGCGTTAAGTCTTTTGACCGGTTCGCCGTCGCCGTGGGCGTCGAGCAGTTCGGCGGACTCCCACTTCTCGATCATGAGGATCTGGCCGTTCGGTGAGTCGTGGATGGCGTAGAGCAGACAGCCGGGCTCCTGGTGGACTTCCGCGATGGCCGGGGACAGGGCGGCGACGACCTGGTCGAACGATCCTTCCCTGGGGGTGAACGTGGCGGTGACGACGACGGGCATGGGTTCTCCTTAGTGAATGGCGGTTTGGGCGAGAGGCGCGCAGCTGTTGCGGGCCAGGAAATCTGCTTTGACTTCGATGAGCCGGGGGCCGTCTGGCAGTTTGCCCTGCATCCTGCCCAGCACCAGTTCGAGGGAGTGTACTGCGAGCATGTCCAAGGGCTGCCGGATCACGCTGAGCGGCGGTGACATGAGTTCGGTCCAAGGGTTGTCATCGAAGACGATCACGGAGAGTTCCTCCGGGATTCGGATGCCGACTTGGACCAGCCGCCGGATCGAGCTTTGGACCTGGGCAGTGTTCGCCACGATGAGGCCCGTTGGTGGCTGGGGCATGGCAAGGAGGGATCCGACGGCGTCCCCGCCCGAGTCGCCGCGGAACGGCACATCTCGGATGAGGAGCGGATCGACAGCGAGAGACGCATCCTCGTGCGCGGCCCTGTAGCCGTTGATTCTTGCCCGTCCCGTCGACGTGCTAAGCGGACCTGTCACCAGGGATATCCGTCTATGACCGAGGCCAATGAGGTACTCCGTGGAGCGCTTGGCGGAGTCAAAGTTCTCGATGCTGACGACGTCCACATCGGCGAGTTCGTCTATGGTGCGGTCAACGAACACCACATTCACGCCCAGGTCCTGCAGGCGCGCCCACTTTTCGATGTTTCCTCCAGTGGGAGTTGCTATGACCCCGCTGACGGAACGGTCGAGGAGGGTGTCGAGCGAATCGGCTTCCAGGTGCGGATCCTCTTGGGTTGTCATCAACACCACTTGGATCCCGTGACTGCGGGCCTCCCAGACAATGCGGTCCGCGAGCCGTGCAAAGAACGGATTGGACAGGTCGGTGACCACCAGGCCAATGGTGAGAGCGTGTCCTGCGCTCAGTTCGCGGGCTGCGGCCCGGGGACGGTAACCCAGTTCATCGATCACCCTGAGGACGTCCTGTCGCTTGGCCGGCGCCACGGGTCCTGAGTCCGGGTTCAATACCCGGGACACCACGGAGACGGAAACGCCCGCGGTCGCCGCGACATCGCGAATGGTCGGGGCCTTCTTCACCGCTCCTCCTTGAGGGAATCCATTGGGCGTAAGTCTTATGCTTCGGCTCCTTACCGCCCGCCGTCATCTTCATGAAGGCACTTTGCTTGGAGTCGTTGACACAGCTTAGCACCGGGTGGTACAAAAGTGGAACCGGTTCCACTCCGGATAGTTTTCACGCAAAACGCGACAAAGAAGTTGTCCCGCCGCTCAAGCGGCCAGGTTTCCTTCTCATCGCACTCCTATGAAGAGAGACTCCAGTGAACCTTCACAAACTCCTTGTCGACCGCGAGCAGGAAGGCCGTCCCATCAGGGTTGGCCTCATTGGCGCTGGGCGCTACGGCACGATGTATCTTGCCCAGTCCAACAACATTCCCGGGATCCACGTGGTGGCCATCGCCGACATCAACGTGAAGCGCGCGGAAGGCGCTTTCGCCCTTGTCGAATGGCCGGCCGAGCAGATCGCCCCGGACATTGCCACGGCACTCAAGGACCGCACCACGGCAATTGTGGCCAACGCCGACGAACTGTTCGACGTAGACATTGACGTGATCGTGGAGGCCACAGGCAACCCGATCGTGGGAATCAAGCACGCCCTGCGCGCCATCGAAACCAAGAAGCACATCATCATGGTGACCGTTGAGGCTGACGCGTTGGCGGGCCCGGCTCTGGCTAAGCGTGCAGAAGCTGCCGGCGTCGTATATTCGATGGCCTACGGCGACCAGCCGGCCCTCATCATGGAGTTGGTGGACTGGGCACGTACCAGCGGATTCGACGTGGTCTGCGCGGGCAAGGGTGCCAAGTACCTTGAGCACTACCATGAGATGAATCCGGACAACGTCTGGGAGAACTGGGAATTCTCGAAGGAACTCACGGATTCCGGTCAGCTCAACCCGTACATGCACACCTCGTTCCGCGACGGTACGAAAGCGGCAATTGAGATGGCCGCCGTCGCCAACGGTGCGGGCCTGGCGCCGTCAGACTCCGGGCTCAGCTTCACGCCGGGCAACGTCGAGGAGATCGCCACGATTTGCCGGCCGAACGAGGTCGGGGGTTCCCTCGCCCATGAAGGCAGCGTGGATGTCATGTCCAGCGTGAACCGTGATGGCAGCTGGATCAGCCACAACACCCAGGAAGGCGTCTTCGTCGTCGTCAAGGCGACAAACGCTTACGTTTCCGGCTGCTTCAACGAATATCCGTGGCACCCGGACCCGACCGGCCAGTACGCAGCCCTGTACCGCCCGTATCACTACGTCGGCCTCGAACTGAACGTATCGATCGCAAATGCGGCGCTCCGGGGAATTGCGACCGGCGCACCCGTGGGTTTCTTCGGCGACGTGGTCGCCACCGCAAAGAAGGAACTCAGAGCCGGCGAGTTCCTCGACGGCGAGGGCGGATTCACGGTGTGGGGCAAGCTGGTTTCGGCCAAGCATTCGGTGGCTACCGGGGCCCTGCCGGTGGCCTTGGCCCACCACGTGGAACTGCGCAACGACGTCGCGAAGGGAGCGTTCGTCCGCTGGGACGACGTCATCATTGATGACTCGCTGTCCCAGGCCCTTGAGCTGCGCCGCGAAACCGAAGCGTTCATCGCCCAGGCCGCCCCCGTCGGCGCCTGACCAACCCCTTGCTTCCGTCATCCGGATCGCATCCTTCCAATGAAGAAAGGCATCGCATGAACACCAAGACCCGCGCCATCACCGGAGTGTTAGCCTGCAGCCTGGCTGCAACTGCCCTTGCCGGATGTGCCGCCGCCGGCGCATCCAGCGGCGGCCAGGCCGCACCGGTCGCCAAGATCCAATTGTCGATTCCTGATCCGCTCACTTCCTCAGTAGGCGTGTCTGCCCAGCACTTCGCGGACCAGGTGAAGAAAACCTCCAACGGATCGGTGGTTGTCACCGTCGTTCCGAACGGGACCAGCTTCAGTGGTGACCAGAACGCCGCCGTCACCCGCCTTCAGGGTGGTTCGTTGGACGCCCTGATCCTTTCAACCTCGGTCTACGCCGCGGTGGTGCCCGAAATGAACGCGATCAGCATTCCCTACCTCTTCAAGGACACGAGCGAAGAGGCCGCGTTCCTCGCAGGCAAGCCCGGTCAGGATCTGAAGGACAAGCTCGCCAAAAAGGACACTGTCGCGCTCAGCTTCCTCACCAGGACAGGCCGTGAAATCACCAACTCCGTACGTCCCATTACGCAGCCTTCGGACCTCAAAGGACTGAAGATCCGCGTACCAGGCAACACGCTGTGGACGGACTTCTTCGGCAAGCTCGGCGCCAGCCCCACCACCATGGCCTTCTCCGAGGTCTTTACGGGCCTGCAGACGGGCACTATCGATGGCCAGGAGAATCCGATCGAGGTGCCGTGGACCAACAAGTTCTCGGAAGTGCAGAAGTACGTGTCGATGACCAACCACATCAACGACGCCTGGGTGCTCGCCTTGTCGTCGAAGAAATGGGCAACACTCAGCGCGGACCAGCAAAAGGCGCTCACTGACGCTTCGACGGAAACCGCGTCGTTCAAAACCACGTACGACACAGATCAGGCGAAGAAGCAGTTGGACGAGCTGACCGCCAAGGGCATGAAAGCGAACGAGCTCAGCGCTTCCAGCATCGAAGAGTTCAAGGCCGTCTCGAAGAGCTTGTACCCGGATTTCTCGAAGCTCATTGGAAAAGATTTCTTCGACCAAGCGGTCGCATTCACTCCCGCTAAGTAATCCATCAACGGGTGGGAGCCCTCCCGGGCTCCCACCACCGCCTCACCCCACCCTGCACACCAATTCCGCTCTCAATGTCGAAAGTCTGGACCATCATGGAACACACCCTCACTTCCCGCGACCTGGAAGAGGCGCTCCCGCCGGATGCCGGGGAGATCCTGCACACGGGTCACGTCGCTTCGGGCTGGAGCGGTGCGATTTGGCTGGACCGGACGTTGGAGTGGATTGTGGGCGCCGCGATCCTTGCCGAGCTTGTCGTCATCTTGCTGAATATCACGGTGCGCGTCGTCACCGGGGATTCGGTTCTTTGGACCCAGGAAGTCTCCGAGATAGCACTCCTGACTATCGCCTTCATGGGTGGGGCAATCGCCTATCCCAAGGGCGCCCACATGTCGGTGCAGGCCCTGATCATGAGGCTCCCGGCCGCGTGGAAGCCCTATCTGGCTGCGCTGGTGGACTGGCTCGTCTTCGTGATGAGCGCCGGTGCTTTCGCGCTCTTCGTTCCCACGCTCGTCCAGCAAATCGAGGAAAAGACCCCCATCCTCCAGCTCCCCGTGTTCTGGGTCTCCATGCCGTTTTCGCTGGGCATGGTCCTCATTGCCTGGTTCGCGCTCGTCAAGCTTTGGCGGCAGCAAAAGCGGGCCGTGCTGGTAGCCGCCGGCATCGCGGCTGCTCTGGTCGTCGTCGTACTTTTGGCCCCGCCCCTTTTCTACTACGCCTCGCCGAACGTCCTCCTTGGCACCGTGCTCGCGGTTCTGTTCATCCTCCTGTTCCTCGGACTCCCGATCGCGTTCGTCCTCGCCCTCGCCTCCGGGATCTACCTTTACCTCGGAGGGATTTCCGAAGTCAGCGCCATCCCGATCGGCATGGCCTCGGGCGCGAAGGGATTCGTGCTTTTGGCGATCCCCTTCTTCATCCTCGCCGGCACAGTGATGAACTCCGCAGGACTCACCCTCCCCTTGGCCAAGCTCGTCGACGCCCTTATCGGGCACTTGCGCGGCGGACTGCTCCAGGTTGTCGTCGTGACCATGTACATTTTCTCGGGCATTTCGGGCTCGAAGGTCGCCGACGTCGCGGCCGTCGGCACCACGATGCGCGGCATGCTTGAAGAGCGCAAATATCCGCGCGCCGAGGTTGTCGCCGTACTCTCGGCGTCTGCCATCATGGGTGAAACCATCCCGCCAAGCATCGTCCTTCTCGTCCTTGGCTCCATCACCACGATTTCGACCACCACACTCTTCCTTGCCGGCTTCGTGCCCGCCGCATTCCTGGCGCTCGTGGTCATGGCGCTCGTGTTCCTACGCGCGCGCAAACAAGGTGGAGTCGCCAGTCCCAAGGCAAGCTGGCGGGCACGCGGTTCGGCTACGTTCTTTGCCCTTCCCACTCTCCTCCTGCCCGTCGGCATGGTGGCCGGGATCCTGAGCGGTTTCGCGACGCCGACCGAAGTCTCCTCCGTTGCCGTCGCCTACGCGTTCGTCCTGGCCGCCGCCTATCGCCGAGGCAGCAAGCGGCTGCTCGTGGACACCCTGCGGGAAACCACCACGACGGCGGGTATGGTGCTCTTCATCATCGCTGCCGCCTCTCCGCTCGCCCAGACCCTTGCCCTCGCCGGCGTCTCGCAGCAAATCCACGACCTCATGTCCAGCCTCGGAGATTCTCCGGTCCTCTTCATGCTGTTCACCGTGATTCTGCTCGTCATCATGGGCCAGCTCCTGGAGGGCCTCCCCGCCGTGCTGATCTTCGCCCCGTTGCTGCTGCCGATCGCCACCGACTTCGGCGTCAACCCCGTGCAATACGCCATGGTGCTCATCATCTCCATGGGAATAGGCTCGTTCGCTCCTCCGGCGGGCGTCGGCTTCTACGTCGCGTGCGCCACCGCCCGGGAAACCGTGGAAAACAGCCTCAAACACTTCTGGCCGTACCTGCTTGCCCTCTTCGTCGGACTTCTGGTGCTCGCTGCGGTGCCCTGGTTC
Organism: Arthrobacter sp. 2MCAF14; assembly: GCF_052115645.1. Lineage (NCBI taxonomy): Bacteria > Bacillati > Actinomycetota > Actinomycetes > Micrococcales > Micrococcaceae > Arthrobacter > Arthrobacter sp. 2MCAF14. Next base: position 55,024 of record NZ_JBFRHB010000016.1, on the reverse strand, counting down.
AGTACGTTCCTGCCCGCCCTCGCTGGACTGATCCCGTTCTAGGCCATGACGCAGATAACCAACGCTGAGACGCCTGTTTCCTCGTCGGTGGCCCTGCTGGGTACCGGGCCGATGGGCGCCCCCATTGCCCGGAACCTCATCGCTGCCGGCGTGCCACTGAAGCTCTGGAACCGGACGGCCCACAAGGCAAAAGCGATCCACGGAGGGCAGCCCACCGATTCCCCGGCGGAAGCAGCCAGCGAGGTGGTGCTGACCGTCCTGCCCGACCTTCCCCAAGTCGAGCAGTTACTGCACGGACGAGGCGGGCTCCTTGCCGGGTGGAAGGTCAACCGGATAGACAACCCGGTCCTGGTGGTCCACGGCACGGTGTCGCCCGTCGCTGTCGCGGCCTTCGCCGCCGAATGCCTGGAGACCTATGGAATAACCGTCATTGACGCCCCGCTCAGCGGCGGCACCATCGGCGCCGAAGAGGGACGGCTCAGCATCATGGTTGGCGGCCCCGGTGAGGTCGTGGAGCGTCTCAAACCGCTTTTCGAGCTCTACGGTTCCACCGTCCTGCGGTTCGGGAACACGGGCGCAGGCTCCATCGCCAAAGCCTGCAACCAAATCGTGGTGGCCGCGACGGTGACGGCAATCTCTGAGGCCATGGCACTCGCTGAGGCCTCCGGGCTCGATCTTGGGAACGTGCAAGCAATACTTGCCGGTGGCCTGGCGAATTCAGAAGTCCTCAGACAAAAAGGCCAACGCTGGATCGAGGCGGATTTTGATGGCGGCGGATCTGCAAAAAACCAGCTGAAGGACTTGACCTTCATCGCGGAAACCGCGGCAGAGGCCGGGCTGGATCTACCGGTCTCCAGCAGCGTCCGCAGTGCATTTCAAACGATGGTTTCGCAGGGACTTGGCGAGCTGGACCATACGGGCATCTATCTCAGCATTCGCGCCTAGCCGGGACGACGACGGCGGGAGCGTCCCGCCGTCGTCGTTCTGCGTTGCCTCGGGTTCAGCCGGTATAGCCTTCCACCTGTTTTGGGGGCCGTGGCTTGGCCTCGTTCGGGTTCTCCCCGTACTGTCTCTTGGCCCGCCTTTGCCGCAGCAGGTCCCAACACTGATCCAGGTCCAGCTCGATCCGCTCCAGCCTTGCGCGGTCAGGTGCATGCGCTGGACCCGGCGGGGCCGCCTCTGCCTTCTCCCGGAGCTCCCGCTCCTCCTCCACCAGCGATTGGATGCGGCGCAGAATGCCCTGTTCGTCCATGGTTACCTCTTCCTGAACTAGCCGTTACCAGTCAGGTTAGTGAGGTGTGCTGGGCGTGAACAGAGGCCGCGTTCCCTGAGAGCCATCCCGGCAATCTCCCGTTTGCGGAATACTTGGACGCAGATCCAGGATTTCCGCAAGCGAAGGCGGTGATTGACCGTGAACGGCGAAAACAGTGTGTTCAAGCGCCGGCTGGAGCGTGCTATGGAGCTGCGGAATGTCCGCGCAACCGGCATGACGGCCGAAGAAGAAGCCGAACTTGAGGCCGCCGAGGACGAAGAGCGGCGGAAGCGCAAGAAGGTGGACGACGCTGCGCGGGTGGAATACCTGATCCGTGACGCCATGGCGCAAGGGAAGTTCGACAACCTGAAGTACGCAGGCAAGCCGATCCCCGGGCTGGGGGAGCGCTACGATCCCGATTGGTGGGTCAAAGGCCTCATCCAGCGCGAACATCTCAGCGGCCTTGGCCCGAAAGCCATTCTCCTACGCACCGAGGATGCTGAACTGGATGCCAAGCTTGACGCCCTGTACTCCGAAAATCAGGTGCGCGAGCTGGTGGAGGACTTCAATGCCCGGGTCATTGACGCGCGGCGCCAGCTCCAGGGCGGCCCGCCGGTGATCACGAAAACCCGCGATGTCGGCGTCGAGCTGGAACGCTGGCGCGAGCGCCGGGCGGCGGCTGCTAAGGCAACCGCGGCCCAGGAAGCCGTGAATCAGGAACTTGCGGGCAAGCGGCCGTGGTGGCGTCGCATCTGGAACGGTTCCGGGTAGGCCGGACTCAGCTGCGCAGCCCGGTGTTGAACGCGGGCGTTCCTGCCAGCCGGCCGCCGTCGACGGCGAGAACGGTTCCAGTGACGAACGAGGACTGGTCCGAGCAAAGCCAGACGGCGGCGGCGGCAACCTCGGCCGTGGAGCCGATCCGGCCCAGCGGCACGGCCGCGGCCACACGGTCCTGTGCGGCTTGGCCCGCCCCGGCGAGCCGCTCGGTGAGGATGGGGCCGGGAGCGATCGCGTTGACCCGGATCCCGTGTGAGGCGTAGTCGAGCGCGGCCACCCGTGTCAGGCCGCCGACGCCGAACTTGCTCGCCACGTAGCCGCTCATGCCAGCGACGCCTTGTTCGCCGGCGGTGGAGGACATGTTGACGATCGCCCCGCCGTCTCCGCTTTTGAGTATGAGCTCGATTTCGTACTTCAGGCAGAGGAACACCCCGCGCAGGTTGACCGAGATTGCACTGTCGAACTCCGCGCTCGCCCACTCGGCCAAGGGCGCCGGGACCCGCCCCCCGCCTGCCGCGTTGTTGACCGCGGCGTCGAGCCGGCCGAAGCGTTCCCGGATCTGGTCCATCAGGGCTTTCACCGAGTCCTCGTTGCCCACGTCGACGGTCATGGCCACGGCCTTACAGCCGGCCGCCGTGATAGCGGCGACCTTCTCGGATAAGCCCGCGCTGTCACGCGAGGCAAGGACGACGTCTGCCCCGGCGCCAGCCAGCGCAGCTGCGATCTCCGCACCGATTCCGCGGCTCGCTCCAGTGACGAGCGCGACCTTGCCGGACAGCGGCCGGGTGGGATCCGGCGTCGTCATGGCGTTGTCCGGGTTGGGCCGTGCATTTGGCGTGCGCCGGGCGCGTGCGCCCGGGGTTCTTGGTTCGCGGCAGCCCGGTTGCGTGGGAGCAGGAAGCCCGCAGCAGCCAGCCAGAGAAGGCCGCCGAAGCGCCCGATCGGGAGCAGGAATTGAAGCGGCTCGATCGCCATGGACAGGAAACTCAACTCGGATAGCGCGGCGATGACCAGGCCGGTCCAAGCCAGCCACCGGGGCATGAAGCGCAGGATCAGGGCAGGGACGGCCATGCCGGCCATGAGGAGGCCGATTCCGACGACGAAGCCGACCCCGCCGGTGATGAATGCGAGGAACGCGAGTGCGTGGGTGAGCGTCACATCCGTGGTGATTTCCGGCCGGCTCAGCAGCCAAGTCACGGAACCCGAGAACATCAGGAAGATCGCTGCGCTGATGCCGCCAAAGAAGCTAATGGCCGGTCCGGGAACGCGCACGCCGAGCCGGAGCTGCCGGGCGTAGACGGTGGCCGCGTAGATCCCCAATGGCACGGCGGAGCCGAATTGAAGCATGCCGCCGACCCGCATCGCGGCGACGTTTTGTTGGAAGAATGCGGCCACCTGCTCCGTCGGCGCAAAGGGCGAGACAAACGTTTGGCCGCTTGTCAGGATTACGGACGTGATGAGGCTGGCGAGGAAAATGCCCAGGCTGACGAGGGCAAGGATGCCAGGGTGCGGGCCGCCTGAGCGGGATGGACGGCCTTCACCGGGAATCGAACGACTACTCATGGCTGAACCTTTCTAGCAGCGGCTGAACCTTTCGTAATTGCGTCACTACTGAAATAGTTCACCTCTAGAATTATTCTGTCAAGCCTGTATTCTGAATCCATGGACTTAGCCACGCCGGGCCGGCCGAAACGGACCGCTTTTCTCTTGTCGCAGCTGGGCGCCGTCGCATCGTCCCGCTTTGCCGACCGCACTCGGGAGATCGGCCTCACGCCCAGCGACGCCGGTGTCATCCGCTTGCTCGGACGCGCCCCTGGGTTGAGCCAACGCTCCCTTGCGGACAGGCTCGGTGCCGTCCCCAGCCGGGTGGTTTCACTCATCGACTCGCTTCAGGAACGCGGCCTCGTGGAGAGGGTGCGCAGCAGTACAGACCGGCGAAACTATGAATTACACCTCACCGACGCTGGCACGCGCGTGCTGCGGGAACTGCGCGGGATCGCGGAACAGCATGAAGCGGAGCTTCTGGCCCCGCTGACAGGCGAGCAGGTCACGCAACTTGGCGAGCTGCTTGCGCAGCTCGCCAACGGCCACAGGCTGGACAGGGACGTCCACCGCGACGTCGGCCGCCAGGCCGGACGCGATGTCGGACCTGACGGCGGACCTGATCGAGCACGTAAGGCCTGATCCGCTACAGCACCACTTCGCGGCCCGTCCTGCTGGACTCGTAGATCGCGGAGATGATCTTGATGAGCTCAAGGCCGTGGGCGGCCGGAGCGGCCTCGGCGGCATCGCCCCGGGCGGTGGCCAGGAACTGCTCCACTTCGTTGCGGTATGCCACGGTGCTAAAAGTCGGCGAATCCAGCACCGGCGATATGTCCAGCAGCGTGTCGTGCTGTTCGGTGAAGATTTCCAACGCCGGCTCCAGCTGCGCGCCGCCTTTGTCTCCGAAGATTTGGACCTTGGTTTCATCCGCGCCGTGCATCGAGTAACTGGTGTCGAAGTGCATCACTGCGCCGTTGCTGAACTTGATCAGTGCCGTCGCAAGATCTTCGACGGGGTCCGCCGGTGGTCGTGCCGGATCGAAATCGGCGGAGAGATACCGGCTGAAGTTCGAGATATTGTTCCGTGCACCGATCTTGTGGAAGACAGTCCCAGAGACCGACGCCACGGAGGGGCAGCCCATGAGCCACCAGCAAATGTCGATGAAATGGACGCCCAGATCGATGAGCGGACCTCCGCCGGACAACGCCTTGTCGGCGAACCAACCGCCGGGATTTCCTACCCGGCGCAGGCAGGTGGCCTTGGCATAGTAGATCTGCCCGAGGTCGCCGGCGTCGATAAAGCGCTTGAGTACCTCGGCGTTGGGCGAGAAACGGCGGACGTCCGCTACCTGCAAAACGGCGGCACTCCTCTGGGCGGCAGCAGCAACAGCCAAAGCCTCCCCTAGGGAGGCCGTCATAGGCTTCTCGACCAGCACATGCTTGCCGGCCTCGAGCGCCGCAATCACGATTTCGGCGTGCGTGTCATTGCGCGTGCAGATGCTGACGGCGTCGATCTCGGGATCCGCCAAGAGCTCCTTGTAGTCCGTGAAGACCTTGACTGCACCGTATTCCGCGGCCCGGCTTCCGGCCCGCGCAGCGTCGATGTCGCAGACAGCCACCAGGTGCGCCGACGGCGAATCGCGGTAAGCGTCCAAATGCATGTCCGAGATGGTCCCGAGCCCAATGACCCCAACATTCAGGGCCCCCATGTCAGCAGTCCTCCCACAGTGCGGCGGCATTACGCAGCGACTCCGGCGTCGCTGTGAGGCAGTCCTCGCGGCCCTCGTATTCCACGGAACACGGGCCGCTGAAACCGAAGTCCTTGATCAAGCGGAGGACACGCGGCAGGTCCATGTCCCCGAGTCCGAACACGGAGCCTTGGATATGGTCGCCTGCCAGAGTTTGCAGCCAGCCGCCACCGGGACTTCTCTTCCGGCGGTAGAAATCCTTCAGATGCACCACAGATGCGTAGGGGAGGAGTTTGGCGACGGCCGATTCCGGCAGCTCATCGACGCACAGGAAATTGCCGATGTCCAAGGTGACCTTGAAATTGTCGCGGTCCACTGCATGCATCAACTGCAGCAACCGTTCGCTGACGTTGAAGGCCATGCCGTGGTTTTCCACGCTGGTGGTGATTCCCAAAGTTGCCGCATGGTCGGCGAGTTCCCGGGATGCCGGGACCACCTGCTCCAGGGCATCGCGGTATTCGGCGTATGAGGTGGGGCGCCACGCCCACGGTACAACGTCGTGGCGGAAGCGGCTGATCCCCATCCGGTGGGCCGTGTCCAAGTGCGTCTTCACCCGGGCGATCTCAGCCGCCGGGTCGGTGCCGAGGAAATCCGCACCCACCACATAGTTGACCAGGGTGATCCCGGACTCCTCTGCACGCTCGCGCAGTCCCTCGGCCGCCGCCCGGTCTGCGGAAAGGTCCACACCCAGTCCCGCCTCGGCCACTTCCAGGTGGCCGGCCTGATGGGATGCCGCCCAGCCCGGCAGGTCCAAAAGGCCCACCCGTCCGTCGGCCAAGGCTCCCGCCAAACTGTACGTGCTCAGACCAATCTGCATTGTTCGATCCTCTTCCGTGGATTCCGCTTGCCGTCACTTGCGAGCCCACGTTAGGCCGGATTCCGGGCGAAAAGGGCTGGTTGAACTTCATTCGGCATTGAACTTTCGCGGCGGGTGCCTGGACCATCGCGGCACTGCAGCGAACCTCCATATGGTGGCAGGCATGATGGAAAAGAAGCCCCGGATCCTCATTACCGGAATCGCCCTCGAGGCCAGCACCTATTCCCCTGCGCGGACCCGCATGCAGGACTTTGTCCGGCGGGATGGCCAGGAGATCTTGGACCAGTACCCTTTTTTCGCGCCGGGCCATCCGGTGCGCGAGGCGGCGGACTGGCTACCGCTTGTCCATTTCCGCTCCATCCCGGGCGGGGCCGTCCCCTCCGCGGATTACGCCGAGATGAAGCGGACGATTCTTACCGCTGTGGCGGATGCCTTGGAGGAGGGCCCGGTGGACGGGCTCTATTTCGACATCCACGGTGCCATGAGCGTCGATGGCATAGATGATCCCGAGGCGGATTTGCTCCTGGCCCTGCGAGGCCTGCTCGGACCGGACGTGCTGGTGTCCAGCGGCATGGACCTGCACGGCAACGTTTCCTGGACTTTGGCGCACCAATTGGACATCCCCAGTTGCTACCGCATGGCACCGCACGAGGACTGGCTGGAAACCAAGGAACGCGCCGCCGCGAACCTGCTGGAGCGCTTGGCACTGCCGGAGGCCGCCCGCCGCCCGATCAAGGCCTGGGTTCCGGTCCCCATCCTGCTGCCCGGTGAAAAGACCAGCACCCGATTGGAACCGGCCAAGTCGTTATATGAGGAGGTTGCCGTGATCGCCGGGCGGCCCGGCGTGCTCGACGCCGCGCTGTGGATCGGTTATGCCTGGGCCGATGAGCCGCGCAACCGGGCCGTGGTCATGGTCACCGGCGACGACGCCGACGCCGTCGCACGCCATGCGGGCGGGCTCGCCGTCGACGTGTGGAACAGACGGGACGAGTTCCGTTTCGTAGCGCCCTCGGCGCCGCTCGCTGAATGCCTCGCGGCTGCGGAGGCAAGCACGAAGCGCCCGTACTTCATCAGCGATTCCGGGGACAACCCCACTGCCGGGGGAGCCGGGGACGTCACCTGGACCCTGCACAGACTCCTTGAGCATCCACCCATCGCGGCCGGAACGCTCCAGGCAATCTATGCCTCGATCCCGGATGGGGCCGCCTTGGATGCCAGCATTGCGGCCGGAGTCGGCGGCTCCGTTTGTGTGGACGTAGGCGCTCGCATGGACGGCACACAGTCCGGTCCGGCGCGGCTGCACGGTATCGTGGAGCACCTGGCGCACGGCGACCCCGTAGCCATTGACGAGGCCGTCATCCGCGTTGGCGGGCTGCGCGTCATCCTGACCCGGCACCGCAAGCCGTATCACCTGGAATCGGACTTCCTCCGGAACGGCTTGGATGCCCGGACAGCCGACGTTGTGGTGGTCAAGATCGGCTACCTCGAGCCAGAGCTCTTCGACATGGCTGCGGACTGGATGCTGGCGCTCACCCCGGGCGGCGTGGACCAGGACCTGCACCGGCTGGGCCACAGCAGGATCGCGCGGCCCATGTTCCCGTTCGACGACGGCGGGGTGGCACCTGACCTGAGCGCACGGTTGGTACCTGCGTCGAACCAGCCGGCCGGCGTCGAGCGCTGAGGGGACGGTGCGTCCGGGGCTCCAAACCGGACCGAAACTAACTTCGATTCTGAACTAAGTTAGCGGCCCTTCCGAAGCATCATTCCTCCATGATTTCGTTTGCTGCATGGTCAATCGACCCTGTGAGTTCAAAGTGGAGGAAGCGATGAAAGAACTTAGTCGACGTGGTTTGCTCGGTCTGGGCGGAGCCCTGGGTGCCGCAGCCTTGCTGTCCGCATGTGGCGAGGCCTCGGGCTCCGTCTCTTCGGACAGCCTCTCCACTCCGGCAAAGCTGCGGGTCTGGTTCATGAAGGACTCCGTGTCTGACAAGGCCCAGGCGTGGCTGAAGCAGGAGTTCGAAAACAAGTTCCAGGGCTCGACTCTCACCATCGAGCAGCAGGAGTGGGATGGCATCGTCCCGAAGCTGCAAACAGCCCTTGCCAGCGCCGAATCGACGCCGGACATCATCGAACTTGGCAACACGCAGGCGCCCACATTCTGTGCGGTGGGAGCACTGGCCGATCTGAGCGGTATGAAAGAAGAGCTGGGCGGTGCAAATCTGACCAAATCGCTCGTGGAACTCGGCAGCTTCGAGAACAAGATGTACGCCGCACCCTTCTACGCCGGAAGCCGGATCGTGTTCTACCGGAAGGACATGTTCCAGCAGCTCGGGCTCGCGATACCGAAGACCATTGATGAGCTGACCGCCGTCGCAACGAAGATCCAGACCGGCAACCCCGAGAAGAACGCACACTTTTCCGGGATGTTCCTGCCAGGGATTTCATCACAGTCCGCGTTCGCCTGGGTCTTCAGCAATGGCGGACGACTGGCCGTGCAGAAGGACGGGAAATGGGAAGGCAGCTTGTCCTCGCCGGAGAGCCAGAAGGCCATCGCCCAGCTCCAGCAATTATGGACTACCGGCTCCAGCACCGGAACCATCACCGATTCGACCATCGGTTCACAGCCGTACACCGCCTTCAACACGGGCGAGGCGGGAATGTTCTTCGGCTTCAACTTCCATTTGAAGAAGATCAAGAAGGAGCTCCTCGACGCCGGCAAGGTGGGGTACTTCAACTTCCCGTCGCCTAAGGGTGACGCCGTGGGCAATCCTTTTGCCGGAGGTTCCAACGTGGCCATCTCGAACAACAGCAAGGCGCGGGGGCTGGCCAAGGAGGCCCTCAAACTCATCTTCAGCAAGCCATTCCAGGAGTTCTTCGCGACCGAGGGAGGCTGGGTCCCCGGAAACCTGAACTACGCCGCAGCCCTCGGGCAGGACGAATTGTCCAAGGTCACCGTCGAGGCCGTCAGGAATTCCGTGGGCACCCCGGCAGCAAAGAACTGGGCATTGGTGGAGAGCGCCAAGGTGATTGACGACTTCTTCGTGGCCATGGGCGCGCTGAAGGACCCCGTTGGGCTGGCCAAGACGGTCGACGCCAAAATGACCGAAATCCTCAACAGCAAGTAGGCCCGGCGGGAAGCAGAAAGGACCGAAGCCATGACCGTAACCAGTACGCGTGCGAAACCGGAAGGGATCCTCCCCGACCGGACTGAAGCAGCGGCCCCGAGGAAACGCAGGCGCAACCCCCTGCCATACATCCTTCTGCTTCCCGCGGTGCTTATTGTCCTGGTGGACATGGGCTACCCGTTGCTCCGCCAAATCACCATGGCGTTCCAACACTTTTCCCTTGAGCAGCAGTTCGGCAAACCCGCGGAATTCGCAGGGCTCGACAATTTCACACGGGTGCTTGGCGATCCGGCATTCTGGCTCACCCTGGGAAGATCCCTTGCCTTCTGCCTTGTGTGTGCCGCACTGACCATGGCCATCGGGATCGGAGGCGCGCTCCTGCTCACCAAACTCTCGCGCCCGGTCTCCGTCTTCGTCCAGGCCGCCATGCTGCTCGCGTGGGCGATGCCCGTGTTGTCCTCGCTCCAGGTGTTCCAGTGGATCTTCGATTCCAGGTCCGGGGTGGTCGACTGGACACTGGCCGGACTGGGACTGCAGGGGATGGCCGGTTACAACTGGTTTTCCAACCCCCTGACCTTCTTCGCAGTAGCCGCCATCCTGGTCATCTGGATGAGCGTGCCGCTGGTGGTCTTCATGGTCTACGCATCGGTCACCCAGATCGATGAGTCCATGCTGGAGGCCTCAACGCTGGACGGCGCCAACGGCTGGAAGCAATTCCGCGAAATCACGGTACCCACCATCGCCCCGGTTCTCCTGCTGGTCACGATCCTCGAAATCATCTGGGACCTGCGGGTCTTTACGCAGATCTTCATCCTCCAGAAAAACGGCGGCATCACCGAGCAGACCAACGTCCTTGGCACCTACGTCTACCAGGTGGGCTTGTCCGGCGGCGACTACGGCGTGGCTTCCGCGACCGCCCTGATCATGCTGCTGATCACGCTGCTCCTCACGTGGCGTTATGTCACCCAATTCCTGAAGCAGGGAGAAGTCTGAATGGCCCTCAAACCCAACCCCGTCCGCCGCTCGGCGGCCAACATCACGGGCCTGGTCTTCGGTCTGCTGTGGATTTTCCCGGTCTACTGGTTGGTCAACAATTCGCTCGTCACGGACGACGCCTTGCAGTCCCGCACGCCGTCATTCCTGCCGCTCGACTTTACCTGGGCGCACTACGAGACAGTGCTCCACGACAGCCGCTTCTGGTCCGCCCTGCGGATGAGCTTCGGCGTTGCCCTGATTGTGGTGGTGGCTGCGCTGCTTTTCGCCTTTTTCGCGAGCATGGCGCTCAGCCGCTTTCGATTCAAAGGCCGCAAGATCGTCATCATCTCGGTGCTCGTGATCCAGATGATCCCGGCTGAAGCCATGTTCATTTCCCAGTACAAGATGATCGACAGCTGGCACCTGCTCAACTCCGTCCTCGGCCTGAGCCTGCTGTATATCGGGGCATCCGTGCCTTTCACTATCTGGATGCTCAAGGGATTCGTTGACGGGGTCCCGGTGGAGCTCGAAGAGTCTGCCATGATCGACGGTTGCTCCCGAATGGGCGCATTCTTCCGGGTGACCTTTCCGCTGCTGGGCTCCGGACTCGTGGCCTCCGGGATCTTCGCCTTCTTGGCCGCGTGGAACGAATACACGTTGGCACTTGTCCTGCTGAGCAGCGACAACAGCAAGACACTTCCGCTCTGGATTCAAGGCTTCAGCGGCCAGAATCAGGCAACGGACTGGGGCGGGATCATGGCCGGGTCCACCCTCATGGCGCTACCCGTCATCATTCTCTTCGTCATCGTCCAGAAGAAGATGGCCCAGGGCCTCGTTGCTGGTGCGGTGAAAGGCTGACATGCAGCTGAGCGTACAAACCGCCGGCTCCCCGCCGACGTCGTTGATTCTGGGACCGGGCGCTCCGGTGATGGTTTTCGACGTCGGCGGAACCGACCTCAAATACGGGGTCGTGGATTCCACCGGCCGCTTCGCGCACCAGGGAACCACGCCAACGGCCATAGCCTCGCCTGGGGAGTTCCTGGACCAACTGTCCGGCCTCGTCGCCACCTACCGAGCTGAGCCCCCGGATCGACGGCCCCAGGCAATCGCCGTCAACGCGCCGGGGATTGTGGATGCAAGCACGGGCGTCGTGGTCTCCGCCGTGAATCTAGGCTGGACCGACTTCGCGCTCTCCTCCGCGTTGGAGGCGCGCGTAGGGCTTCCTGTGGTGCTCGGCAACGACGTGCAGGTGGCCGGTTTGGCAGAGCACCGCCTGGGTGCCGCGAAGGGGCTGCGGAACGCCCTGGTGTTGGTCATCGGCACCGGGATCGCCAGTGCGGTCATCCTGGACGGCGAGGTGTACGACGGCGACGGATACGCCGGAGAAATCGGCCATGCCCGCATGGAGCCACTCACGAGCACAACGGCCATCCCGTGCACTTGCGGAGCGTCGGGATGCCTGCAGACGGTGTCCTCGGCGTCCGCCATCGCGCGCAACTATTCAGCCGTGTCCGGCGTGCCCGTGGTTGGCGCGAAGGAAGTCATGGAGGCCGCAGCAGCGGGTGATTCGGCCGCCGTCGAGGTCCTGGACCAGGCATATGACGGGCTCGCGCTGGCGATCGCGCAGAGCGTCGCCCTTCTGGCACCGCAGGCCGTCATCTTCGGCGGCGGCCTGTCCAATGCCGGCGACGCGCTCCTTGTCCCGGTGGCGGAACGGCTGGACTCTATCCTGAGTTTCCACCGCAGGCCCTTGCTACTTCCTGCGCGGTTCGGCTCTTCGGCAGGGCTTCTCGGCGGCGCGGTGCAGGCCCGTCAGCTACTCTGCAAAGAGCGGCCCACCGGCGGGCGGCAGATACCGAGCCCCTGGAGGGACTGACTTTGGGTTACAAGCCTTCCTACGCCAAGACCGTGAAAAGAACCGGCCCCCGGGACATCGCGCTGACCGAATACTCCTCCAGCATCCTGTCCATGATCGCCAGCGGCCGGGCGAGGTCCCGCGCCGACCTCGCGCGCACCCTGAACCTTGCCCCGTCCACCATCACCATCAAGGTGAACGAGCTGATGGAAGCCGGGCTCATCAGCGAGAGCGGTTCAGGTTCGGCGACCGGAGGCCGGAGGCCCACCCTCCTGGAACTGGTCCCGGACGCGGGCTTCATCCTTGCGGCGGACTTGGGTGCCCATCATTTGTGGGTCGGCAGGCTCAACCTCTCCGGCAATCTGCTTGTCTCCGAAATCAGGACCATCGACATCAACGACGGCCCCGAAGTGGTTCTGCCCCAGGCCGCGGCGATGATGCGTGCCCTGAGCGATCCGGCCGTCGACCCTCCGCTGCGCGGCGTAGGGATGTCCTTGCCCGGTCCGGTCAACTTTGCCTTGGGTGCGCTCGACTCGCCGTCCAGGATGCGTGGCTGGCACGAATTCAAAGTCCGGAATTGGCTTGCCGAGGAATTCGGGACTTTGGCGGTTGTGGACAACGACGCCAACATGATGGCTTTGGGTGAGCACACGCTGCGCCAGCGGGAATCACCCGATTCCAAGGTCCGGCAGAACACGCTGTTCCTCAAAGCAGGTGCCGCGATCGGCTGCGGGCTCATCATTGACGGGCAGGTCTACCGGGGCTCCACCGGCGCTGCCGGAGACATCGCCCACGTGCAGATCCCGGCCGCGGGCGACGGGCCATGCTCTTGCGGCAACCGAGGCTGCCTGGAGACGGTGGCCAGCGGGTCCGCCATCATCCGTGACCTGGCCGCCGTCGGGATCGATGCAGCGGACGTCAACGACATTGTCCGGCAGGTCAACAACGGCGACCCGCACACCACGACGCGAGTCCGTACTGCCGGCCGGATTTTGGGGCAGACCCTCAGCATTGTGGTGAATTTCGTGAACCCGGATGTGGTGGTGCTGGGCGGCGGACTTTCGCAATTGGAGCCGTATGTCGCCGCTGTGCGCTCGCAGCTATACGAAAGCTGCCATCCGCTCGCCACCAAGAACATCGTGATCGAAGCCTCGCTCGCCGGTTCGCAGGCAGGCCTGCTAGGCGCGGGGCAGCTATGCCTGCGCACCGTGCTCGCCTCGTGAAGATTCGGCCCGTCCGACGAAGGAACCATGAAGATTGAAATATGCGTCCAGGACCTGGACGGTGTTCGCTGTGCCATCGAAGCCGGCGCGGACCGCGTCGAGCTCTGTTCAGCGCTTGAGACCGGCGGCCTCACCCCGAGCGCCGGCCTCGTTGGGGCAGCTGCCGAGCTCGCGCTCGGCGCCGGTCGCCAGGATTTCGTCCACGTGCTTATCCGCCCGCGGCCGGGCGGTTTTATCTATACACCGGGTGAAATCGAGGTCATGAGGCGGGATGTCCGGCAGTCACTTGCCCTCGGCGCCGACGGGGTGGTCGTCGGACTGCTGACCGCTTCAGGCGACGTCGACGTCGCGGGCGCCGAAGCGCTGATCGATGCGGCGGGCGGGACCTTCCTAACGTTCCACCGTGCGGTGGATGCGGCCCGGGATCCGCTTCAAGCCGTGGACGACGCCGCCCGGCTGGGTGCGCGGCGCATTCTCACCTCGGGCGCAGCCCGGGCCGCCGGCAACGGTATTGACATGCTCAAACGCATGCTCGCTGCCCTACCCAGTGAGGTTTCCGTCATGGCCGGCGGCGGTGTCACTGAGCAGGCTGTTCCTGCGCTTTTGGCGGCGGGAATCCGTGACATACACTTCTCAGGCCGTAAGCTCATGGTCGATTCCGCCCCGTCCGGGCCAGGCGGCGGGGATGGGATACGCTCAGTCACGCATCCGGCGACAGTGGAGCGGATGGTCAGGGCAATGCGCGCCGCGAAAGCTGACATGACGATCGGGCCACGATTTTCGCCACTATGTGGGGAATAGCAGCTGCATGGTGTATGTTGCACATTCGCCAGCAAATATACAAGAGAAGAGATAACACCAGGTGGCAACCGATTACGACGAACTCCGCTCCGACGTCGCGGAATCCCAAAGCACGTCACTTCAGGCCCTGCAGTCTGCCAATGCTCCGGACGCTCGCAGCGTTGTGCGGGAGCTGGACGAAGCCGATGCTTTTGAAGGCAATGAGGTACCAGGTGGCGAATTCGTAGCTGAGGAACTGATCATTGCGGTCGTTCCCCAGAAGGAAGACGAGTTCACGTGCTACTCGTGTTTCCTCGTCCGTCACCGCTCCCAAATCGCCCGTGAAAAGAACGGCCACGCGTACTGCGTGGAGTGCGAAGGCTGATTCACTTCAGGCCCAGCCCGGTCCCTCACAGTTGCGTCCCACACTGTTGCGTTCATCACAGGGGATTCAGGCGCTTCTTCTTGGCGAGCTTTTCATAGCGGGCCCCGGAGTCCGCGGCTCGCTGCTCTTCGGCAGCGAGCAGAGGGCCGTAAGGCGAGTTGTCCTCCACTGACCCGACGGTATCGTTTGCGAGGCGGAGCAGCACCGAACGGCTTACAACGCTGTCCTGGTGCTCGCCTAGGATCTTCTGGATCTTCTGGGCGTTGCGTGCCAGCTTCGCAGCGGGTTTACCGTGGACGTCCTGCAGGGCTTCGGCTGCATGCCGCAGCCGTTTCGCATCTTTGCGGACTTGGTGCAATGCCATGTCACGTTGCGCGCCAGCCTGCTGGGCCGCTTCCTTCTGGGAACGACGCACCCGCTTGATCGCTTTCGCGGTGAGCTTGGCCGTGACGGGACGGGCCTTCTTTCCGGCTCGAGGTCTTGTAGGAGGCTCGTCGCGGAACGTTTCAAGGCCGTCCAAGAGCCGGAAATATCGTTTCGTTCCCAAGGAGCGGAGCATCTCGCGGTAACCGGAGTTGAAGGCGGTCTCGAGTTCGTCGCTGATCCTGGAGGCGGCTGTAGCGGGCACGACGCCATCGGCTTGGTCATTCAGCAGTTCCCCGATCCGGTCGCGCAGCACCTCTGCATCCCGGGCCTTGCCCAGGACCTTGGTCAGCCATTTCAGTTCGGCCTTGAGCCGATCCCCGGCATCGGCGTCGAAGAGCCTGCCGTAGGCGGACAAAGTCGAGCGGAGCCTGCGGGCGGCCGAGCGCATGCGGTGAACGGCGTCGTCGGCGCCTTGCCGGACCCCGGAGTCCAGCGCGGTGATTTCGGCAATCTGCGCGGCAATGTAGGCAACTACTGCGTCTCCCGCAGAACCCTTCGGTCGGGCTTTCGGTGGCGCCGGCACGGCGGCTGGCCAAGCGGTTCCGAATGCGCGGGCCAGCTTGGAAGCGTGCCCCGAGGGGGTTGCGCCGGTCCCTGACAAGACGCGCTCCGCACTCTCAAACAGGGCTTCATCGCCGTGGACCAGCTCTATTTCCCATTCCCGCCATTTCCTCTCCATCTGCACTGGGTGCAAGGTCTCGGCTGTCACGTGGTCATCCGCGAAGTCGGCCAGGGTGACGTCCTCGCTACCGTGCAGCCGGTGCACAGTGCGGCGGGTGTGGATCCGCGCTACGGGCCTTAGTTCGTCGTCGCGGGTGAACACGAGGACCTTCTCTGCCAGTTCCTCTGGAACGGTCTCAGGCTGCCCCAGCGGCGCCTGTATCTCCACGCGTGTGCCGCGGTCTGCCGGCAGTTTCAGATGCCAGCCTGAATCGGTGCCGCCGGTTCGGCGCCGCAAGGTGATGCGATGTTTGGCGAGGATGAGGCCGTCCGTGTCGAAGTAGACGGCCTCGAGTTGATGATCTGCAGGGTCAGCGACTTGATCGACGCCGGCAATGTCCCCGAACGCGGGAAGGGGCGTTTCCAAGTCAGCGTCATACTTGCGTTCTGTTTCCACGGATTCCTGGGCCGACATGTCGTTTCCCGTCCTTCTCGTAGCTTGACCGCACCTATAGGCATCCTCCCACTAGGCCTCTGGCAGGGAAAGACCGGGCCAAGGTATCTCCAGCGGCTCCCTTGCGGGCGCGGGGATCTGGGGAAGAATGTGGGCATGACTTCGACGCCGAGCCTTGGTCCGTTTGTTGATGATTTCTCCGGGGATGCCTCGTGAACGCGTTCGTGCTGGTGCCCGGAGCAGGTGGCTCAGCCTGGTATTGGAGCCGCGTCGTCCCCCTCTTGCAAGAGGCAGGCCACGATGCCGTAGCCGTTGATCTGCCGGGAGACGACGAAAGTGCGGGCCTGCCCGAGTACGCGCGCTTGGTTGGGGCGGCAATCAGTGGCCGAACCGACGTCGTGCTTGTTGCGCAATCGCTTGGCGGTTTCACGGCGCCCATGGTGGGCGCCCGGCCTGGCGTCGCGGAGATCGTGTTCGTCAACGCGATGATTCCCAACCCGGGTGAGACCCCTGGTGCATGGTGGGACAACACGGGCTGGGAGGACGCACGCAAGAGTGCTGCCGTGGCCGGCGGCTACAGCGAAGAGTTCGATGTGAACGAGTACTTCCTTCATGACGTTCCGCAGGAGGTGGCGGCCGAGGGGGAACCGCACCAGCGGCCCGAGGCGAACGCAGTCTTCGCGTCGCGCTGCGAATTCATGGAGTGGCCTGCCGTGCCCATCAGAGTGCTCAGCGGCGAGGGGGACCGGTTCTTCCCGCTCGGGTTCCAACGCAGGGTGGCCCGCAATCGCCTCGCGCTTGAACCGGATGTCCTTCCCGGCGGGCATCTCCTTGGGCTGTCGAATCCGGCTGGCGTTGCGGACTACCTCTTGCGTCGATGAACTTTTTTGCGATCCCGGGCGTCCGATTCCCTAGACCGGAATCGGCCCAAGCCCTAAGATCACTCTGACGGCACCAGCCCTGCGCTGATCGATGTCCGTCGCGGTCTCACCCTTAAGCGTGAGCGCCGGGTCCGTTCCGCGACTCCTGGGTCTTCGAACGGGCCCGGTCGACCTCCGCCTTGCTACTCGACGGCGATACTGTTGCGGTCCGCTTGACGCCCGAAGGAACAAACCTCGCGATAGTTAGAGAGTAATTACTCGTAGATGGTGACTGCAGCCCGCCAACGGAGGATGCTTGATTGTTGGGAGGGAAAATCATGACACGAGACGTGACTCATTTCGAGCACCTTTCGGCGTGGACCGAAAACGACATGAAGCCAGCCGTCGGCAAGCTGTTGCGCGGTGATGGTTTGCCTGCCGATGCCCGGGAAAGCAACCATCCCTCGCCCCTGGATTTCCAGATTCCCCAGGACCTGGATCGCGCCTTGGAGTCGGCTTCGCAAACGCTCAGCCTCACGCCCAGCGAGATCCTGCGCGAGGCCCTGTCCGAATGGCTGGGGAGCCACGGACAGCCAGCCACGGGCCACCATCCGTTCGGGAAGCACACCGCGCTGTAACGGGCTGCGGGTCGCGGACCGCGGAACTGCAGCCGTTACTTGAGGCTGCCCTGAACAGCGTCTCCGTGCCGCGCCGAACGGAACGGCGATGCCGCAAGGAACACCGCCGCCGCCACGAATCCCGCGATACCGATCCACAGCGTCGGCTGGTACCCGATTGATACCGCGAGCAGGCCGCCGGCGGGTGCGCCGACCACAATCATCGCCCGGTTCGCGGACCTTATTGTGGTGTTCATGCGTCCCTGCAGGTGGTCCGGGGTTACCGCTTGCCGGTAGCCCATCTCGTTCGCGTTGCTCAGCCCGAGGGCGAGTCCATAGAGGGCTTGCCCGGCGGCCAGGAAGAGAATCACGAGCCACTTCTCGCCGCTGCCGGCAGGCACGACGGCGATGATCACCCAAGCGATCGACATGAAGCCATTGCAGATGATCACCGCCCGTCCGGCTCCCCATCTCATCCCGAACCTGGCCGACAAGCTGCTTCCGATCAGCCCGGCGGCTCCAGCGGCCGCAAGCGGGATGCCAAGTTCGAACGGAGACAACCTCAGCTCGAGCAGGACGAAGGACACGAAGACGGTTCCGAGCATGCTGTTGGAGAGGAACCACACGTGGGATCCGACGGCCATTGGTGCAAGGACGCGGTGGCGGTAGACCCAGCGGAGTCCCTCGGCGATCTCCGGGCGGAGACCGCGCCAGAACGCGAACCCGGGAGATCGCCAGCGCGGAAAATAGGTAGGATGCGGCATCTGCCAGGACGGCGAGGGGAGCTCCCAGGAGCGTGACCAAGCCGCCGGCAATGAGCGGACCGGAAGTCTGGGCGGCCATGGGCTTTCAGCGTCCGTTCACTGGCACGCTGAAACCGACAGAGCGGACGCCCGTGCCGACGCCGGCCGCCCGAGGACCGGGCGCCCATGGCCAGTCCTCGGGTCGGGAATGCAAACCGCCTTTAGCCGCTGCAGTACTTGCTGTAATTGGTGCCCGCGTTCTGGTAATCGTTCTTCATGGCATCGAGCTTCGCGGTATCCGGTTTGTCCTTCGAGGACTCGTCCAGGTAGTCCACAAGCGTCTTCAGGGTGGGCTTCAGCTCATCCGAGGACACGGCTTCGATCGGGCGGAGCTGGTTGGCTACGCGGATGGTTCCCGTTTTGTCCGTGGTGTTCGTGGGGTTCGAGATGACGGTCTTGACCCGGCTGCAGGTGTCCGCGGTGCTCAGCTGCTGCGGTGCCGAGCAGGCTGAAGCGGAGAGGAGGAGCCCGGCCGCGAGCAGGGTTGTGGTGATTTTCTTCATGGTTCCCTCAGTAGTTGCTGACGTTTGATTGTAAGCAGACGGGGCGTGGCGCCCAATGCAGGCTTAGCCAGCGGAACGGTCCTTTTCGTACAGCCCAGGCTCGGATGAGTACAAGGGAGGGGTCCCTCGGCCGTCCGGCCGTGGAACCCCTCCAGAGTTCGAAGCGCGCTGGATCAGCGCTGTGGGAGGGTTTTGGTCCCCTCGATCTGAACGGCCTGCAGCTTGTTCGCATCCAGGCCAAGGGTCTTCAGGATGGTCGGCGCAATCTGCGTCGTCTCGACCGTGGTGGTCACCGTCCGGGCGTGTTCGTCATTGGCCCCGGAGATCACGAGCGGCACATCGCGGTCGTCCGCGCTGGCTCCGCCGTGTTCGGCGATCTTGGACTTGCCGCCTGTGTAAACAACGCCGGTCTGGGCGATCCCCAGGATGTCCGGGTAGCGTGCATCGCTGGGTTGGGTGCCGAAGTAGTTTGCAACTTCGCTACCCGCATAGACCTTGCTCAACCCCGAGGTTGTCACGGTCTTGGCAGCTCCGTTGATGTCGTTCCCGGCGGCACTGTGCGTTGCGAGGTAGTCCTTGGCGAACTGCGCTGCGGCCTGCGAGTGGTCCGAAAGCCACAGCTGCATGATGTCGTCGTCGGTGGAGAACACCACGAGGTCCGCGGAGCCGGGGTGGGCCGACTTCCATGCTGCGTTCAGGCCGTCGATGATCGCGCTGTCAGGCACCCTCGTCAGCGTCGAAGCGTCCATCGGCGACTGCCCGTGCTTGGCAGAAAGGATCACCGTGGTGTCCTTTGCATGGCCGGAAGCCGCCAGCGCGGACTCGAACTTACCCACGGAGGCGTTGACGAAGTCCAGGGCTTTGCTCAAGAGCGGCCCGGGGACGGTGCCGCCCTGGAGGTAACCGCCGGTGAGGCCGTCCGACGTCGGGAGCTTCTGAGCCGTCGAGACGGCCTGGAAGTTCATCCCGAAGATGCCCGGTACTGCGGCCGCCTTGGTGCCTGAGTGGTCCTTGCCGTCGATTTCGTTCAGCACGGCCTGGACCTTGTAGCCGTCGTACTGCTGGGTTGCGGCGTTGTCCTGCGTCCAGTCGCCAGTGAACGGAGCGGCAGCCTTGCTGTTGATCTCAGGGGTGAACAGGTCATCCAGGCCCTTGCCGGAGGGGCCGTTCAGGATCTCGTAGGCCGGGTGCTTGTCCGACCACGCCGTGGTCAGGCCGGCGCTCTTCGCCACCTCGAAAACCGTGTTCACCTTCAAGTACTGGTGCGGGTACACCGGCTTGCAAGTTGCCGGGTCAACCGGGAGCGCGGCCGGGTCGAGGAGTGCGCCGGGCTGTCCCGTCATGTTCAGGATGCTCGCCGGAAGCCCGGGCAGGCCCTGGCCGGCGTCGAGGGCGTTCTGGTTCTTGTCGGCGGCTTCGGTGAAGGCCACTTCCGCGCCGGGCGCAGTGTTCTTGCAGTCCGTTGTGCCTGCCGGCAGGAGTGCCCTGTTGAAGGTGTCGTCATAGTAGACGCCGGTTGTCCCGGGATTTCCACCGGTCAGCTGGCCGACCATGCCGGGGAAGGAATCCGAAGGCACGGGAGTCTGGGCGTGCGTATAACTGGTGCCGTGGTTGACCAGCGACGCCAGTGCCGACGTCGGGTGGTTCTTCACGTACAAATCCAGGTCCTTCTGGTGGAGCCCGTCCACCGAAAGCAGCAGGACGTGCTTCGATGTTTCGCCCTGGCCGCCTTGGCCCTTGCTGTCTGATCCTTGCTGGCCCTTGACGTCCTGGACGCCGCGGGAAGCGTCGTCGGCCATCGCCGGCGCCACCGCGGATCCGGCCATGAGCACGGCCCCCAGGACTGCTGCTGTGGCAAGCCCGTTTTTCTTGGCTGTCTTCATCAAAATAAGACCCTTCGCTATTACGTGCTTATCGATCGTGAATGCGTCCCCGGATGATTCTTGTTGTGGCGAGGGGATCCGTCTCGCCGATTGGGCCTCACCGCGGAAACGTTCACGATAGGTTCAATTGCGGGTAGCCGAACTCTTCCGAAACTCACAGGAAATCCGCATACCCCCGGGTGACCGAGGGTATGCGTGCTACTGGACAGGAATTCTGAAGCTCAGCGGGAAGGAGTCGGCGTGGGTGTCCCCGCCATGGACGCGGGCGGCGCCGGGAAGGCTGCCGCCGGGTACAGCCCGGCTACTTGCGTCATGTAGTTGGCCCACTGGGGGCCAGCCAGCATGTAGCCGTCGATGGCCGTGTAGAACTTGCCGTTGATGGTGACGTTCTGTCCGGGCCGGCTCTGTCCTGCCATGGTGTCGCCGAAGAAAGACGCGGTGGCGAGCCCGGTGGTGAATCCGACCACCCAGGTGGAGCCGTTGCTGTTGTTCGTTCCCGTTTTTGCCGCGGTAGGGAACAAATCCTGGACCTTCGGTTGAATGTAGATGCCGGATCCCCGTTTCAGGACGTCCTGGAGCACGGAGTCGACGCCGCGGGCAACCTCGGGCTTGATGGCCGGGCGGCATGAACTGGCTTGGGCGGGCAGCTTCCCGCCGGATGGATCCGTGATGCCCACAATGGCGATCGGTGCGCAGTACGTGCCGTCATTGGCGAACGTAGCAAAGGCGTCGGCCATTACGAGCGGCGATATTTCCGTCCCGCCGAGGAGATTGCCCAATTGGTGCATGTTCACGGATGCGTTGTCCACGCCACTGTGGAGACCCACCGCATCCACCACTTTCTGGATACCGCAGAAGTCCAGTTGGGCGGCCTCGGCAAAGGTTGCGGTGTTGATGGAGTTGTAGAGCCCGTAGTTGACGGGCATCGGGCGGTAGTACCCCTCGTCGTTGTTGCGGAGGTCGTCCGCTGTACCGAGGCCGGCGATCTTCTGGGCGGTGCTGTAACCGCCCAGCACCTTCCCGCAGCTGTCTTTCCAGGGGAATCCGAGTGGATAGGTGCGCCGCGAGGCGTCCACCTCTGTGGTCATGGACTTGCCCTCGTTGAGCCACTCAGTGAAAGTGAACGGCTTCATGGCGGAACCTGGCTGGAACCCTCCGGCTCCGTTCAGGTCATTGCCGTTGGCGTCCTTTGAATCGACGTTGAAGTTCAGTTGGGTATCGAATTTTCCGGGTTCAGGGAGGAACACGGTGTTCTGCGCCATCGCCAGGATCTTGCCCGTGCCGGGCTGAACCGAGACCAAGGCGGCGCCCCATTTGTCCGGGTTGGCCCCTGCCGTGGCATCGACCTGCTGCTGTGCCACTACTTGCAAGCGGCTGTCCAAGGTGGTGGTGATCGTCAAGCCACCGCGGTACAGAAGCTGTTCCCGGTCCGTGACGCTGGCACCGTAGGCCGGATCATTGAGGATGAGGTGGGAGATATAGTCGCAGAAATACACGGCCATGTCTGCTGCGGCGCAGCCTTGCTTCCCGGGGGTGATGTTGAGCTTGATGGGAGTGGCGACGGCCGCTGCATACGCAGCCTGCTGGATCTTGTGCTGCGCGAGCATGTCGGACAGCACAAGGTTGCGGCGTTGGATGGAGTTGTCCGGATGGACGGAGGGGTCGAAGTAGCTGGGACTGTTGACCAGGCCGGCGAGCAGCGCGGCCTGTGGAAGGCTGAGGTCCTTGGCTGAGACGCTGAAGAAGTGCTGCGCCGCAGCTTCGATGCCATACGCGTCCCGGTTGAAGAACACGATATTGAGGTAGCCCTCCAGGATCTGGTCCTTCGTGAATTTCTTCTCGAGTTCGACGGCGAGCTTCATCTCGCGCAGCTTGTCACCGATGGTCTTCTGGCCGCTGAGCACCACCTGACCGGTCTGGCCTGCCGCCAGACGGGACTCGTTCAGTACGTTTGTCACGTACTGCTGGGTGAGGGTCGACGCGCCCTCGTTGGTGCCCTTCGTGAAGTTGGACGCTAATGCCCGGAGAATCCCTTGGGGATCGATGCCGCCGTGCTCGTAGAAGCGGCTGTCCTCGACGGCGACAATCGCGTCCTTGATGTAGGGGGACATATGGTCGAGGCTGACCCTCACCCGGTTCTCCGCATAGAAGGTGGCGATTGTCTTTCCGTCGGAACTGAGAACTTTTGTGGACTGCGACGGCGCGTTCACCACCAGGTCACCCGGAAGGTTGTCGAAGTACTTGATCGAACCGCTGACGGCCATCCCGGCCGACGCCACACCGGCGACTACCAATCCGGCGGCCAGCACGCCACAGATGGCACTCACCACGAAGAATCCGAAGACCCTTCGCAGGACCCTGGCCAAACCACTTTTCGGGCTGTTCTTCGGAGCCATTTTTCCAGCTATCAACCGTGCGTGTTTACAGACTACGCCGCCGTTCCACCCGTCACATAGGCCCGGAAATCCGTGGCGACACGGCCCCAACGGTTATGTTCGTCACTTCGCCCGCGCGCTGGCCGTGTCGGGCGTTTTCCCGGATGCATACTGAAGTTATTCGGGTGCGGTGATGGAAGGCAGGTGGCAGCCGGTGGAGACACTGATGGCTGTTGTGAGGAGCGAGTACTTTCCGGCGGGAGCAGTGCTCTTGGGCGTGGTTTTGTTCTGGACAATCGGCTTGCTCGGCGGGTTGTCCTGGTTGAGCGGAGCGCAGCAGCCCTTGGCCATCCTGACGTGGATGATTTTCATCTACGGCGTCGTCGTGCTGTCTCCCCTCGCCGGAATCTGGGCCGCAGTTGACCTTGCCCGCCGTTGGTGGCGGAACCGCGAGGCCCGCCGGCAGCAGCTCGGAACGGCCGACGTCGAGTCCCTCTAAGCGGTAGGCGATAGCCTGAGGCTAGCGCCTGCCCAAGAACGGACCGCACGGAACGAGGACTTCCTATGATCACACGCGTCGACGTCGACGAAGCTGCCGCCCGGATTGCGGGGAGGATCCGCCGCACCCCCGTTTTCGAAGCGGATGCCGGAACGGTGCCCGGGCAATTGTGGTTCAAATGCGAGTTCATGCAGCACACGGGGACGTTCAAGGCGAGGGGTGCTTTCAACCGCGTGCTCGCCGCGCGGGAGCGCGGTGAGCTGAAGGACGATGTTGGAATCGTTGTCGCCTCGGGAGGCAACGCGGGCCTGGCGAATGCCTATGCCGCGGCGCAACTCGGTGTGCCGGCGACCGTTTTTGTCCCCGAAACCGCACCCCCCGTGAAGGTCAAGAAACTCAAGGCCAGCGGAGCCACGGTGGTCCAGCGCGGAACCGAGTACGCCGAAGCGTTTGAGGCCGCCCTCGACTTTGCCGCGGAAACCGGTGCAGTCTATTGCCACGCCTACGATCAAGCCGAAATCGCCGCTGGCGCCGGCACCGTCGGCTCGGAACTCCTGGAACAACTGGGCGGGATAGACACCGTGGTGGTGGCCGTAGGAGGCGGCGGGCTCATGGCGGGAATCGCGGCCGCCGTCGAAGGCCACGCCAGGGTTGTCGGCGTCGAGCCGGACAATGCTCCCACCCTCTATTCGGCCCTCGCTGCGGGCGCACCCGTTGACGTAGCCGTCTCCGGCATCGCCGCAGATTCCCTGGGCGCCCGGCAGATCGGCCGGATCGGCTTCGAGGTGGCCGTCCGCACCGGCGTCCGGACGGTCCTGGTGTCCGACGACGACATCGCCGCGGCGCGCGCCCTGCTCTGGGAGCAATACCGGATTGTCGTGGAACATGGCGCAGCCGCCGCTTTCGCGGCCGTGAACTCCGGAGCGTATGTTCCGGCCGAAGGGGAACGGGTGGCCGTGATCCTCTGCGGCGCCAACACCGACCCCGCGACGGTCTGAAGCAGCCAGCCGCAGCCCTGCCGCGAGCGCTCCACAGTTGCTAAGCTCGAGCCACAACGCCGGGGCACGCAAAACCGCTTCACGAACGGACAGGTGACACTTGCGATTGATCATCATGGGGCCTCCTGGCTCGGGCAAAGGTACCCAGGCTGAGCACATCGCCGGTCATTTCGGCATACCTGCCATTTCCACGGGAGACATCTTCCGCGCGCACGTCGGCGGCAAGACAGAACTCGGAGCCGAAGCCAGCAAGTACATGGACAGCGGCGAGTTCGTCCCGGATCACGTCACGAATGCCATGGTCCGTCAGCGGCTTGGCAACGCCGATGTCCTGGCAGGATTCCTCCTGGACGGATATCCCCGAACGACGGCGCAGATCGAGGCACTGGACGGCATTTTGGCCGGCAACCGGCAGCAGCTCGATGCCGTCGTCGAACTAACGGTCGATGACGACGAGCTCGTCGCGCGGATGCTCCTCAGGGCGCAGGAACAGGGCCGAAGCGATGACACGGCACCGGTGATCCGGCGTCGCCTGGAGCTTTACCGCAACGAGACACAGGCCGTGGTCGAGCGATACTCCGAGCGCGGAATCGTGCTCGCCGTGGATGGTTCCGGCCGGCGGGAAGAGATCACGGCCAAGGCCATAGCCGCCATCGAATCAGCACTTGGGAAGGGACTGTGAACGGTCAACCGTCTACCGGCCAAAGAATCGAAGACTATGCAATGATCGGGGACCTGCACACCGCAGCCCTGGTCAGCACGGCGGGCTCCATAGACTGGCTGTGCCTCCCGCGTTTCGATTCGCCCGCATGCTTCGCCGCGCTCCTGGATTCCCCCCAAGCAGGACGCTGGCTCCTGGCACCTGAAACCGGGGGAATCTGCACGCGCCGCCAGTACCGGGACGGAACGCTCATCCTGGAAACGGAGTGGGAAACCAAAGAAGGGCACGTCCGGGTCATCGACTTCATGCCGCCGCGCGACGCCGTCGCGGACATCGTGCGCGTGGTGGAAGGGATCCGCGGGACGGTCAAGATGCGCGGAGAACTGATCCTGAGGTTCGACTATGGACACGTGGTGCCCTGGGTGCGCCGCGATAGGCACGGCCTCCGCGCCGTTGCCGGTCCGGACTCCGTCTACCTCAAGACCCCGGCGCCGTTGGTAGGCAAGGACTTCACCACGGTCAGCGAGTTCACGGTGAACGCCGGTGACCACATCCCCTTCGTCCTGACTTGGGCACCCAGCCACGAACGGCGGCCCCGCACCGTCGAGGCAGATATCGCCCTTGACGACACGGCAACATTCTGGACGGATTGGTCCAAGCGTTGCAACGTCCGGGGACCCTACCGGAAAGCCGTTCAGCGTTCCTTGATCACGCTGAAGGCCCTCACCTATGCGCCTACCGGGGGCATTGTTGCCGCCGCCACAACCTCGCTCCCCGAACAGATCGGCGGGCCGCGGAACTGGGACTACCGCTATTGCTGGCTGCGTGATGCCACGTTGACACTTCAAGCCTTCCTCGCCGCGGGCTACACCGACGAGGCAAGCGCGTGGCGGGATTGGCTACTTCGCGCAGTGGCCGGTGACCCGGCCGACCTCCAGATCATGTACAGCCTGCACGGTCGCCGGCGATTGCCCGAGACGGAGCTGACGTGGCTTTCCGGATACCAGGGTTCGAAGCCCGTGCGCATCGGGAATGCGGCAGCGGAGCAGCTCCAGCTGGACGTCTGGGGGGAAGTCCTTGATTGCCTGTCCCTGACCCGGGCGTCGCTGATGACTGTTGGCGATGAGTCGTGGGCTATCCAGACCGCCTTGATGCGCCACCTCGAGAGCACCTGGGACAAACCGGACAACGGGCTCTGGGAAGTACGCGGCCCGCGGCGCCACTTCGTGCACTCCAAGGTGATGGCCTGGGTCGCGGCTGACCGCATGGTCCGCGGAATCCGTGAATCCGGGATGCCCGGTCCGCTAGATCGCTGGGAGGCCTTGCGGGACACCATCCATGACGAAGTCATGACCCACGGATTCGACGCGGACCGCAATACTTTCGTCCAGTCCTACGGGAGCAAGGAGCTGGACGCGAGCCTTCTCCTCATCCCCAAAGTGGGCTTCCTGCCGCACGACGATCCGCGCGTGATCGGCACCATTGACGCCATCCAGCGTGAGCTGACGGAAGACGGCTTTGTGCTGCGCTACCGTCCGCAAGACAGCGACGACGGACTGCCGGGCGGGGAGGGCGTCTTCCTTGCGTGTTCCTTCTGGATGGTCGACGCCCTCTTGGGCGCGGGGCGCCGGGCAGAGGCGACAGCCCTCTTCGAGAGGCTCCTGGCCCTACGCAATGATGTGGGCCTCTTGAGTGAAGAATGGGACGCACATGCGGGCCGCCAACTCGGCAATACGCCCCAGGCCTTCAGCCATTTCGGCCTGGTGCTCAGTGCTTTGCAACTTCACCACGGCAAAGCGCACCACAGCAATGTCCCGATCGGCGGGGTCCCGACGTCGGGCTCCCCGTCGGAGTCGTCAGAGACGTCGTCGTCGGCCTCAGGGGCGGCTTAGACCTGACGTTCCGGAGCGCTTTGGCCAGCGGAAGATCCGGCCTGCCAAGGCCAGCCCCGCTCCGAGGTTGAGCATTGGCAGATAGGCCCGTGCCACTGCGGTCCCGACGGCAGGCAGCGAAGCGGCGTCCGGGTAGAGCATGTAGAGCGGCTCGTACCGGGGCTGGAATTTTGCCTTGAAGGCCAAGAGGGACCTGAACCCGTACACCGGTTCCAAAGTCGCCCCCAACCAGTCGAGCAAGCGGTCGAGGTTGCCGGGAGGCCGGGATCGTCGCCTTGGGAGCGGCATCTCGGAAAGATCCTCTTCGACCCGAGCCAGGGGTGCTCCGGAGAGGCTCAAGAATTCGCATCCTTCATCCTTGAGGCTGAGGGCCGCGGAAGCGATGAGGAATTCGATGCTGGCACGGAAGCCGCCGCTACGGCGCCGCATGAAATCGAGGGTCCAGCCCACGATGTGCCCGTTGCGGTACACGGGCAACCAGGACGTGACTGCGTGGACCGTGTGGCGTTTGTCGATCGCAAGCAGGCAGCGCACCTCGGGGTCGTCGAGTTCGTCGAGGCTTCCCAGGGTAAAGCCCATTTCGGGCATGTTCCTGTCTGCTACCCATTCTTCGGAGATTTCCTCGATCTGGACCTGGACCGAGAAAGGAGCCGAGGCGTAACTCGTCCATTCGTAGCGGATGCCCGCCTTCGCGGCATTGTTCAACGCCGTACGGATGTCCTGGAACTTCTTTCCCTTGAAGGAGACCGAATGCAATGGCAGGACCGTCTCCTGGGCTACTTGCGCGGAGCTCCATCCGGAGGAATCCGCGTGGTCGCGCAATTCCTGGGGTACGGAGTAGAAACACGGCGTCCACCCGTTGCCCCTGCAGTAGCGGGCAAATTCTTCGAAGACGGCGGTCATCTCGGATTTGGGTCCCACCGGGCCGCCCAGCGTGAGCGCAACCCCCGTGCTGACGCGGTAAGCAACAAAGGAGTGCCCGGAAGCGGAGAACCAGTACATATTTCCCGGCCAAGTGGTCATCCAGGACAGCGAGCTTCCCTCCCATGTCTTGATGGCCTTCCGGGCACGCTCCGTACTGGCGTCGTGCCGGGTGTGGGCCTGGTGGAGGAAGGTCCTGAAGATCAGGACACCCGCGACCGCCCAAAAGACGACTCCGACGCCTTCGTATACGAGAACGGCGGCCGTGCCTTGGGGGAATATCGCCGGGGGCACATCCAGGACGAAGCCCAGCGGAAGGAACCGGTCAGGGACATCCGCCAGTAGATCCGGCAGCCCTGGTACCGGGGAGAATTCCTGCGCGAGCAAGAGCCCTGCGCCGACATAGACGACACTGAGCACAGCCGCTATTGCAAGTACCCGCACAGCGAGGCGTCTGTACGTCCCTTTCGGCGCTTGGACATGAAACAGCCGCCTGGTCGCGAGCAGAATAATGGTCAGCGCGAGGGGCAGAAGCAGCGGCAAGGCCAGGGTGAACGGCTGCGAGGAAGCCGATCCTTCGATTGCGACAATCCCCTCGCTCGCGCCGGTAGCCGAAGCAGTCGGCTGCAAGACTCCGGCCAGTGCAATTCCGGCCAGGACGGAAAGGCCTACTTGGATCAAAAGGGTCCCCACCCAGGCAAAGCGCCGTCCGCGGCGGAGGCCCTCCGCAAGCAACAGCAGGAGGAAGGACGGAAGGATGGCCATGAAGATTCCGCCAGCCCCGGCGCGCAACTGCAGCTGCGCGACGGCGCAGTCTTTCGCTTGCGCCGGATCCGAGCACACGCCCTGGAGCGTTTGGGGATCGACGGGCTGGATGTTGGTAAACAGGAAACGCAGGATGGACAGCGGTCCTACAGCATGCGGTATGAGGCCGGCGACTACCGGACCGATCGCCGATGCGGCAATGAGCAGCGAGAGCAGCACCCGGCCTTCGTGCCGGGAACTGACCGGGCGCGCAAACCGCGGCCGCCGGCCCATCAGCAGCGGCCCGAGGACCGTGCCCGCACCTGCGGCGCCGAGCCTGACCAAGTCCGCAAACCCTCCGCTGTACAGGGCCAGGAGGAGCAACAAGGCGAAGGCGACAAGCCGGATCCGGCGCCTCCACAAGGTCGCCATGGACGCAGTACCCGCCATGGCGGTACCGATGATGAACGCACTAGGGCCCACGAAGAGGTGGCTCCCTATCTCCGCTGTCCAGCTGCCGAGCAACCCCTGGGCCAAGGCAAGGAATCCAAGGGCAATGCCAACGCCCAGAATCTGGGTGGAGACCGCGGCGATTGCGTACGCCCGCCGTCCCATTCGCCGTTCCAACGGAATACCCAGCAGCAGCACCAAAGCAGTTTCCAGAACATAGCCCGTCAGGTCCCTCGCCCAGAAAGCGGAGGTCACAGCGGCCCACCAGTGATCAGGTATCGAGCGGGGCGTAAGGGCGAAATTGAGCCGCAATTGCGCATCCGGCCCCGTGGCGAGGCTGTAGGTTAGCGCTCCCAATCCCCAGAAGACGATGACAAAACCCAACGTGAGCTGCGCTGAGCGCAGTCTTCCCGTCCGTGATCGCCGCAAGCGGACATCGGGGACAGCTTGGGTTTCCGGCTCGGGCGCCGGTGCGTGCACGGGGTTCCTCTCTGTGCGTCGGAAGGATGGGGCTGCGAAATGAAATTCTTCCACACCGGGCGTCCGGCGAGGATAATTCCCACCTCGCCGTGACCTTCCCCGTCCCGATCCAATAGACTCCGACGTAGGCAGGCTGTCGGCTCGTTCCGCCACCGGTCTATGAGCAATGGAAAGTTGCTTCTACAACTCTTAAACGAACAGAAAGCAAGCCCGGGACAGGTCGATGCACAAATCTCGCATATTCCGCTCCGCTGCATCCGTGATCGCCGCCGGAGTCCTTTTGGCAGGCTGTTCACAGGCGCCTGCTCAACCGAGCGACTCATCCGGCGGAAGGCAGACAGCGGCACCGGTTGCCCCCTCGGGGAGTCCAGCGGCAGCGGGCCAAAGTCCCAAGAAACCTGATTCCGGTCAGGGTCCGTCAAAGCTTCCTGTGGGGTCCTTGTACAAGAACCCCAGCAACAACCGGAACGAAATCATCCTCGCGGACGTCCGGCACACCGCCGTCCTTATTGGGGACTCCCAGGCCCAGCCTGAGGGATCTTGGCCACGGGCAGCCCTGGGCTCCATCGGCTACAAGGTGTACACAGTTGGCCGCGGAGGCACGGGCTTCGTAGCCGGCACGAGCGACACTGGCAACTACATCGACGCGCTGCAACGCGGAGACTGGGTACTCCCCTACGGAACACCACCCCTGATCGTGGTCCAAGGCGGAGGCAACGACGCCGCCCGCAAAGTGAGTGATGAGCAGATCACGAGCAATGCCAACAGGCTCATCGCAGCCCTCAGAAAGAGGTATCCGCTGGCGAAGATCGCGATGATCGGAACCCTCGCCAAGGGCGCCGACGCTGGCGGGGGCCGCCGTACGCAGGTTGACACACTGCTGGGCGACATTGCGGCAAAGGCCGGAGCGACATTCTTTAGCGTTGGGGACTGGATCACCAAATATCACGTGGAGGGCGATCTCGTGGACGGTGTGCACTTGAACCCGGCCGGGCATGCCAAGCTCGGTGGTGTACTCGGAGCGGACATGGCCGCAGCGGGACTTCGCTTGCCTCCGGACACCGCCAACTGACCCATCCCAAAGGTCATGAACCCTGCGCCGAGATTGAAGCTGGCAGAAGTCCGCGCGCCGGAGAACAATTGATTTATGGTCAGCTATTCAGCCCTTGAACAAGCGTCCAGCAAGAATCCGCATGACTGGGGCCGGGCGATGGCAACGGCGATGACGAAGCTCCTGGATGCGGCTCGCATTGACGGACGGCATTTTGAACACGAGTTCCTCTATGGCGAGGAACTGCGCATGAGGATCGACGAAAACAACGACGGAGCCACGGTCAAGCTCACATGGACGCCCGCGGACCAGGAACCCGAACAAAAGGGAACCGCGGAGTGAGCGCGTCCTTGGCGCTCTGAGCTTGAGCTACTCCTTTGCGAAGGGTTCGCGGCCGTTGCTCCCGAGCAGGCTACGGGTCAGGGCTTCGCCGTCGGCCATGAGTTGGCCCACTGCGTCGCTCAAGTGTGAATCGGTGGGAGGCTGGCCCGCCAACGCTGCCGCGACCACCGATCGTCGGATGAGTTCCTTCGCGAACGACGCCGTGGTGCCGGCCGTGTGGGCCGCGGCGGCTTCGATCGCCGAGGGGGAGAACGCGAGTCCGTCGGAATACAGCCGCAAAAGTTCCACCCGCTCGTGCTTGGACGGAAGCGGGATTTCCACCGCCAGGTCAACGCGTCCTGGCCGCTGGGCGAGGGCCCGTTCCAAAAGGTCCACCCGGTTCGTGGTCAGCACGAAAGCGACGTCGGCGTCGTCGTCGAGCCCGTCCATCGCATCGAGCACCTCGAAGAGCAACGGTTTGGGGCCATGGCCAAAGCCGCGGTCTTCAGCGATCAGGTCGCAATCCTCCAGCACCACGATGGACGGCGCCAAGGCCCTCGCGATCTTGGCCGCTTCGGAAATCCTGGCGAGCGAACCGCCGGAGAGGAGCACCGCCGTCGTGCCCTCGCTTTGGCTTAGCAGGTACCGGACCGTGTGTGTCTTGCCGGTCCCGGGGGCGCCGTAGAGCAGGACGCCGCGTTTGAGATGCTGTCCGTGAGCCGCAAGGATGTCCGTTTGCCGGGCAATGCCCAGGGTGTGGGCCTCCACCTTATCGAGGAGCCCGTCGGGCAGGACCACGTCGCTGTTGGCGAGTTCCGGACGCCTGATGAAGGTCACCCCGCTGATGCTCGGCCCGTAGTCGCTGACGGCGAGCGAGATGACCTGGCCTTTGAACACGCTTTGGTGTTCCATTTCGCGCCGCACCTCGGCAAGAAGCTCGGAAGCGACCCCAGGGTGGATGGCCAGGACTTCAAGTGATGCGGTTTGCCGGCTGCGATCCAACTTGGCACCGCGCTGGAGGACCGCTACGGGCGATCCGGAGTAGCTGAAGAGCCAGAGCCCCAGAGCAACGGCCTGGCGCTGGTGGTCCGGACCAGTGGCGAGGTTGGTGAAGTCCGGCTGGGCGAGGGGGAAACGCGGGTAGCTGCGGGATTGCTGCAAGATGTCGCTGAACGACATATGGTGGCGCTGATCGCCGCCGCCGATTCCTACCAGCCGCCAGTCCGGGTCGCGGCCAGCCAGCCCTTCCATGACGATGTCCACATCCACCAAGCGATGCTGCGGGATCTCCTCCGTCACGACGGAAAGTTCGTGCGCGGGAACGGTGAGGTGCCCGGTCAGTGCCTGCAGAAGTTGTTCGCCGTCATCGGCATGGTCCAACCCAAACTGGGCCAGCCTTGTCAGTGTTCCGAAGTCCTCGATGAATTTCCCCAGTTTTTCATCCATGCACAGACCCTAGCAGGATGCGTCGCGACTCAGCAGAGTCCGTTCATGGCGGCGATGGCCACCTGCAGGAGTTGCTCGAACTCCGGCTGGCCGCTGCCGTCCGTCGACTCGATGTGTTTGTCCGTGTCGGATGGATAGGCGAAGCTCATGGCTATCTGGCGGCTCCCGTCGGTAGTGGTCAACGCGATGCTGGCAAACCAGGTGCTGCCGCCGTAGCCGTAGTAGAAGCCGTTCGTGCATTCGTCATTCCAACGCTGCAGCCCAAGTCCGTGGTTCTCCTGCCACGGGGTTTGCATGTCGCGGAGGGTATCCGCTGTGAGTAGCCTGCCTTGCATGAGCGCAGCATAGAACGTGTTGATATCGCCCACCGTGGAGATGACTCCCTCTGCGGGAGAAGCGACGAGATACTCCGGCTGCGAGGCATTGATGCGCTCGCCGTCGATGAATTCATAGCTCTGGATCATGTCGCGCGCATCCCGGTCCGGCTCGGCCGCCAGCGAGGTGTGGCTCATTCCGAGCGGCACAAAGATATCTGACTTCAGGACATCCCCGATCGGCCGGCCTCGGAGTTTCTGTACGATCGCGGCCAAGGCGAAATAGTTGGCGTCCGAGTAGCGGAAGAGCTGGAAGTTTGCGTGGGCCCACGGTACGGTCCCGGCCATCCGGAGGTAGTCCTCGATGCCGAACCTCGTGTCGATGGCTTGTTTGGTCGGCATGGCCTTCAAGATGGCTTCCGGGGCGCCGGGCAGGCCGGAGCTGTGGTTCAACAGTGAACGCACCGTGACTGGACCCGGCGGATGGACGAGCTGCTCGAATTCCGGGAAGTACTCCGTGACGGGGTCCTCAAGGCCCAGCTTTCCTTCCTGGACCAGCTTGAGCACCGAGACCGCCACCATCGACTGTGTGATGCCGCCGGCCTGGATCCGGTCGTTCACGGCTACCGGTTCGCCGGTCTCGACGTCTTGGCTCCCGTAGGCCTGGGACCATTCCCGGCCCCGGACTTTGATCTGGACGACAACGGCCGGTGCGCCCCGGTTGAGCATTTCATGCGCGAAGAAGTCCGCAACAGGGGATTCCGGAAGTGCTGCTTGCGAATCGGACGACGGGCTACCCGCCGGGGGTTCACTTGTCAGAGGGTAGGTGCAAGCGCCGGACGCCAAGGTCAAAGCCAGGACGGCCGCCCGCGCTCGCCGGGAAGTCCGGGATACGCGGGAAGTCCGAGAGGCCCGCGCAGCCTCCATGGCTGCCTCCTGAAGCTACGCCGCAGGGCAACGGCTGGGCGCCCTTGCCCCCGTAGTTTCGATCGTCCTCTCCCGAAGCGAGGGGGTCAACGCTGAGGACGCGGGTGCGGCGCAAACCCAACTGACTCGCAGTAGTTGTCCTTATGAACGGTCATAACGGCATTAACTGCGAGTCAGTTGGGCTAGCCGGGAGGGAAACCCCTATGTCAGCTTGATCTGCCGGTTCATGTCCTTGTACAGCAGGTAACGGAACTGGCCCGGTCCGCCGGCGTAGCACGCCTGCGGGCAGAAGGCGCGGAGCCACATGAAGTCGCCGGCTTCCACCTCCACCCAGTCGTTGTTGAGCAGGTACATGGCTTTGCCCTCAAGCACGTAGAGGCCGTGCTCCATGACGTGGGTCTCCGGGAACGGGATGACCCCGCCCGGCTGGAACGTCACAATGTTCACCTGCATGTCGTGGGCCAGGTCGCTGGAATCCGTGAATCGGGTGGTCTTCCAGGCGCCGTCGGTATCCGGCATCGCGGTGGGTTCCACCTCGGCATCACTCGTGACGAAGGACTTTGCCTCGTAACCCTCAAGCCGTTCGTAGGCCTTGCGGATCCATTGGAAGGAGACGATGTCGTCGGAGACGTTTTCCAGGCCCCACGAGGCACCGGCGGCCAAGTAGGCATAACCGCCTTCCTCAAGCTGGTGAAGTTCGCCGTCGAGGGTCAGGTTGACGTTGCCCTTGGTGACGAAGACAACGCCTTCAACGCCTGCCTCGAACTCGGCCTTGGGAGCGCCGCCTCCCGGGCCGATCTCGACGATGAGCTGGGAGAACGTGGTGGCAAACCCGGAGATCGGGCGGGCCAGGATCCAGGAGCGGGTGTTGGAGAAGCCCGGAAGGGTGCTGGTCACGATGTCGGTCATGACACCCTTGGGGATCACGGTGTAGGCCTCGGTGACGATGGCCCGTTCCGTGGTGAGGTGGGTCTGCGGCGGCAGCCCGCCCTGGGGATAGTAGTAGTTGCCCATCATTGGATCCTTACTTGGAGGTGGTGTGTGCGAGCCGCGGATGCGCCAATGCGATCAGCCGGGAGAGTTCGACGCCGGCAAGCCGCAGCACTTCTTCTGAACCCACCGCTCCGCACTGGACGCCGCGCAAGACGAAGGCGGCCAGGGCACGGGCGGTTGCAGGTTCGTCCATCACGCCGCCTTCGGTGCGCTCCACATAGTTGCGGAGGCGGGCCGCGGCAGCAGGCAGGCCCTCGCGGTAGAAGGCATACGTTGCCGCGAAACGGCTCGGCAACTGGGCAGCGTGCAGGTCCCAGCCCTGGTAGTAGCCGCGTTCAAGGGATCGGCGGACCAAACGGCCGTGCAGCTTCCACGCGTTTTCCACGTTGTCGCCCACCGGGATGATATTGGTGGAGCCGTCTGAGAGCCGGATGCCCGTTCCCGCGACGGCCAACTGCATGACCTCCTTCGCGAAATCCGCCACGGGGTGTTCCATGGACTGGTACTCCGCGGAGATCTGCAGCGAAGCGGAGTAGTCGTAGGTGCCGTAGTGGAGTGCGCTGATGCGGCCCGGAACTGCGTGCGGAAGCTGGGCCACGGGGGAGGTTCCCTCCGGGCCGAGAATCAGTTGCGGCGTCTCTACCTGGACTTCGAAGCGGAGCCGGCCTGCCGGAAGGGAGTGGATCTCTTCGAGCCGGGAAACAGCGAAGTCCATTGCCTGCACCTGGGCCACCGTGGTGACCTTCGGCAGGGTCAGGATGAGGCCCTCGGGCAGCTCTCCGGCCGAGGCCAAAGTGGAGACGAACAGGTCCAGGGTCCTCAGGCCACGCGCCCGGGTGGGAGCCTCGAAGCATTTGAACCGGATGCCGATGAATGGCGGGGCGGAACCCGCCGCAACGGCTTCGCTGACAGCCTGGGCCGCCGCTACAGCAGCGACGTCTTCTGCTTCGTCGCCGCGGTCGCCGTAGCCGTCCTCGAAGTCGAGGCGCAAGTCCTCGATCGGTTCGCTGCGCAACTTGGCAGCCACGCGGGCGGCGACGGCGGCAGCCAGTTCGGGCTCCTGGCCCAGCAGCGCGCCGAGCCTTTCGAGTCCGCCGTGGGCCTCCGCCGTCGTGATCGCCTGGGCGCCCCATTCAGCGGAGAGCGACGGCGTGAAACGGTCCGCCGGGACGTATACCGTGTGCACGGGCTGGCGGGTGCCATCGTCACCGGGGTAATTGCGCTCCAGGAGCTGGTCTGTGGCGGCCAGCTCGGAGTCGATCGCGGCGAGATCTGCCGCAGAGAAGGAAGACGCGGCCATTCCTACACCAGCTCGTAGGCGGGAGTGGTCAGGAAGTCCGTGTAGTCCTCGGAGAGACAGATGTCCGCGATCAGGCGGCTGGCCGGCTCGTAGAACTTCTCGAAGGACTCGGCGTCAACCTCGCTGCGCAGGCGATCGGTCTCTTCGCCAAGGATCCGGGTGACCAGTTCGCGGGTGACCGTGTTGCCCGTGTCGGCAAGGACGGACTTGTTGCGGATCTGCTGCCACACCTGTGAGCGGGAGATTTCCGCCGTGGCGGCGTCTTCCATGAGGTTGTGGATCGCGACGGCGCCGCTGCCGGAGAGCCATACGGCGGTGTAGGCGACGGCGACGTAGAGGTTCAGGCGAAGCCCGGCCTCGGTCACGTGGCCACCGGCGGAGGAGATGTCCAGCAGCTGCTCGGCAGTCACGGAGACCTCGGGGCGCTGCTTGTCCAGCTGGTTCGGCTTGCCGCCGTTTGCCGGATCGCCGAGCACCGAGTCGAATACTTCGCGGCAGGTGGAGACGAGGTCCGGGTGGGCCACCCAGGAACCATCGAAACCGTCGTTTGCCTCGCGGGTCTTGTCCGCGCGGACCTTCTCGAAGGCCTGGGCCGTGACTTCGGGTTCGCGGCGGTTCGGGATGACGGCAGCCATGCCGCCCATCGCGAAGGCGCCGCGCTTGTGGCAGGTCTTGACCAGGAGTTCGGTGTAGGCGCGCATGAACGGGGCCGTCATGACCACGGACGCGCGGTCCGGCAGGATGAAGGACTCGCCGGCGTCGCGGAAGTACTTCACGATGCTGAACAAGTAGTCCCAACGGCCGGCGTTCAGGCCGGACGCGTGGTCCCGCAGTTCGTAGAGGAACTCGTCCATTTCGAATGCGGCCGGGATGGTTTCAATCAGCATGGTGGCGCGGACGCTACCTTGCGGGATGCCGAGGTAGTCCTGGGCGAAGACGAAGATGTCGTTCCACAGGCGGGCCTCGAGGTGGCTTTCCATCTTGGGCAGGTAGTAGTACGGGCCGTGGCCATTGAGCAGGAGCTGCTTGGCCACGTGGAAGAAGTGCAGGCCGAAGTCCACCAGCGCGCCAACGGTGGGTTCGCCGTCGAGCAGCAGGTGCCGTTCGTCCATGTGCCACCCGCGGGGGCGTGCGACGACGACGGCGAGCGGCGCGTCCGTGCGGAGCCGGTATTCCTTGCCCTCGGGGGAGGTGTAGCTCAGGGTGCCCTGGGCGGCGTCGCGGAGGTTGAGGATGGCGTCGATGACGTTCGCCCACGTCGGGGTGCTGGCGTCCTCGAGGTCGGCGAGCCAGACCTTGGCGCCGGAGTTCAAGGCGTTGATGGCCATCTTGGCCGGGGAGGCCGGGCCGGTCATCTCGACCCGGCGGTCCTGCAAGGCCTTGGGTGCTTCGGCGACCTTCCAGTCGCCGTCGCGGATGTCCTGCGTTTCGGGCAGGAAGTCGAGGCGGCCGGTGCGGGCCACTTCTTCACGCTTGGCGACGCGGGCCGCCAGGAGCTCAGTGCGGGTGCCTGCGAAACGGCGGTGCAGTTCCTCCACGAAGGCCAACGCCTTGGGAGTCAGGATCTCCTCGGCTCGTTCGATCGGCCGGGGGTCTGTGACTGTGAGAGCCATGGGATGGTCCTTTCCTAGAGAGCGCTAGCGGCCTGCGTTTGCTGCTGCCGCGCGTTTGCTGCGTTTGCGGCGTTCGCAACGGCTGCGGCGACGTCGGCGGCAACGTGGGGGTCGAAGACGCTGGGGATAATGTAGCTCGCATTCAGTTCATCATCTGCGACCCGCTTGGCGATAGCCTCTGCGGCGGCCACGAGCATTTCCGGGATGATGTCCGATGCTCCGGCGTCGAGCAGTCCGCGGAAGAAGCCCGGGAAGGCCAGCACGTTGTTGATCTGGTTGGGGAAGTCGCTCCGGCCGGTGGCGACGACGGCGGCGTGCTTGGACGCAATCACCGGATCGATTTCCGGGGTCGGGTTGGCCATGGCGAACACGATCGCGTCCTCGGCCATCGAGGCGACCTGCTCTTCGCCGATCACGTGCGGAGCGCTGACGCCGATGAACACGTCGGCACCCCTGAGGGCTTCATGCAGCGTGCCGGAGAATCCGGCCTCGTTGGTGTTCGCGGCAATCCAGGAACGGTGCTCGTCGTCGTACTTTTCGCCCGAGTGGATGGCCCCGGAGCGGCCGGCGGCGACGATGTGCTGCGCGCCCTGGGCCTTGAGGAGCTGGATGATCGCCGAGCCGGCAGCGCCGACGCCGGAGACCACGATCTTGACCTCGGACAGCTTCTTGTCCACCACGCGCAACGCGTTGACCAGGGCCGCGAGGGTGACGATTGCGGTTCCGTGCTGGTCGTCGTGGAAGACGGGGATGTCCAGCTCGTCGCGGAGCCGCTTCTCGATTTCGAAGCAGCGCGGGGCTGCGATGTCTTCAAGGTTGATGCCGCCGTAGACCGGAGCCATGGCCTTGGCGATCATGATGATTTCTTCAGTGTCCTGGGTGTCCAGGCAGACCGGCCAGGCGTCGACGTTGGCGAACTGCTTGAACAGCGCGGCCTTGCCTTCCATGACAGGAAGGGCTGCGGCCGGGCCGATGTTGCCCAGGCCAAGAACGGCCGAACCGTCGGTGAGGACGGCGATCGTGTTGCGCTTGACCGTCAGGTTGCGGGCCGCGGCCGGGTCTTCGGCGATGGCGAGGCAGACGCGTGCGACGCCGGGGGTGTAGGCCCGGGAAAGGTCGTCGCGGTTGCGCAGGGCCACCTTCGGGACGACCTCGAGCTTGCCGCCCAGGTGCATGAGGAAGGTGCGGTCCGAGATGTGCTGGACCGTGACGCCGTCGAGCGCGTTGAGGGCGTCCTTGACGCGGTTCGCGTGGTCTTCGTCCGTGGTGTTGCACGTGACGTCGACAACCAGGGTGTCGTGGTGCGACTCGGTCACATCCAGTGCGGTGACTGCCGCGCCGGCAGCGGCGACGGCTGCGGCCAGCTCGCTCGTGGCGGTGAAGCTCGACGGCGCGGCGACGCGCAGGGTGATCGAATTTCCGGGGCTCGGGTTCGCCATTGAATTTCCTCCTCGTACAAGGCCCGTAACGGGCCTCCGCTCAAACCGAATGTTTTCGTATTATGGATATTATTATCTACGAAGTGGAAACACAAGCCCTAATCGATGGGCAAGCTTTCCGGCGTCGTGTGCTGTATCTTGAGTGTTCTAAGCAATTCTTTTCACGATGCGGATAAGAGTTGTCGGATTCCGAGCCATAGGAGACAACGGAATGGCTGAAAAGCCCTCGGGAGGCGTGCAGTCCGTCGAGCGCGTCTTCGAACTGCTGGAACTCATCACCGACGCCGGCGGAGACGTCACGTTGAGCGAACTGTCGTCGTCGACAGACCTGCCGCTCCCCACCATCCACCGGCTGCTGCGTACTTTGGTGTCCCTCGGCTACATCCGGCAACTGCCCAATCGTCGCTACGCGCTGGGCCCCCGGCTCATCCGGCTTGGCGAAGGCGCCAACAAGCAACTCGGATCCCTGGCCCGTCCGCAGTTGAAGTCCCTCGTGGACCGGCTCGGCGAAACGTCCAACATGGCCGTGCTGGATTCCGACATGGTCATCTACGTTGCCCAGGTTCCGTCGTTGCACTCCATGCGCATGTTCACCGAGGTGGGCCGCCGCGCCCATACGCACGACACCGGCGTCGGGAAGGCCATCCTGGCCCAGCTCGACGACGAGGTGGTCCGTGGGATCGTGGCCCGCACGGGCATGCCGACTCCCACGGCAAAGAGCATCGGGGACATCGACTCCCTCCTCGCCGATTTGAACCGGATCCGCGAACGCGGCTACTCGATCGACGAGGAAGAGCAGGAGATCGGCGTCCGTTGCTTCGCGATGGCCGTCCCCAACGCCCCGACGCCGACCGCCATTTCCGTTTCCGGACCGGTGTCCCGCGTGGACCAGCACTTTGCCGACCGCGCCGTGCCGCTCCTGCGGGAAGCCGCCCTCGCGATCTCGGCCGAGCTGAACCAGAACTAACCTGTCCCGACGCTCGCTCACGTATGTGGGGTTTCGGGCGGACGCTCGCTCACTAGCGCTCCTTGAACTACCTGCATGAATAAAACTGCTCCCCGGAAATCGGGCTGAATTTCTCAGTCCAACTTTCGGGGAGCAGTTCATCATGTGAGCGAGGGTCTCGAAAACACCCCGTATATGTGAGCGAGGGTCGGAGGAGGCTGTCAGTGCTCGGCCGGGGAGTCCGACTTGAGAGGCACTTCCTTGCCCTCGGCGTCGATCAGTTTGCCGTTCTCGAAACGGTCGCCGTTCGCAAGGCACGCAATATCCGATTCGGTGACCACGCGTCCCGTGCCTGCCACGAAGACCGACTGGTTGTCCGAGTTGCCGGCCTTGAGGTGGTTGAAGAGCACGTTCAGCAGGATGGCCATGATGGCAGCCGAGCTGATGCCCGAGTGGAAGATCGTGGAGAACCAGGACGGGAACTGATCGTAGAACTTCGGGGCGGCGATCGGGATCATGCCGAAGCCGATGGACGCAGCCACGATGATGAGGTTCATGTTGTTGCGGTACTCCACTTTGGAGAGCGTCCGGATGCCGCTTGCGGCCACAGTTCCGAAGAGTACGACGCCGGCACCGCCCAGGACGGGCGTCGGAACCGCTGCGACAACTCGCCCGAGGACCGGCAGCAGACCGAGGACCACCAGGATGAATCCGCCGGCGCTGACCACGAAGCGGCTCTTGATGCCCGTGATGGCCACGAGGCCGACGTTCTGGGCGAAGGCGCTTTGGGTGAAGGAGTTGAAGATCGGGGAGATGGCGCTGGAGAGCATGTCCGCCCGGAGGCCGTTGCCGATACGGCGTGAATCGACTTTGGTTTCCACGATTTCCCCGACGGCGATGATGTCCGCAGACGTCTCGGTCAGGGTGACCAGGATGACGATGAGCATCGAGACGATGGATGCGATCTCGAAAGTAGGAGCACCGAACGCGAAGGGCGTGGGGAAGGCAACTACCGGACCTTGGCCAACCTTGGAGAAATCGGCCATGCCCGTGGCGAGGGCGATGACCGTCCCGATGACCATGGCAAGGAGGATGGACAGGCGGGAGATCGCCGCGTTGCCCACCTTGCTCAGGAGAAGGACGATGCCCATCGTGGCCGCGGCAAGTCCGATATTCGCCACGCTTCCGTAGTTGGGAGCGGCGCTGTTGCCGCCCATGGCCCAGTTGGCCGCGACGGGCATGAGGGTCAGCCCGATGGTGGTGATGACGGTACCTGTGACAACGGGTGGGAAGAATTTGATGATTTTGGAGAAAAGGGGTGTGATCGCCAGGCCGATGAGGGATGCCACCATGACAGAGCCGAACACCGCCTGGATCCCACCGCCGCCGTTGACGATCGCCACCATCGTGGAAACGCCGGCGAAGGACACACCCTGGACTAGCGGCAGTTGCGATCCGAAGAACGGGATGCCGACAGTCTGCAGAATGGTGGCGAGGCCGCCGACAAACAAGCAGGCTGCGATCAGGAGGCCGATGTCCTGCGAGGACATGCCCGCAGCGGCTCCGATGATGAGCGGCGGGGCGATGATGCCGCCGTACATGGTCAAGACGTGTTGGAAGCCGTAGGCGAACGTGCTCCCGATCGAGAGGCGCTGGTCCTCGAGGCGGGCTGGCCCGGACGCTGCGGGGCGGGTTTTATTCTTCGTGTTCATGGCAGACTTTCTTGGTTCATGGCAGACGTCTTTGTCTGGCTAACGTTGTCTGGCTAACAATGTGGTTTTGGGTGTGAGGGATTGCCCAACTGACTCGCATTTGATGTCGTTTTGAGGCTCCAAAACGACACTTGCTGCGAGTCAGTTGGGCGGGTACCTGGGTGCTTAGCAGAAGCCGGCGATGCCGTTCCACGCAGCCGGGGCAGGTGTGGTGTTGTCGCGCTGGACCGTGGCTTCGATCAAGCCGTACGGGCGGTCCGCGGCGAAGAAGACCTCGTTGGGGTTGTCGAGGCCGAACGGGCTGAGGTCAACCAGGAAGTGGTGCTTGTTGGGCATCGAGAACTTGATCTCGTCCACTTCGCTGTGGGCCTCCAGCACCTTCTTGCCCATGTCGAACAGGGTCTGCTGCAAGGCGTGGGAGTAGGTCTCAGTGAAGCCTTCCAAGAGCAGGGCCTTGATGTCCTCATAGCTCTTGTTGAAGTCGGTCCCGGCAACGTCGAGACCGGTGTTGTAGCGCCAGCGGGCCGAGACGTCGGTGGCGAGGATGCGGTCCGTGGTCTCGGGCAGCGTGGTGTACCGGTCGCGGGGGTAGCCCACGAAGCCGGACTGCGTGGTCTTGAGGACGGTCAGGTCCTTGAGGCCGGAGATGACGTGCGTTGTGTTGCCTTCGCGGACCACGACGGCGGTGCGGACTTCCTGCCCCTTGCGGACAAAGCTGTGGTCGTGTTCGGAGCCATGTGCCTGGATGCGGTCCCAGGTGTAGGCCTCGGCTTCCCAGCGGCCGCCAGTGACCCACTCGAAGCCCGAGGTGAAGTGTTCGCTCAGGCGCAGGAGGAAGGCTTCGGGGGAGCCGATGCCGTCGCGGGCAAAGGCGTAGATGGTGTTCTTCTGGGTGTCCGTCGCGACGACGTGTGCGTTGTCGCCTTGGAGGTGCGCAGCCTGGAAGTCGCCACGCAATTGCGAGGTGACGTTAAGGTCTTCGATCTGGTGGCGGTCGGTGTCGCGGGTGACTTTGACGACGCGGACTTCTGCCTTGCCGTACTGGTTGTCGCCGAGGACGATGTTGTTGCTCATGGTCATATCCCAACTTCTGTGAGGTGGAACCACTAAGGTCCACCAATGAAATTAAGCGCGTGTTTCATACGCGTTTCTGGTGGAGCCGACCCAACAAAAAAGAGCCGGCATCCATTGATGCCAGCTCATTACGACCCTGCCTGCTGCTCCCAGGTTACGTGACCTGCGCCACGAATTGAAGAAAGCGTAGCCCACGATTGCCAGTGGTGTACATCACTTCCGGAGAATCGTTACCTACTTTCTGATTGTGACCGACGGTGGCTGGCCGCGGGGCGTGGTCCCGCGGGCACCCCTTGACGCCGTTCGCGGATCCCCTCTATCATTTCCATATAACAAAAAATGTTTTCCAGTATGTGGAAATGCAGTGCGGAAGTTGTGAGGAACCTGACGAAGGGCCTGAGCCGCATCGCCACGGAGAACTTGAGCGCATGAAATAGGAGGACAGATGGACTCGCAGGATAAGAACAACGTCGTGGAATTCCCGGCGCCCGGCCAGGAGCTGTACCTGCCGTTCGGCGCTACCGATCCTGACTTCTACATTCCGGCCGACTGTGACCGCATGCCCGGGACCTTCTCCCGTTGGCTGCGCGCCCTTCCGGTATTCGGCCGGCAGCGTTCCTAGGGCTCCTGCCCCTGGGAATGAGGGACTCTGCGCAACAGAGCCAAAAGGCGGGCGGCACTGAACCCCTCACTACGGGGTGGTGCCGCCCGCCGCTTTTTTGTGAATACGCAGGTGTGGCCCGTCCGCTGCGTTCCAGGACGCAGCGGACGGGCCACACCCACGATCCCGGCTCCCGCCCAGGCGAACTATTACATTGGTAGAGCCTTGGCGATGGTCGAAACGATCATGCTCGCTTTGACGGACACCAGGATCAGGCTCACGGCGGTCAGGCCTATCAGTGCCCAAACAGGCGCGAGTCCGCGCTGCGGGGCGACCTTGTGGACGATCACTGAACGGCCCACCACGTAGACTCCAGCGCCCAGGAAGGCCCATGCCC
This sequence comes from Arthrobacter sp. 2MCAF14, assembly GCF_052115645.1. Taxonomy (NCBI): domain Bacteria; kingdom Bacillati; phylum Actinomycetota; class Actinomycetes; order Micrococcales; family Micrococcaceae; genus Arthrobacter; species Arthrobacter sp. 2MCAF14. The sequence continues at coordinate 11,186 of NZ_JBFRHB010000016.1, read as the reverse complement.
AGTGGAAGGGGCGGACAACCCCGTCCCTCTGCAGCTTTTGCCAGTCGAGGTAGGACAAGAGAACGCTGACCCCGTAGATGAGCCAGGAAGAGATAACGAGCAGGAAATATGGAACGCTGAACGCACTGGGATCCAGGGTCGGTACGCGCCGAGCGCCTACATACCGCAGGTGGAAGACCGGATTCCAGAGCATCAGGATTATCAGCGTGATCACCGGCAGCAGCGTGACGAGCCAAATGAACGGATTGTAGACCGGCGTTTGCTTGCTGATTTCCGGGCGCGGCGCGGGCTGGACCGCCCCCGCGTATTGTCCAGGTCCGGCGTATTGCCCTGGCCTCGCGGCCGCGGGCCACGCCGCGCCGGCCTGAGCTGCGCCGGGCTGAGCTGCGCCGGCCTGGGTCGGCGGGTTCCAAGCGTTCCCAGTCCAGGCGTTACCGTCCCACCACCGTAGCTGCCCAGAGCCCGAGGGGTCCGGGTACCAACCTGGAGGAGTCGGCGTGTTGTGCTGGGGGACGGTCATGATTTGCCTCCTGATCTACGACCTAATCGAGAGGCTACTCCTAACCCCTGATGATTTTCTGTGCGGCGGCTGAATGTTTGGCAATAAGTTCCGGGATGTCCAGTCCCGGAATCTGCCCGTCCACAACCCGCCACTTGCCGCCCACCATGACGCGGTCGGCGCGGTCCGCCGCGCAGAGCAACAAAGCCGCGACGGGGTCATGGCTGCCGGAGAAGCGCAGCCCGTCGGGCTTGAACAAGGCAAGGTCTGTCTGCATGCCGGGCGCGATCTGGCCGATGTCCGTTCGGCCCAACACTGCAGCGGATCCCCGCGTCGCCCAGCCTAGCGCCCGCTCCACCGGGACGTCCGCGCCATAGCGCAGCCGCTGCAGATACAGCGCCTGCCGCGCTTCGAGGATCATGTTGGAGGCATCGTTCGAAGCCGAACCGTCCACTCCCAGCCCCACCGGAACTCCGGCGGCCTCAAGTTCCAGCACCCGTGCGGTTCCGGATGCGAGCCGCATGTTCGACGTCGGGCAGTGCGCGACGGCGGTGCCCGCGGCTCCCAGCCGGGCGATCTCGTGGTCGTCGAAATGGATGCCGTGGCCCAGCCAGGTGCGCTTTCCGAGCCAGCCGACGCTGTCCAGATAATCCACGGTGCGCAGCCCGAACATCTCGCGGCAGAAATCTTCCTCGTCGATGGTTTCCGCGAGGTGCGTGTGGAGCCGGACATCCAGCCGTTCGGCCATGGCAGCGCTCTCGGCCATGATCTCCCTGGTCACCGAGAACGGTGAGCAAGGGGCCAATGCGATCTGGATGGCCGCACCGTCTCCGCGTTCGTGGTACTTCCCGATCAGCCGTTCGCTATCCGCGAGGATCACCTCCGGGCGCTGCACGGTGGACCGCGGCGGCAGGCCGCCGTCGTCCTCGCCCAGCGTCATGGACCCGCGGGTGAGCGTGGCGCGCATGCCGAGTTCACGCACGACGCCGACCTCGACGTCGATCGCGTCCTCAAGTCCCGCGGGGAAGAGGTAGTGGTGGTCGGCCGCCGTGGTGCAGCCGGAAAGCAGGAGTTCCGCGAGCGCTACTTTCACGGCAAGTTCGAGGCTGTCCGGCGTCAGCCGCGCCCACACGGGATACAGGTTCTGCAGCCAGGGAAACAGGGGAGCGTTGGCCACCGGACCCCAGGCGCGGGTGAGCGTTTGGTAGAAGTGGTGGTGCGTGTTGATGAGGCCCGGCAGCAGTACGTGGCTGCCGGCGTCGAACGTTTCATGGCACGGCGCGGAAGGACGCTTTCCTGCGGGGACGAGCTCCGCGATTTTCCCGTCGCTGACCACGATGCCGCCGCGGGCGTCGAGCCCGTTGGCGGTGAACACTGCGAGGGGATTCTTGATCCAGAGCCGGGAAGAGGCTGGATCCGTTGCCGGGGCTGCTGGCTGGAAATCGGATGTGGGGGACACTGGAATCCTTGTCTGGTCGGCGTAGTTGCGTTCCAGCTCAGTGGTTCCTGTCTGCTGATCCAGGTTCCGGAGGGCGAGCCTGCCGGTGGCACCCAGCGTAGGTGGCTCGCCGAAATGCGTCAATGTGACCGGCGCCCAGGCCCGGCCTCCTGCCCGGCACAAAGCGCGAATTTCACATGTCGAAACTTTTTTTCCAGAAACTATGGCGCGGCTCACATCTCCGGTGCTAATCTCAATTTGCCAAAGGCGGGCACCCGGACTCCGGGAAGCTATCTACCAGGCGAAACCTTCAAAAGCACATGCTGAAGCCTGGTAATCGCAGCACTGGTCTGTCATGTTCAGATGCCTCCCTGGTTACAGGCTTCCTCAGCACTAAGGAAGTCGCACATGAGTACCACCGTCACGGCCGAACATTTCTTGGCCACTTCCATTGAGCTGGCAACAGCCAATGTCCTCAACAGCGGCGGGCCCTTCGGCGCCGTCATTGTCACCGCGGATGGCCGCGCCTTCGAAGGCGTCAACCGGGTCACCGCTACCAACGACCCCACGGCCCACGCCGAGGTCACCGCCATCCGCAATGCCTGCCGCGAGCTCGGCACCTTCGATCTCAGCGGAGCCACCCTCTACACGAGCTGCGAGCCATGCCCCATGTGCCTGGCCTCGGCACTCTGGGCCCGCATCGGAAACGTGGTTTTCGCAGCAGACCGGCACGACGCCGCATCCGTCGGCTTCGACGACGCCGTCTTCTACGAATACTTCGAGAACGAAGACCGGGACACGCTCATGCCGGTCCGCAAGCTGGAACTGGGCGACCCCCAGGCCCCGGCCATCCTGGAACCGTTCAACACCTGGAACACGCTTGACTCCAGGATTGACTACTAGGGCCCGGTGGCTGAAATGACAATCCTGGACCCCGCAGAAATGCGAACGGCAACTGAAAAGCAGGCTGCGCCTTCCGGCGCAGGGCAGACAGAAGCACGCGAAAAGCACACGGCAACCGGACTGGCGCAGCGGGGCAGCAGCCCCAGGCCCCCGGCGTCGAACTCCTTCCTGGATCGTTTCTTCCAGATCACCAAGCGTGGCTCCACGCTGGCCCGCGAATTCCGCGGCGGGATCGTCACGTTCTTCACGATGGCCTACATCGTAATCCTCAACCCCCTGATCCTGGGCGGATTCTCAGCCCAGAACGCACCCACGGATGTGGCTGGCGGATGGTTGTCCGCGGCGCAGGTGGGGGCAGTCACCGGCCTGACCGCCGGTGTCATGACGGTCCTCTTCGGCCTGATCGCGAACCTGCCGTTCGGGCTCGCCGCAGGCCTGGGAATCAACTCGTTCCTCGCAGTAGCCGTCATCCACGAAGTCACCTGGCCGGAAGCCATGGGCCTCGTGGTCATCAACGGCATCCTGATTGTCCTGTTCGGCGTCACGGGCGCCCGGACCGCGATCTTCAAGGCTGTCCCCAAGGAACTCAAGGCCGCCATCACCGTTGGCATCGGCCTGTTCATCGCCTTCATCGGATTCGTCGATTCCGGCTTCGTCCGCGCCACAAAAGGCGGACCGCCGGTACAGCTCGGCAACGATGGTTCCATCACCTCAATACCCACCCTCGTTTTCATCGTCGGTCTGCTGGTCATGGGAATCCTCGTGGCCCGTAAGATCCAGGGCGGCCTCCTGATCGGAATCGTCGCCACCACGGTCCTCGCCGCCGTCGTCGAGGCCGTCATGCACATCGGGCCTGGCAGCGCCGCCAATCCCGGTGGCTGGCACCTCAACACCCCGGTCCTGTCCGGCCAGCTGGTTTCCGCCCCGGACTTCAGCCTGGTGGGCCACTTCGACCTCTTCGGTTCGTTCTCGCGGATCGGCGGCCTGGCGGCCACGATGTTGGTGTTCACCCTGGTGTTCACCAACTTCTTCGACGCCATGGGCACCATGACCGGCCTCGCCAAGAGCGCCGGCGTGGCTTATAAGGACGGGACGTTCCCGAAGCTCAAGTCGGCCTTCATCGTCGAAGGCCTGGGCGCGGTAGCTGGCGGCGCGACGTCGGGCTCGTCCAACACCGTGTACATCGACTCCGCTGCCGGGATTGGCGAAGGCGCCCGCACCGGCCTGGCGTCGGTGGTCACCGGGCTGCTGTTCCTGGGTTCGATGTTCCTGACCCCGCTCACCAGCGTGGTTCCGCTCGAGGTCGCAGCCGCGGCCTTGGTGGTGGTGGGCGCCATGATGATGGCGCAGATCCGCGAGATCAAGTTCTCCAAGTTCTCCGTGGCCCTGCCCGCCTTCCTCACCATCGTCACCATGCCGCTGACGTACTCCATCGCCAACGGCATCGGCGTCGGATTCATCTCCTGGGCCGTGATCCACTCGGCATCGGGGAAGGGCAGGAAAGTCCATCCGCTCATGTGGGTGGTGACCGTGGGCTTCCTGATCTACTTTGCCCGCGGGCCGATCAGCGCACTCATGGGATCGTAGCCGGCCATTGAGACGGCGGTCCGGCCGCAAATCACCGCAATGAATAGGCGTCCGCCGATCGTCCCCGACCGCTAAAGCGGACGACGACGGCGGGCGGCGGTGAGGTGCGGCCGCTCCGCTAAGGACCGGGGTGGGAAATGAGAGGCCCGCCCCGGTCCTCTTCACGCAACGGGTTGTCCGTTTACCCGAAGCTCTCCTGTATAGACGCAAGGAATGAGAATATGAGGCAAGATCGCACACTGCCCCGGGCGGGTCTCCGGTCCGGGACCTCGGCAAAGGAGGTGTTGCCATGCTGGATTTGATGCCTTCGCTGGGCACGTGGCGGCCCGCGGTCTCGGGGCAGCGATGCGCTGTCGCCACCATCGTGGCCTCGGGAGGCTCCGTGCCCCGGCCGCTCGGCACGTCCATGCTGGTTTCCGAACACGGGGACGTCCTTGGCAGCCTCTCCGGAGGTTGCGTGGAAGGCGCCGTGGTGGAAGCCGCCCTTCAAGCAATGCACGACGGCGGCAGTCGCCTCGAGTCGTTCGGCTACAGCGCCGAGGACGCGTTCGCGGTCGGGCTCACGTGTGGCGGCGAGCTGGAAGTCCACATCCAGCCGACTAGGGCCGATGGCCTGGATTTGGCCTTGTTGAATGCTTCAGGAGGCTCTTCCCTGGCACTCATCCGCAGGCTCGACGCCGCGGGAGGCGCCGTCGTCGTTCCTGATCCGGCGTGTTTCTCCGCCGCTGGTTCACGGGAACTTTCGGTACTTCTTGGCGGGGATGACGCCGTGATCCGCGCGGCCGCGGCGCAGCTCGAGCCCCTCCTGCATGGCGGCCGGGCAGGGCTGGTGCGTCTCGCCCCGGCCGAAGGTTGCGGGGGCTCCGCGCCGGAAGCCGAACCCATTACTCTCTTCGTCGAAAGCCGTCTGCCCGCGGCCCGCATGCTGATCTTTGGCGCCAATGACTTCGGCGCGGCCTTGCTCCCCGCCGGGAAACTCCTGGGCTACGAGGTTACCTTGTGCGATGCCCGGCCCGCGTTTTCGAGCCAAGGCCGTTTCCTCGCCGCCGACCACCTCGTCACCGACTGGCCGCACCGCTACCTTGCCGCAGAATCAGCCGCCCGCCGGGTCGATGCCCGCACGGTCGTGTGCGTCCTGACCCACGATCCCAAATTCGATATTCCCCTGCTGGAAACAGCCCTCGCTTTGGATCTCGCCTATGTGGGAGCCATGGGTTCGAGGCGCAGCCACCGGCAGCGGATCGACGGACTACTCGACCGCGGCATACCGGCCGAGGCCCTCGAACGCCTGCATTCGCCGATCGGACTGGACCTTGGTGCCGTCACTCCCGCTGAGGTGGCTGTTTCCATTACGGCCGAAATCCTCGCGTCCCGCGCGCCGCACCCGGCCTCCGGCTGGGGTTCGCTCAAGGACGGAACAGGGCCGATCCACCACAACACCCCCGAACAAAGCAAGGTGACCCCATGGACATGAACACCATCGAGTCCGTGGTTGCCACCACGGATCCAGGCCAGTGGCGCGAGGGCGACGCCTGGCTCGCCGGCGGCACGGTCTTGTTCTCCTACGGCAGTCCGGTGGGCAGCGAGGAGCCCCTCAAGCGGTTGCTTGATCTGGGCCAGGCAGGATGGCCGGCCGTAACCGTGAGCGACGCCGGCATTGAGCTGGCCGCCACCTGTACCGTTGCCGAGCTCTACGCTCTCCCGGTGTCTGACGCCGTGGCCAGCCGGAACTGGCCGGGACTGGATCTTTTCCGCCCGTGCTGCGACTCTTTCGTGGCCTCCTTCAAGGTGTGGAACATGTCCACCATTGGCGGCAATGTGTGCACCTCACTCCCAGCTGGGCCGATGATTTCGCTGTGCGCCGGCCTGGATGCCAGGGCCACCATCCTTGGCCGGCACGGCAGCAGCCGCAGTGTTCCAGTGGCCGAGTTCGTCACCGGGGACGGGAAGAACTGCCTGGCACCCGGCGAGCTCCTGCGCAGCATCCATCTGCCGGCGTCGGCCTTGGCGGCGAAGGTGGCCTTCCGCCGGCTCTCCCTCAGCAACCTCGGGCGATCCGGGGTGCTGCTGATCGGAAGGCTCGACGCCGATGGCAGCCTGGTCCTCACCGTCACCGCCGCCACCAAGCGGCCCGTGCAGCTGCGGTTCGCCGCGGCGGAGCTGCCGGACGTTGAGCAGCTGGCCGCCGCCGTCGGGCATTCGATCCCCACGGAGTTGTACCACGATGACATCCACGGGCTCCCGGAATGGCGCCGCGACATGACCTTCCGGCTCACCGAGGAGATCCGTGCGGAGCTGTGTGGCCCGGAGGAGCCGGGCGAACCGCTCACCGTCTCGGGCGATTTCTGGCCGCCGCACGCCACTTCGCCACAGCCATCCACCCAACCCGCACAGAAGGAGGCCTGAGCATGGCAATCGAGATCAACGGAACAGCCACCGAGGCCGCTCCCCGCCCGGGCCAGTGCCTTCGGACGTTCCTGCGCGAACAGGGCAACTTCGGCGTGAAGAAGGGGTGCGACGGCGGCGACTGCGGCGCGTGCACTGTCCACGTGGACGGAAAACCCGTGCACAGTTGCATCTACCCCGCCGTCCGCGCCGAAGGGCACTCGGTCACCACCATCGAGGGGCTTTCCAGCGAGGGCGAGCTGCACCAGATGCAGCAGCAGTTCCTGGATAACCAGGGCTTCCAGTGCGGGTTCTGCACGGCTGGCATGATGATGACGGCCGCCACCTTCGACGAGGAACAGAAGGCGAATCTCCCGCGGAACCTCAAGGGTAACCTGTGCCGCTGCACGGGTTACCGTTCCATTGCGGACGCCGTCTGCGGTGGCGCCCGCAACGGGCAAAACACCTCCGACGGCGGCACGGCGGCAAGTGCCGGCCCGGAAGGTAAAAATAGGGGCCAGCTCGGCGCCAACGTTCCCGCGCCCGCGGGACGCGCCGTCGTCACCGGCACCGCCCGCTACACGCTCGATGTCCCCCCGGAACAACTCCCGGGACTGCTGCATCTTAAGTTGCTGCGCTCGCCGCACGCGCATGCTCGGATTGTTTCCATCGATACGACTGCGGCACTCCGGGTACCCGGGGTCGTCGCGGTTTTCACCCATGAGGACGCGCCTGCCAGGTTGTTCTCAACGGCCCAGCACGAGCTTTACACCGATGATCCCGACGACACCCGAGTCCTTGACGACGTGGTGCGCTTCATCGGCCAGCGGGTTGCCGCCATCGTCGCCGAATCGGTGGGCGCAGCGGAAGCCGGGGCCCGTGCCATCAAGGTTGAGTACGAACTCCTGGACGCGGTCTTCTCACCCCAGGACGCCTTGCTGCCCGGTGCGCCCGCGATCCACGGGGAGAAGGACGGGGAAACGGCCCGGATTTCCCGCCCGCAGGACAACGTCGTGGCGGAGGTCCATTCCGAGCTGGGGAACGTCGAAGCCGGATTCGCAGCGGCTGACTTCATCCACGAGAACACGTACCAGACCCAGCGGGTGCAGCACGTCGCGATGGAAACGCACTGCTCCATCGCGTGGGTGGAGCCATCCGAGAATCCAGCGGAGGACCGGCTCATGGTGCGTTCCTCAAGCCAGGTCCCGTTCCTGGTCCGGCGCACCCTGGCCCGCGTGTTCGACCTTCCCGAAGACCGCATCCGCGTGGTGGCCGGCCGCGTGGGCGGAGGGTTCGGTGGTAAGCAGGAAGTGCTCACCGAGGACCTCGTGGCCATGGCGGCCCTCAACCTGCGTCGGCCCGTGCAAGTCGAGTTCACCCGCACCGAACAATTCACCGCCACCACCACGCGCCACCCCTTCACCATCAAGGTCAAGGCAGGGACTAGCCGGGACGGCCACCTGACGGCGATGCAGCTGGACGTGGTCACCAACACCGGTGCGTACGGAAACCACGCGCCCGGAGTGATGTTCCACGGTTGCGGCGAGTCCTTGGCCGTCTACAACTGCGCCAACAAGAAAGTGGATGCGCTGGCCGTCTACACCAACACAGTCCCGGCCGGCGCCTTCCGTGGCTACGGCCTGAGCCAGATGATCTTCGCGATCGAATCCGCGGTGGATGAACTCGCGGTTGGTATCGGCATGGACCCCTTGGAGTTCCGGCTCAAGAACATGGTCAGGCCGGGGGACCACATGCTCTCCACGAACCCGGAACCGGAAGAGGACGTTTTCTACGGGAGCTACGGACTGGACCAGTGCGTGGCGTTGGTCCGGGATGCCCTCGAGCGCGGCGGTCAACGATACCGTGACGCCGGGCTCGACGATCTAGGTCCGGAGTGGGTCACGGGCGTCGGTTCCGCGCTGTCCATGATCGATACCGTCCCGCCTCGCGGGCACTTCGCCCATACCCGCCTCAGGCTCCTGCCTGACGGTGCGTTCGACGCCGCCGTCGGGACCGCCGAGTTCGGCAACGGCACCACGACGGTCCACGCCCAACTGGCTGCGACCGCCCTGTCCACCACGGCGTCGAACGTTACCGTGCGCCAGTCCGACACGGACCTCGTGGAGCACGATACCGGCGCGTTCGGTTCCGCAGGCACCGTGGTGGCCGGGCAGGCAACCTTGCTCGCGGCGCAGGAACTTGCGCTGAGGATCCGGGCCGTGGCTGCCGGGTACGCGGGTGTTTCGGAGGCGGATTGCGTGCTCGAAGACGGTGCTGTGCGCTGCGGTGAGCGGGTCTTGGCGCTCGCGGAGGTGTACGACGCCGGGCAGCAACAGGGCGTGGAACTCGCCGCCGAAGGGCGTTGGGGCGGAACCCCGCGTTCGGTCGCCTTCAACGTCCACGGATTCCGGGTGGCCGTGAACACCGGCACGGGGGAGCTCAGGATCCTGCAGAGCGTCCAGGCGGCCGATGCCGGCGTCGTGGTCAATCCACGGCAGTGCCGCGGCCAGGTGGAAGGCGGAATCGCGCAGGCGCTGGGAGTCGCGCTGTATGAGGAGGTCCGCGTGAACGAAGCAGGCAAGGTCACCACCGACATCCTGCGGCAATACCACATCCCTACCTTCGCCGACGTGCCGCGCAGTGAGGTGTACTTCGCGAAAACGAACGACCAGATGGGGCCGCTCGGTGCGAAGTCCATGAGCGAGAGCCCGTTCAACCCCGTGGCACCTGCGCTGGCGAACGCCATCCGTAACGCCACAGGGGTGCGGTTCGCGGCGCTCCCCATCTCCCGGGACAAGATCTACCTTGCGCTGAAGGACGCCGACGCCTCCACCCCCACCCAACTGGCTCGCATTTAATGTCGTTTTGAGGCCTCATAACGACATCTACTGCGAGCTAGTTGGGGGGGCTAGTCGCTGAGGAGGTGCAGCTTGTCCTTCGTGTCCACGTCGGCTCCGTCGGCGAGATCGCTGCAGTCGACGACGTCCACCAGCCCGGGGTGCGCTGTGAGGAATCGGCGTGCGCCGGCGTCGCCGACGGCGGACTCGGCGACGTCGGCGCGGAGGGTGGCGTCGACAATCAAGGGGTGGCCGCGCCGGAGTTTTATTGTGTTGCCACCCCCGAAGGCGGCTTCCGCGTATCCAGCTGCGGTCACACGGCCCGGTCGGTGCGCGGCAAGCAGCCTGGCGACGACGCCGGGGGTCAACCCCGGCTGGTCGACCAGGGCCACCATGACGCTGTGGCCGTGGGCAGCCGCCGCAACACCCGTACGAAACGAACTGGCCATGCCGGACGCCCACTCCGGGTTGTCCACCACGAGGTACTTGCCCAGCTCCGTCGCGCGGCGGACATCCTCGGCCCCGGCCCCGAGCACCACCACCACCTCTAGGCAACCGCCGTCGAGCAATGTCTTGGCGAGCACCTCCACCAAGGTGTGGCCGCGGAAGGGCAGCAGCGCCTTGGGGCCGAGGCCCAGGCGCGTTCCTGCGCCGCCGGCCAACAGCACACCAGTGGTGGGCGCGGTGCTGGAATCGTTCATGGGGTTCACCCTATCCATGTGCCCCGCGAGGTCTCTAGGCTCACCTCGCATTCCACTATAGGTCTACCGAAAAAGGTTGAATATTACCCATGGGTAGGCCTTCTGGCAGGCTCCCATGGCCGATATTCTCTTATGGACTTCACGAGAGTCAGTGGTCATCGAAGGGGATGCAATGACGTATCCGCGGTGGAAAGAGGTTTTATGTCTGGCATTTTCGAAATCTTGACGGCGGGGGAGCAATCGTTCCGTTTCCGGTTGAAGGCTGATGATGGAACGGTGGTGGCGGTGTCGCCCAAGTTCCCGGATATCGCGGCCCTTGTGGCCGGTATCAACGCAGTCAGGGAGAATGCCGCCACAGGATTCGTGGTGGATCGACGCTCGCTCGGAGCGTAACAACAAATCGGCGGTAGTGCTCACGGAGCACTACCGCCGATTCTTTTACAGCTGTTAGGAGTCGCCTCCGGAACCGCCTGTGGTTCCGGCAGTCACGTCAAGAAGCTTGTACCGGTCAATCGCGTACGACGGCGCACTCGGGTCAACCTCGCCCCTCGCCGCGAGGAGTTGGAGGGCTTTCACGACGATGGAGTGGGTGTCGTTTTTGAAGAAGCGTCGTGCGGCTTGGCGGGTGTCGGAGAATCCGAATCCGTCGGCGCCGAGGGAGGCGAATTCGTTGGGGATGAATTGGCGGATCTGGTCCGGGACGGCTTTCATGTAGTCGGTGACGGCGATGACCGGTCCGGTGGCGCCGGCGAGTTGCTGGGCGACGAACGGGGTGCGGGGTTCTTCGCCGGGGTTCAGGAAGGCGTGTTCTTCGGCGGCGAGTCCGTCGCGTCGGA
>NZ_JBFRHB010000015.1:0-108371 GCF_052115645.1 Arthrobacter sp. 2MCAF14 | reverse complement strand
GGCCACCACTTCGCCCACGCCTTCATGGCCGGGCACGAACGGCGGCGAGGGCTTGACCGGCCAGTCGCCCTCCGCGGCGTGCAGGTCCGTGTGGCAGACCCCGGTGGTCATGACCTTGACCAGCGCTTCGCCCCGGCCTGGAACAGGAACCGGAAGGGACTGGATCTGAAGGTCTTTACCGAATTCAGTTACTACGGCTGCTTGCATTGTCGTCGTCATTGGCGAAATCCTTGCGTCGTTAAAGTGTTGTTCCGGCGGTGCTGCTGCTTTCCTGAGGGGTGGCCAGGAGGGCCGGTGGGGAGGGATCTGTGCCGATCCCTCCCCACCAGGTCAAGTGCGGCCTAGAAGAAGCCGAGCTTGTTCTCGTTGTAGCTGACCAGCAGGTTCTTGGTCTGCTGGTAGTGGTCCAGCATCATGGCGTGGTTCTCGCGGCCGATGCCGGAGGACTTGTAGCCGCCGAACGCGGCGCCGGCCGGGTACGCGTGGTAGTTGTTGACCCAGACACGGCCGGCCTGGATTTCCCGTCCTGCCCGGTAAGCGACGTTGCCGTTGCGCGACCAGACACCGGCGCCGAGCCCGTAGAGGGTGTCGTTGGCGATGCCGATGGCGTCGTTGTAGTCGCTGAACTTCGTCACGGACACCACGGGGCCGAAGATCTCCTCCTGGAAGATCCGCATCCGGTTGTGGCCTTCGAAGATGGTCGGCTGGACGTAGTAGCCGCCGGCCAGGTCGCCGTCGAGCTGTGCGCGGGCGCCGCCGGTGAGGACCTTGGCGCCTTCCTGCTTTCCGATGTCGATGTAGGAGAGGATCTTCTCCAGCTGGTCGTTGGAGGCCTGGGCACCGATCTGGGTGTCGGTATCCAGCGGGTTGCCCTGGATGATCTTGTTGGTCCGGGCAACGGCGTCCGCCATGAAGGAGTCGTAGATACCTTCCTGGACCAAAGCGCGGGAGGGGCAGGTGCAGACTTCACCCTGGTTGAAGGCGAAGAGCGTGAAGCCTTCCTGGGCCTTGTCGTAGAACGCATCGTTCTGCGCGGCGACGTCTTCGAAGAAGATGTTCGGGCTCTTGCCACCGAGCTCCAGCGTCACCGGAATCAGGTTCTGGGACGCGTACTGGCTGATCAGCCGGCCCGTGGTGGTCTCGCCGGTGAAGGCGATCTTGCGGATCCGCGGGCTGGACGCCAGGGGCTTGCCTGCCTCGACGCCGAAGCCGTTGACCACGTTGAGTACGCCGGCCGGCAGCAGGTCACCGATGAGCTCCATGAGGACCAGGATGGAGGACGGCGTCTGCTCGGCGGGCTTGAGGACCACGGCGTTGCCGGCAGCCAGTGCCGGGGCGAGCTTCCAGACTGCCATCAGGATGGGGAAGTTCCACGGGATGATCTGACCCACCACACCGAGCGGTTCGTGGTAGTGGTAGGCGGTGGTGTCCTCGTCCAGCTGGGACAGCCGGCCTTCCTGGGCGCGCACGGCGGAGGCGAAGTAGCGGAAGTGGTCCGCCGCGAGCGGGATGTCCGCATTAAGGGTTTCGCGGATCGGCTTGCCGTTGTCCCAGGACTCGGCGACGGCCAACATTTCGAGGTTCTCGTCGATCCGGTCGGCGATTTTGTTCAGGATGGCGGCGCGCTCGGCAACGGAGGTCTTGCCCCAGGACGGCGCGATCTTGTGGGCGGCGTCTAGTGCCAGCTCAATGTCCTCGGCCGTGCCCCGGGCAACCTTGCAGAAGGCCTTCCCGGTGACCGGAGTGATGTTCTCGAAGTACTGCCCCTTGACCGGGGCAACCCACTCGCCGCCGATCCAATTCTCGTAACGGTCCTTGAACGTGACCTTCGAACCCTCGGCACCCGGCTGTGCATAAACAGTCATTGCTAGCTCCTTTGCTCCGCATGATGGTGGCCTTGCTATGGCTTCAGCGTAGGAGCGGGGAGGTTGCAAGCAGGTTGCAACGTTGTGGTTCAGATCACTTCGGGGCGGTTCTCACCTGTCGTAACGGGGAAGCTAGAGACCCGCAGGGAAATTGTAGGAACTGGGAACCGGTGAGGGTGCGGCACCGTAGGAGAGCACTACCTCGTCGTGGGCCTTGAGAACTACGTCAGACACCGGCGCAGTCTGCTTTGCGCCGTTCACGTAGGCGGTCCATCCACCGGTCCCGCCGTGCGGTGCTCCGGTGGCGTCCTTGCCGTCGAGAACTCCCCATTCGCTGAGCACCTGGCCCAGCGTGTACTTCAGGCCGGCCGTGGGCGCTTCGATGTGGATGACGCCGGATGTGTCGTGGGTGTGAAGCGCGGAGATTCCGTTGGGCTGACCGTCGGCCCCGAAACTGAAGCCGATCTCCGCCGGGACCGTGACGGCTTTGCCATCAACAAGGACGTCCACATGGGCGTGATAGTGCTCGGCCGTGCCTTCGGCGGTCAGGATATCCAGGCCTGCGGCCTTGATTCTCTGTGCCCCCGCGGCTGGATCGAGTTCCCAACCGGCGGCGGCAGCCGTTGCGGCCGAAGCCGAAGGCGTTGCCGATGCGGGCGCCGTCTGGGCGGGTGCCCCGCAGGCTGTGGCTCCGGCAAGGAGTCCGGACACGGTCAGGGCAACGGCGAGGCGTTTGTTCAACACGGAGAAAGCTTCTTTCGTTCGGCTCGGTTCTACGATACGGGCCAAAACTCCGTATTTCCCGAGTGCCACACGAGGGGCCCGCGTCAGGCCGACAGTTCGCTTTCCAGGCGTTCAAGCTCGGCGACGACGGCGGCCCGCTTGGGCGAGCGCGGCGGCAGGAGCTTGAGGGCGGCAAGCCGGACGTCGACGTCGTTCTTCGCCTCGGGTAGGCCCGCGTACTTGAGCAGCGCCTCGGCACTGCCGTCGTTGAGGACAGCCTCGCGCAAGAGCGCCGAGACCTTCTCGCGGAGCTCAATAATACCGGGCGCTTCCGAATGCGGAAGGACGGCGCCTTTGTAGATCTCCAAGGCGATGCGGTGGGCGCCCCGCTGCAGGCAGGAAAGAACCTGGGCAGCATCCTGACCGAGGTCGATCGGGAGCCGGTACGGGCGCGATTCCGGGACCGCAGCGGGGTCGATCTCGTGGAGTACCTTGCGCAGGCGCACCATTTCGGCCCGGAGAGTGACAGTGAATCCATCGCCCGGATACAGGGCCAAGGCGAGCTCCTCGGCACTGAGCCCCTCGGGACGGGTACCCAGCAACGCCAGAATCTCGCTGTGCCTTGCGGAAAGCGGAATACTGCGCCCTCCTATGCTCAAGAGCGCCTGGTCTCTGCCCAATAGCTGGAGGCTGTTCCGGTACAGGCCCGTGCCTTGCGGCGAGCCACCAGCAGAAGACGAGTTTCGGCGTCGGGCTGGCGTTGAGCGCTTGGTCGCCGCGAGCTGTAGCCTTTCCACGCGCAATTGGGCCTGCGCCGCGGCCACCGTCGCTTCGACAAGCGAAAGCGTGTGGGGTGCGACGGCGGCTTCCGTGCCGGTGATGTCGACGACCCCAAGGAGGGCTCCGGAGTCAGGGTCGTGGAAGGGCACCGCCGTGCAGCTCCACGGGTGGACGGAGCGTTTGTAGTGCTCGGCGCCGGAGATCTGGATGCCGCGGCCCAAGGCGAGCGCCGTGCCGGGCGCACTCGTGCCGACCGCGGCTTCGGACCAATCCGCGCCTGCCACGAACATCATCCCTTCGGCGCGGCGCCGCATCGCGGGATTTCCGTCCACCCACAGCAGTCGGCCGAGCTCGTCCCCCACGGCGACCAACAGCCCGCTCTCATAGCTGGGCTGGATGAGGAGCTTCTGGATGACGGGCATGATGGTGGCCAGCGGGTGTTGCCGGCGGTATTCCTCAAGCTCGTCGAGATCCATGGCCACGGGAGCCTCGGGCTGGTCCGGGTTTGCCTTGAGCTGCGCGGATCGCTGCCAGGATTCCTTGATCAGGCGGCGCAAACCAGGAAGCTCCGTGGCCTCGGGAAGCCCATAGCGCCACGTATCAATTTGCTCATGTCCAGCGCGGGCATGGCGCTGCAACAGCTCGGCGACGTCGTTGACCGAAGCTGCCGGATGGATCGGATTCTTCATCGAACTCCCAAAACCGGACGCAGCACAGTACAGGCCAGTCTAGTTGCGACGCAGGAGTTTGCCTATGGCGAGACGCCGCTGGTTCGACGCCGCTTACTCCGGGGGGAATTCGTACGACTCGACGTCGCCCAACGCTTCGATCCGGGGGACGGGCAGGCCGACTTCCGCGACGAGCTCCGCGAAACTGTGGCCACGGCTGAAGCGGTCAAACGTTGCCCTGTCCGGACAGGTGTCGTAGACCGAAATGCCACCCGCGGTGGATAGGCATACATGGATCTTCAATGCACCGGGTGGCAGGAGCCCCACCATGCGCTTGTGACCTTCCAGCAGTTGAGCGGGATCCCCGTCGAAATGGTAGACGCCCATGAACATTGCTTCTCTCCTGTCTTGCTTCAGCTTCAGAGCGGTGCAGCCAAGGCCCGGGCGAGGGCTTCAGGTTTGCGGTCCGCCCAAGGTGCGGCTTTCTCAAGCTGGCCCGCCAGGCGAAAGAGTGTGGCCTCGTCCCCGAAACGGCCAAGGAAGGACATGCCCACCGGCAGGCCGGTCGAGTCGACTCCGAGTGGCACCGACATGGCCGGGTTGCCCGAGATGTTCGCGTACTCGCCGTCGAACATGAGGAAGCGGCCGGCTTCGCGCTCGCCGCGCAACGGTTCTTCCTCGGTGCCTCGCAGCGTTCCCAGAGGAAACGGGGGCCAGCCGACCGTGGGTGTCATCCAGACGTCGAATTCCTCGAAGAATCCAGCCAGGCGGCGGCTGAAGCGCTGCAATTCCTCCATGCCGAGGAGGTACTGGCCGCCTGTCACAGCCCGCGAGCGCTCGAAGTCGGCCGCGGTGAACGGCTCGATCTCACCGGCTTCCGGCGGCCTGCCCATCCGCTGCGTCCAGTACGCCTCTATCCACGCGATCGCGCCACCATAGACAGCCCTGACCGCCCGGTGTCCGGCCCGTCCCAGGCCCTCGGGGTGCGCTTCGGTGACGCTGTGGCCCAGCCCGGCGAGCAATTCCACGGTTTCCTCGAACACCCGCACGTAGTCCGTATGCACTTGTTGCCCCGAGTTGGGAGTCGCGGTTGCGGCGATGCGGAGCTTTCCAGGAACAGTGCCGGCCTCAAGCAGGAAGGGCCGGGCCTGGGGCGGCGCCCAGTATGGGTCACCTGGAGATGACCCGGCTGTGGCGTCAAGGAGAGCCGCCGAATCGCGCACGCTCCGCGTCAGCGCGTGTTCCACCGCGAAGCCCCCGGCCACGTCGCCGTACTCGGGGCCCATGGGAACCCGTCCGCGCGTCGGCTTGAACCCGAAAACCCCGCACCAAGCAGCCGGGTAGCGCAGGGATCCGCCAAGATCGTTTCCGTGCGCCATGGGGACCATTCCGGAGGCGACGGCGGCGGCGGACCCGCCGCTGGAGCCGCTCGTGGAAAGCGCCAGGTCCCAAGGGTTTCGGGTGGCACCATGCAAGGCCGGCTCGCAGTGGGGGCTGAGCCCGAATTCCGGAGTGTTGGTCTTCCCGAGGATCGCAAGTCCGGCTTTGCGGTACCGCCGCGCAAGCTCCTGGTCCTGGCTTGAGACGTTGTCCTTCAACCAGCGGGAGCCTTCGTTGAAGCGCGCTCCGGCGATCTCGAGGGACAGGTCCTTCACCAGGAAGGGAACCCCGGGAAACGGCGCGTCAGAAGCCGGGCCTTCTGTCCCGGGTTCCAAGTGCGCGACGATGCAATGCAGGACCGGATCGATCTGCCGGATACGATCCCGGCCGGCGTCGAGCAGTTCGCCCGGCGAAATCGCACCGCTCCGCACCAGTTCTGCCTGCCCGACGGCGTCAGTCCAGCGGAGCTCCTCATCCATGGCTCATTTTAGGCCTCCGGCGGACGAGGGAGTTAGTCCCGAGCCGCTAGGCTCAGGGCGCGGACCGCTGCGGGCCGAGGCTCGAACCGCTGCCGTTACGCGCGAGAGACCTCGATCATGTCCTCGCGCGGAACCACCTTGATGCGTTCGCGTACGACGCCGGCCTTCGGGTTTTCTGCGGTCCATTCGGCGCCGAGGGCTACTTCGTGCGCATCGAGCTTGTTCCAGCCTTCCCACGTGGTGTACTCGATGCCCCGCTCTTCCAGGAGGTTGATGATGGCCTGCGGGTCTGGGTTTTCGGCCGGGGGCAGCGTGAGGCGGTCCTCCAGGAGGCAGCCAATGGTCTCCAGCGCGTCGCCCTTGGTGTGCCCGATCAGGCCGACAGGTCCGCGCTTGATCCAGCCCGTGGCGTAGATACCGGGTACCGGTTTGCCGTCGGCGCCCAGCACCCGTCCGCCGTCGTTCGGAATGACGCCGCGGCGGGCGTCGTACTCAAGTTCGTCCAGCGGGGAACCGTGGTAGCCGATGGCACGGTAGACGGCCTGGATCGGGTAGTCCACGAACTCGCCGGTGCCTTTGACGTTGCCGGTGCCGTCCAGTTGCATGCGCTCGAACTTGATGCTGGAGACTTTCCCGGAGCCGTCCTCGGAAACGATCTCCACCGGGCTGTGCAGGAAATGCAGGTGCAATCGGCGGGACGACGGCTGCTCGGCTTCGGCATGTTCCTCGACGAGCCAGTTGGTCAGCGTGTTGACCATGGTCTTGATCTGGTTGTTGCTGCGGATGGCCTCGTCTGAGGCTTCGTCAAACTCGAAGTCTTCCGGGTAGAGCACAATGTCGACGTCGTTGGAGTGCGAGAGCTCGCGCAGTTCCAGCGGAGTGAACTTGATCTGGGCGGGGCCACGGCGTCCGAAGACGTGGACGTCGGTGACCGGAGAGGCCTTGAGGGCGGCGTAGACGTTGTCCGGGATTTCGGTCACCAGGAGGTCATCTGCGTGCTTGGAGAGCATGCGGGCCACGTCGAGCGCGACGTTGCCGTTGCCGATGACCGCTACTTCCTTGGCATCCAGCGGCCATTCACGGGGCACGTCGGGGTGTCCGTCATACCAGGAGACGAAGTCGGCTCCGCCGAAGGAGCCTTCCAGCTCGATGCCCGGGATGTTCAGGTCAGCGTCCTTGATGGCGCCGGTAGAGAAGATCACCGCGTCGTAGAAGGAGCGGAAGTCATGCAGCGTGAGGTCGCGGCCGTACGTCACGTTGCCGAGGAAGCGGATGTCTCCGCGGTCCAGTACCTTGTGGAGCGCGTTGACAATGCCCTTGATGCGGGGGTGGTCCGGCGCCACGCCATAGCGGATCAGGCCGTACGGCGCGGGGTATGCCTCGAAAAGGTCAATGCTGACCTCGACGTCGCCGTCCTTGACCTCGTTCGATTTGGTCAGGATATCCGCGGCGTACACGCCGGCCGGTCCTGCGCCGACAATAGCGACGCGCAGTGGACGTTTTGAGGTGGTTTCGGCCGAGTTGGACACCGTGAACCCTTCTGAGACAGGAATCCGCCCCGCGTGGTGGGGCGCGCAGTTTCCAATTCTAGTTCTCACTTGTGGCCGGAGTGTCAGTACGTGGCGGGAGGTGACGCAACTGGGCCAGGAAGCTCACACTAACTTTCCGGCCGTACGGTCAGGAATACCCTCGCAAAATGTGATGTTGTTGACTTTGTGTCTACGCCCGAGCAAACCGTGCCTGCCCAGTCCGCCAACACCGCGCCGAATGCTTCGGCTGCAGCTTCCGCCGCCGCTGCCATGGCAAAGAAGGAGACGACGGCGGGTGTCGTGTTCGGTATCGGGGCGTACGGTCTGTGGGGGCTGCTCCCGCTCTACTTCGTGGTGTTGCAACCCGCCGGAGCCGTGGAAATCGTCGCCAACCGAGTGGTTTGGTCGCTCATTTTCTGCGCCCTGCTCATCACCATCACCCGGACATGGCGCCTCCTCGGCAATGCCTTCAGGGACCGGGGCGTCCTTGGACCGCTCGCCATTGCCGCCGGGCTGATCGCCATCAACTGGCTGACCTACACCTTCGGCGTCACCACCGGGCACGCGGTCGAAGCTTCGCTCGGCTACTTCATCAACCCGCTCGTGTCTGTACTCCTTGGGGTGTTCGTCCTGAAGGAAACGCTTCGCGCGCTCCAGTGGGCCGCCGTCGTGATCGGCTTCATCGCCGTCGGCGTTTTGACGGTTTCCTATGGCAAGCTGCCGTGGATCGCTTTGGTCCTGGCGTTCAGCTTTGGACTCTACGGCTTCGTGAAGAAACGCGTAGGACCCAAGGTCAACGCCATCACGAGCCTCACCGTGGAAACCGTGGTCCTCGCGCCGATCGCCGGCGCCACCATGATCGTCCTCGGCCTCACGGGAGCCGGGACTCTGGGCAGCAACGGCCCGGGCCACTTCTGGTTGCTGGCGGCTTCGGGCATTATCACCGCCGTGCCGCTCCTATTCTTCGGTGCCTCCGCGCGCCGCTTGCCCATGACCACCATCGGCCTCCTGCAATACTTCGCGCCTGTCCTCCAGTTCGTCGTGGCTTTGGCGGTCCTTCACGAGACCATGACACCAGACCGCTGGGTGGGCTTCGGAATCGTGTGGCTGGCGCTGCTGCTCCTGACCCTCGACATGCTGCGTACGGCACGCAAGAACTCGGTCATCAGGAAAAGCGCACGGCTCAGGGCGGCCTAAACAGCTTCCCACGCCCGCACCCACCGGGGACATGCCCCCCGTTAAACGCCAAGGATGGACATAGTCACACTATGTCCATCCTTGGTGCGCAGAGGTGGGCATGTCCACCTGGAGGTTGTGGCTAAGCGTTGGCCTTGATGGCCGCTGCCAGGACCTCGAGGCCGTCCAGGAGCAGCTCGTCGCTGATGACAAGCGGCGGCAGCAGACGGATCACGTTGCCGTAGGTACCGCAGGTCAGGATGATGACGCCTTCTTGGAGGCACGCGGCGGCAACAGCCTTGGTCAGTTCCGCATTCGGTTCCTTGGAACCGGCCTGGACCAGTTCGATCGCCAGCATCGCACCTCGTCCACGGACGTCGCCGATCGCGGGAACTTCAGCAGCAAGCTCAAGCAAGCGGCCGAGTGCGACTTCCTCGATGTGGCGGGCGCGGGCGTTGAGGTCGTGCTGTTCCATGGTGCCGATCGCTGCAAGAGCTGCAGCACAAGCAACCGGGTTGCCACCGTAGGTGCCGCCGAGGCCGCCCGGGTGGACGGCGTCGAGCAGGTCTGCGCGGCCGGTGATCGCGGACAGCGGGAGGCCGCCGGCAATGCCCTTGGCCATGGTGATGATGTCCGGGACAACACCCTCGTGGTTGACGGCGAACCATTCACCCGTGCGGCAGAAACCGGACTGGACCTCGTCGGCAATGAAGACGATGCCCTTGTCCTTGGCCCATGCGGACAGTGCCGGCAGGAAGCCCTCAGCGGGAACAATGAAGCCGCCCTCGCCCTGGATCGGTTCGATGATGATCGCGGCAACCTGCTCGCCGCCGATCTGCTTCTCGATCATGGTGATGGCGCGCTTGGCGGCCTCGGCACCGGTGATCTCCGGGTTTTCCTCGCGGAACGGGTAGCTCATCGGCATGCGGTAGACCTCGGGCGCGAACGGGCCGAAGTTGGTCTTGTACGGCATGGCCTTGGCGGTGAGTGCCATGGTCAGGTTGGTGCGGCCGTGGTAGGCGTGGTCGAAAGCGACGACGGCGTCACGGCCGGTTGCCAGGCGTGCCACCTTGACGGCGTTCTCCACTGCTTCGGCACCGGAGTTGAAAAGCACGGTGCGCTTCTCGTGGTCGCCCGGGGTGAGGCGGTTCAGCTGCTCGGCGACGGCGACATAGCCCTCGTACGGCGTGACCATGAAACAGGTGTGGGTGAAGTGCGCTGCAGCGTCCTGGACGGCGGCGACGACGGCGGGGTCCGAGGCGCCCACGCTGGTCACCGCGATGCCCGAGCCGAGGTCGATGAAGGAGTTGCCGTCGACGTCGCGGATGATGCCGCCGTCGGCGTCCTCAACGTAAACCGGCACGCCCGAGGACACACCGGCCGCGACGACGGCCGCGCGGCGCTCGTTCAGGGCCTGGGACTTGGGGCCGGGGAAGGCACCGTTGATGCTGCGCTTCTGGTCCAGGCGGTAAGTGATTTCATGTGCTGTTGCGGTCATGATGGTTCTTTCTTTCTATGCTTGCCGTGTTTAGGGTGCCGTGGGGCCACGCCGGCAGGGTTCCCTGGCCGAAGCGGAGCGAGGTTAGGGTGCCGTGGGGCCACGCCGGCAGGGTTCCCTGGCCGAAGCGGAGCGAGGTTAGGGTGCCGGTGGGGATTAGGCATCAAGGGCGGACATGACGTGCTTGATGCGCGTGTAGTCCTCGACGCCGTACATGGACAGGTCCTTGCCGTAACCGGACTGCTTGAAGCCGCCGTGGGGCATCTCAGCGGTCAGCAGGATGTGGGTGTTGATCCAGACCGCACCGAAGTCCAGGTCGCGGCTCATCCGCATGGCGGTGCCGTGGTCCGTGGTCCAGACGCTGGATGCCAGGGCGTATTCGACGTCGTTGGCCAGCTCGAGTGCCTCGGCTTCGGTGGTGAACTTCTGGACGGTGATGACGGGTCCGAAGGTTTCCTTCTGGACGACGTCGTCGCTCTGCTTGGCGCCGGTGATGATGGTGGGCTCGAAGAAGAAGCCCTTGTCACCGGCACGGTGGCCGCCCGTTTCGATCTTGCAGTTGGCCGGCAGGTGCTCCACCACCGAGTTCACGGCGTTGAAGTGGTTCACGTTGTTGAGCGGGCCGAAGTAGTTTTCCTCGTCGTTCTGCGAACCGGTGTGCAGCGTCTTGGTGTGCTCCACCATTGCGGCAACCACGTCGTCGTGGATGGAGTCCTCGATCAGCACGCGGGTGATGGCCGTGCAGTCCTGGCCGGCGTTGAAGAAGGCGAATTCGGCAATGGCCGCTGCGCTCTTCTTGATGTCGGCATCCTTGAAGACGATGGCCGGGGCTTTGCCGCCGAGCTCCAGGTGGGCGCGCTTGAGTCCCTTGGCCGCCCCACTCGCGACGGCAATACCGGCACGTACGGAACCTGTGATCGAGACCAGGCCAGGGACCTTGTGCTCGACCATCATCGAGCCGGTGGCCGCGTTGCCGAGGACCACGTTGAGGACGCCGGCCGGGAAGATCTCCCCCGCGAGGCGGGCCAGGACCAAGGTGGATTCCGGAGTGGTGTCGGAGGGCTTGAGAACAACGGTGTTGCCTGCTGCGAGGGCGGGGCCGATCTTCCAGATGCCCATGAGGAACGGGTAGTTCCACGGTGCAACCTGGGCCACGACGCCGATCGGTTCGCGGCGGACGTAGGAGGTGTGGCCCTCGAAGTACTCGCCAGCGGACTTGCCTTCCATGATGCGCGCAGCCCCGGCGAAGAAGCGGAGCTGGTCTGCACCAGCGGCAACTTCCTCGGATGCGATGAGGGCGCGGACCTGGCCGGTGTTGCGGTGCTGTGCCTCAACGAGCTCGTCGCTGTTGGCCTCGATGGCGTCAGCGAGCTTGAGCAGCATGAGCTGGCGCTGGCCGGGCGTGACGTGCTTCCAGGACTTGAAGGCTTCCTTCGCCGCGTTCATGGCCGCATCGACGTCGGCCGCCGTAGAGACAGGCGCCTGGGCGACAATCTCCCCGTTGGTGGGGTTCACGATGTCGAGCAGTTCGGTGCCTGCCGGCGTGACGAACTCGCCGTTGATGAAGTTCTGCAAGGTTTGGACCACGGTGTACAACCTCTTTCGGTGTCTAGGCATTGGTTGCAGCTGCTCCGAGCCTATGCCAGCACCCCGCAGCGCGGAATAGTCAGGTGCACACCCCGACCACCTCGACTTAGTGCGAATGACCAGTGCCGGGATATCCTTTTTGGCATGGCAATGTCACTCGCCGCGCTCGTCGCCGTCCCCTCTCTTCGGCTCCGTAAAGCCGGCCTCGCGGAAACCACCTGGAACGAAGATATCCGTTGGGTGGCCGTGACCGAGCAGGAGGATCCCCAACGCTTCCTCAACGGCGGCGAGCTGATCCTGACCACCGGCCTCAGGCTCAACGGGGCCGCGGAACAGCGCCGCTTCGTGCGCCAGGTCCAGCGCGCGGGAGCCGTCGGCATCGGCTTCGGCACCGGGCTGACCCACGAGGCCATGCCCCCTGCCCTCATTGCGGAAGCGAACCGCTGGGGCCTGCCCCTCGTCGAAGTCCCGTACGAGACCCCTTTCATCGCCATCGGCAAACTCGTGGCCGACTCCCAATCTGCTGACCACTACTCGAAACTGGAGCGACTCATCGCCGGCCACCAGATCCTGGCCCGGGCCTTGCTGACCGGTGGCGGACTCGGCGAGCTGCTCAAGCAGTTGGGCAGCATGCTCCGGACCGACATCGCGCTCACGCAGTTCAGCGCCCAGCTCTACAACAGCGTGGCCGGCAACCCCGCACCGACGGCTGACGACTGGGCGTCCTTCCCCATCCCGACAGGCCGCCGCGACGCCTGCACCCTATGGATCAAGCAGCCCTTCGGCGACACCGGGATTGTCAGTTATGCGCAAAACCTGATCAGCGTGGAACTCAACAACATGGTCAAGCAGCGCCAGAGCCAGCGGGCCTTGGCGGGCCAGGTGCTGGACGACGTCATCCACGGAACGCTGGACACGGTGGAGGGCGCCCGCCGCCTGGCCGGCGTCGGAATCAACAGCACACGCAAGAACGTGGTGCTGCTGGTGGTCTCCGCAGCCCACCACAAACAACTCGGCAGCACCTCGCTGCCGCAGTCGCTCGACGGCGGGGTGACCGCCGTCGTCGGGAAGGACCTGGTGACGGTAGTGCCCGACGACGGCAGTTCCGCGAGCGCGCTCGCGAAGGACCTCAGCGATCACCTTCTGGAGGCGGGGATCCATGCGGTGATCGGGATCGGCGGCGCGTACACCAAGCCGAACGGCGTGCGCTGGAGTTACTTCGAAGCGCGCGACGCCGTGGCCCACGGCCTGCCCGTCAACGAACCGGAGCGGCTCAGCCTGACCTCGCTGTTGCTCGCGAGCGAGGATGTGCCGTTGGCCGATATGGCCAGCGAGGCCCTCACTCCCCTGCGCAAGTTCGACGCCGCGCACGGCTCGGAGCTCGTTTCGACCCTGGAAAGCTACCTCAACCACAATGGTTCAGTGGCCGCCGTCGCAGAAGCCCTGACCCTGCACCGCAATACGGTCCGCTACCGCTTGGCGCAAATCACGGACCTCACCGGCTACGACCCTGCCCAGACGCCGGACCGGGTGCAGTTGTGGCTTGCCCTGGCGGTGCAACGGCTGGGAGCGCGCAACCCGCGCTGAGGGTTTTTCGCGGCCCGGCTGCGCCCGGAGGATACGTAACCGGACCGCGACGGAGCCTAGCGGAAGATGTCGGCGGCAACACCCATGATGATCCTGTCCCCAGGGGTCGACTTTTGCAGGAAGTCCACAACTGCCCAATCGTCCAGCGAGATGCACCCGGCGGTAGGCACTTTGTTTTCGTGCAGGAAGATGGCAAATCCGGCGTCTTGGACGATCTGAGAATCAGGGGGACGGTTGTAGTTGATGACGGCGCCTTGCCGGTAATCATGCTGCGGGCGCGTAGCGAAATACCACATGTTCTCGTCATAACCCACCCACGAGCTGGATTCGAAGTACGTGTTGTAGTTCCCGGTCCATGGATTTCCACCCCAGCGCGAACCGGGGTTCAGCGTGCGGTACGGAAGGGCCGTCCCCGGATTACCCAGGCCGAATGCCTCCGTGACAGAGAACGAGCCGGTGGGCGAGTAGTTGTAGCGGGTAGGACCCGAGGGAACTCCGGGTGGCTTGAACCCACTGGCGCCCACAAAACCGCTCGTGGTCCACTCCGCCACGTACGTTCCTGCCACCCGCTTGCAGTACGCAACTCCGGCGAAGGACTGCCCATAGGCGGCGGTATATACCAAGGTGACGTGGTTGGCGTTTCCAGAGGAGTATTTCACTCGGCCGTCGTTCAAGCCCGTGCACTCACTTTGCCTGTAGTCGCGGGTAGCGGCCGGCGTCCACGTCAGGAACCCGCCCTGGAAGGCTTGGACACATTCACCGTTGACGCACGTCTCAGGCGTCGCCGGATAGCCGAGGTAACTCAGGTGCCAGCCCATTTGTTCGTACTTGGCTTTGATGGCTCCCCGAACAGGCTGTGCCCCTGTGGCCGGCGACCAGAAGATGAGGCCGCCTTGAAACCACTCGTAGCACCCGCCGTCGCGCTGGCCGCACACCTCGCCCCCCAAGGGATAGCCAAGATAGCCGCCTGTCAGTCCGCCCATGTTGTCGTACTGGGAACGGATGCCGCCGTTGACGCCATTCGCCCCGGTCTGCGGCGACCAGTAGATGACGCCGCTTTGGAACTGCTGAAGGCAACCGGATGCTGGCTGGCCGCAGATTTCGTCGGAAACAGGATAGCCAAACCGTCCGTTTTCGAAGCCTGCACTGGCCCACGCAGAGCGAATGCCGCCGTGGCTTGTCCGTGCCCCGCTGGCCGGTGACCAGATGACGGCTCCGTGCTGATACATCTGGTAACAGCCACTGGCCTTGAGTCCGCAGGTCTCGCGGGTTGTCGGATACCCCAGCCAGCCAGATTCAGCTCCGGCCGCAGCATACGCTGCGCCGATAGCCCCTGGTGTCCACACTCCGGCCGCTCCCGACGCCGCGCTCCACAGAATTCTCAGATTCCCGAAGCTCTGCTGGCACCCGGAGTTCACCAGATCGCATAGTTCCGGGCTCGTGGGGTACCCCGCTTGGGCGTAGCCACCATACAAGCGGAACAGGGAGTCACCGATGCCACCCTTGGTCCAGACAGTCTGAGGACCGCCGACGGGGCTCCACGTGATATCCAAACCACTGGAGAACTTCTGATAGCAGCCATTGCTATCGCATTTTTCCTCGCCGAGGGGATAGCCGAACGCGGAAAGCTGTCCGCTTGCGTGCCACTGGGGCCCCGTCTTTCCTGCCGTGAGCAGCACAGCGTGAGCACCAGTGAGCGCCGTGGAATAGATTCGTCCGCCGGCAAACACCTGAACGCAAAGGAGATCCTGGTCGCACGATTCGTCCGCTGTAGCGGCCCCCAATGGTCCCGCCGCACCGCCCAATAGCTGCCATTTGGCCGCGATCGCTCCTGTAGGAACGATGTCGACGGCGGTCGGAGCGAGGTTCGGCGGGGCCGCGGGCGCTACGTCCCGGGTCGGAGCGGGCGCGGGCACCGAGGAGGGCGCCGTTGGAGTCGTCGTCGCTGGCATCCCCGTCGGTTCCTGAGTCGGGGCCGTGCCGTTGCTCGGCTGAGGGGCGGGGGTCTCGGAAGGTGCGGGAGACGTTGAAACGGCGGGAGACGGAGTCGGAGACTCCACTGCTGGGAGAGCGACGGCGGTTGCCGCCGTCGGCGCGAGCCCGGCCACGACAACGGCGGTCAGGACAAACGATGCTAAGACACGGATAGCCCGGGTGGCGCTGTTTCCCGTCACTTTGAGACCACCGCATCACACGTGGAGCCGGCAGGTGCCGCCTGGGCGACTTCTGCTGCGCGAACTTCCGTGCTGGCGCCGGCAGCGACTTCCTTCTCGATCATCGCGTGCCCGGCCACGCTGCTTGTCGTTCCCACGGCGATCGCGATCGTGTACTTCACGGACGCCGTTCCGGTGTTGTGCAGTGTCCCGGAGAAAGACCAGGTGCCGTGAGCGTCGGCCGCACATTGCACATTCTTCAGCGCATCAGTGACGAGAGAGTCCGGCGCGGAGACGCTCGGCGTGGGCGACGGCGGCGAAGGAGTCGTCGCGGGCGCTGAAGGTGGTGCGGCGGCGCTCGGAGGTGGTGCTGACGACGGCGCGCCGCAAGCGCCAAGAGTAAAAATTCCGACGGCAGCGAGCACGACAGTAAAGGGCCAGTTCTGCATTCTTCCCCCAAAAAATGTTCATAACCTGCCCAGAACCGTGTTCCTGGCCAGCAACAGTTGCGAGACTACCAGCGCCCGGACTTCAACCGGGAGATTTCCACCACAAAACTTCCCGCGCCAAACATCAAACGTCTAACCTTTAATCATGGCCTCAACTCACCCGACTCCCCACGCAACGGAAGCAACAACTGTGCCCACCAGCGGCGGTACGGTGGCGCCGAAATCCCGGGTGGTCGCCGTCGTCGGGATCATCGCCGTCATCTTGATCGGCCTCAACCTGCGCGCAGGCATTACGAGCGCGGCGGCGCTGTTCCACGATCTGCAGGCATTCCTCGGCTACGGGGCGCTTGTCGCGTCGATTCTTCCGTCCATCCCCTTGCTGTGCTTCGCCGTTGCAGGATTGGGCACTTCGTGGCTTTCACGGCGGATCGGCGTCGAGAAGTCGATCTTCGTGGCGCTGGCCATGCTGGCGGCCGGGCTCCTGGTCCGCAGCGTCCCCGCGACCGGCGCCCTCCTCGCCGGAACAGTGCTGGCGATGTCCGGCCTGGCGGTGTGCAACGTGGCCATGCCTTCATACATCCGCGAACACTATGCAAGCAAGACCTCCCTGATGACCGGCCTTTACACGTTCACGATGTCCGGCGGTGCCACCTTCGCCGCCGCAGTCAGCGTCCCCTTGGCCCAGCAACTGGGCTCGCCGTCGATGGGGCTGGCGGCGTGGGGCCTCCTTGGCGTCGCCGCACTTCTTGGTTTCCTCCCGATGGTCCTCCACACCCATAGCACTTCACGGAAGGCCAACCAGGAGCGCGTATCCATGTGGCCCCTCCTGCGCACCCGGTTGGGATTCCTCATCACTTCCATCTTCACGTGGCAGGCCCTCCTGGCGTATGCCGTGATGAGTTGGTTTGCCTACATCCTGACAACCCAAGGACTGAGCGCCTCCGAGAGCGGCCTGCAGTTCGGACTCATGCAGCTGGTTTCGGTGGCCGCCGGCATGATCCTCCTGGCCATTGGCTCGCGACCCGGCATGATGCGGCCGGCTCTGTACCTGGGTAGCGGGACCACCCTTCTGGCGATCCCCGCGATGCTGTTGCTCCCGACGTCGTTCGCCTCGGTTCCCGCCGTAATGTTCGGTTTCGGTCTGGGCATCTTCCCGTTGGTCCTGGTGATCATCAGCCGCAGCGGGCGTACGACGGCGGAGACCACCGCCATGTCAACCGTCGCCCAGTCCGTGGGGTACTTGATCGCGGCGTTGGGGCCGTTCGGCATGGGCCTGCTCCACAGTGCCACCGGAGCTTGGACCCTCCCGCTCTCGCTCCTTGCCGTGGCGGCCCTGGCCCTCATGGTCACCTGCCACCAGCTGACCAGCAAACGCACGCCGATCAAGGCCGGACCAAGGCCCGTGGCATGAGCCTGACACCTTCGCACCGGCCCGCCTTGGCCGAGGAAGTCACCAGGCAACTGCGCGGCATGATCCAGTCCGGAGAGTGGCCGCTGCAGGAGAAGATTCCGGCCGAGCCGGAACTCATGGCCTCGCTCGGAGTCTCGCGCGGAACACTCCGCGAAGCCATCAAAGCCTTGGCGCACAGCGGCATGTTGGAGGTCCGCCGCGGTGACGGCACCTATGTCAGGGCCACGAGCGAGATCTCCGGCGCAGCCCAACGCATGTACAAGGAACATACGCAGGAGCACGTAGTTGAGGTCCGGGTGGGACTCGACACCCAGGCCGCCCGACTGGCCACGAAGCATGCCACGGCCGAGGACATCGCCGCCATGCGGGCCCTTCTCCAACTACGCCACGACGCGTGGCTCGCAGCCGACTACCCTGCCTGGGCCCGAGCCGATTGGGATTTCCACGAACGGGTGGCGCTGGCTTCGGGCAACCCGTTGCTGCACCAGTTGTATGTGTCCTTCGGCGGGGTCTTCCACGATGATCTCCTGCGCCAGCAACGCAAGGCCGGCTTCAACGGCATCCCGCACGAAGGCCACGACGAACTCGCCGACGCCATCGAAGCACGCGACGAGGCCGCCGCCGTCGCGAGCGTCTACCGCAACCTGGACTTCGCCGCGGAATGGATCAACAGCTGACGCTCGCTCACCTATGACCGGGTTTTGAGCAACGCCCGCTCACTTATGACCGGGTTTTGAGCAACGCCCGCTCACCTATGACCGGCTTTCGAGCAACGCCCGCTCACCTAGGCCGGAGCGGCGCGCGTCAACTCAACACCGGCATCGGCTGCCTCGCGGAAGAGTGCGTCGATGAGCACCACTTCGCGGCCGGCACGATGCAGCAGGCTTGCAGCGACGCTGGCCCGGTAGCCGGAGGTGCAATGCACCCAGATCCTGGAGTCCGGCAGTTCGTCCAGCCGGAGCAAAAGCTCGTGCAGTGGAACGTTCGCCGCGCCTTGGACGTGGGAGGCGGAAAATTCCTCGGTTCGGCGCACGTCCAGCACCGTCTCACCGGGGGTTCGGTCGCGCACCAGCCCCAACCAGTCGGTGACCGGGTACTGCACCAAGGACGCGCCTGGCGCCAGAGCAACAATATCCTCGCCGACGGCGGCATCCGGGGAGTCGAATCCGATCCTTGCGAGATCGCGGATGGCCTTTTCGACGTCGTCACGGTCGCCCAGCAGGGTCAGCGGCTGATTCCATGGCAGGACCCAACCGAGGTAGCTTGTGAAGCTCGATCCCGTCCCGTATTCAAAGGCCACGCTGCCGCGCAGGTGGCTCGCCGCGAAGGCGACCCGGTTGCGCAGGTCCACCACCCACTCCCCTGCCTCGAGCCTGCGCTCCAGTTCCGCGGATTCCAGAGATTCCGGCACGTCGAGCATCGCTGGGCCCGGGCCAAGGGCGTTGAGTGGACTCATGTGCGCGTAGTAGCTCGGATAGGCCGTGATATTCGCCAGGAGGTGCCTGACAAAGTGGTCTTCGTCCGGGTCGGTGAGCGCATGGTTGGTGGCGGCCTGCTCCCCGATCGTCGATGCGGGGATCCTGCTCGCGGGACCGATGGAGCAGAACGAACCGAAGCCATGGGTGGGGTACAGGATCGCGTCCGCTGCTGCCTCAGCCACGAGCCGCCGGACCGAGGCGTACTGATCATGGGCCAGCCCGGCGGTGTCCTCCGGGGTAATCAAATCAGTCCGGCCCACAGAACCGTAGAGCAGGCTGCCACCAGAGAACACGGCTTGCCGGACGCCAGTGCCGGCGTCATGGTCCGAAACGACATAGGCCAGGTGCGTGTGCGTGTGCCCGGGGGTCGCTATGGCTTTGACGGAGAGTCTGCCTACGTTGAAGGTCTCCCCCGGGACAACGGGCTCACGCTCAAACGTTACGTTGTCCTCGGCATTCACCAAGTAGCGGGCGTTGTGGTCACGGGCAAGGATGCGGCCGCCCGTGAGGTAGTCGTTGTGGAGGTGGGTCTCAGCGACATGCGTGATGGTCACACCGGCGTTTCGTGCTGCCGTTTCGACGCGGTCGGTATCACGCTGGGGGTCGATCACGAGCGCCACCGTGCCGTCGTGAACGAGGTAGCTGCGGTCCCCCAATTGGGTCGTTTCGACGACGACGACGTCCATGCGGAGAGTCTAACCCCGATAAAGAACAACGCGGGGTCACTTAGCGCCCATTCCGATGCTCCGGATGGGCGCTAAGTGACCCTCCCCATTCGCCCCCTAACCTCGCAAGCTCGGCCAGGGAACCCTGCGGGTGTGGGCCCCCGTTGCTAGAACCTAGACCTGTGCCGCCACGCCGTCGCGGGAAATGTCCACCATGTCCTCACGCGGGACAACCTTGATGCGTTCGCGCTTGACCTCGACGCCGTGCGAGGTGCCGGCCTCGGAAGCAGCGGCGCCCAGGGCGAGCTCGTGGGCGTCCAGTGCCAGCCAGCCTTCCCAGCTGGTGAACTTCACGCCTCGCGTGTCCAGGAGCTCGACGACGGCGTCCGCCTCGGGAACTGCGGCGACCGGCAGGTTTTCGCGGTCTTCGAGGAGGTACGTGACCGTCTCCAGGGCGTCGCCCTTGGTGTGGCCGATCAGGCCGACGGGGCCGCGCTTGATCCAACCCGTTGCGTAGAGGCCAGGAACGTGCTCGCCGGAAGCGTCCAGCACGCGGCCGCCGTCGTTCGCGACGACCCCGCGCCGGTGGTCGAACTCTACGTCCGGCAGTGCGGAACCGAAGTAGCCGATCGCACGGTACACGGCCTGGACCGGGTAGTCCACGATCTCGCCGGTACCGCGTGCGTTGCCGGTGCCGTCCAGCTCGGTGCGCTCGAACTTGATCGCGGCAACCTTGCCCGGGGTCTCTGCGGAGTCCACGATCTCCACCGGGCTGTGCAGGAAGTGCAGGTGCAGCCGGCGGGAGGCCTTTAGCTCGGAGAGGTCCTCGGGCTGCTCAGCGATCCAGTTGGTGAGGGTACCCACCATGGTCTTGGTCTGGTTGTTCGTCTGGATCTGGCGGTCCGACTCTTCGTCGAACTCGAAGTCCTCGGCATAGAGGATGATGTCCACGTCCTTGGAGTGGGACAGTTCGCGGAGCTCCAGCGGAGTGAACTTCACCTGCGCGGGACCGCGACGGCCGAAGACGTGCACGTCCGTGACCGGGGAAGCCTTGAGTCCGGCGTAGACGTTGTCCGGGATTTCGGTGACCAGCAGGTCGTCGGCGTGCTTGGAGAGGACCCGGGCAACGTCGAGCGCCACGTTGCCGTTGCCGAGCACGGCCACGGAGGTGGCGTCGAGCGGCCATTCGCGGGAAACGTCGGGGTGGCCGTCGTACCAGGAGACGAAGTCGGCGCCGCCGAAGGAGCCTTCCAGCTCGATGCCCGGAATGTTCAGGTCCGCGTCCTTGATGGCGCCAGTGGCGAAGATCACGGCGTCGTAGTGCGTACGCAGGTCTTCGATGGAGATGTCAGTGCCGTAGTCAACGTTGCCGAAGAACCGGATGTCGCCGCGGTCCAGGACCTTGTGCAGGGCGTTCACGATGCCCTTGATGCGGGGGTGGTCCGGGGCAACGCCGTAGCGGATCAGGCCGTAGGGGGCCGGGTAGCGGTCGAAGAGGTCGATGCTGACCGTCAGCTCGCCGCTCTTGACGGCCTCGCTCTTGGTCAGGATGTCAGCTGCGTAGACGCCGGCCGGGCCGGAGCCGACGACGGCGACGCGCAGCGGACGTGCGGCGGTTCCTACGGTGGTGCTAGATGACACGGCTGTGTTCCTTTTCAGTGTGCTTCCCAACTAGCTCGCAGTTGTTGTCGTTTTGAGGGCTCATAACGACAACAACTGCGAGCTAGTTGGGTGAGGGGCTAAGGGGTAACGACGCGGGGCTTGTTGGGGGTCAGGGTGCTGTAATCAGCGGTCTTGAAATGTTCGGGGGCAAACGGGCTGACACGGACGACATCGCCGATCACAATCACTGCGGGATTTGCGACGCCGGTGGCCTCGGCTTGGTCTGCAATCGTTGCCAAAGTGCCGATCGTGACGCGCTGTTCGGGCATGTAGCCGTTCTCTACGATACCTACTGGCGTGTCCAAGGGCATTCCGGATTCCGCGAGGGCAGCGGCGGATTCGCGGAGTTTGGCGACGCCCATAAGCAGGATCACGGTGTGGTCAGGCCGCGCCGGGACTTCGGACAGTTCCTCGTGGCCGGTCACCACGCTGAAGCTCTTCGCAAGTCCGCGGTGCGTCACGGGAATGCCTGCTGCCGCCGGTACGGAGATCGCCGACGTGACACCGGGAACCACTTCAACCTCGACGCCGTTCTTCCGGCAGAATTCTGCTTCCTCGCCGCCGCGGCCCAGGACGTAGGGGTCGCCGCCTTTGAGTCGGACCACACGGTGGCCGGCCAGGGCTTCCTCCACCAGGATCCGGTTGATCTCCAGTTGCGGCACGGGGTGGTGGCCGGGAGTCTTCCCGACTTCGATCACGCGGACGTCCGGAGCAAGTTCCTGCAGCAAGTCGCGCGGTCCGAGGCGGTCCGCGACGACGACGTCGGCCTGGCCCAGCAGGCGACGGCCGCGAACGGTGATGAGGCCAGAGTCACCGGGCCCGCCACCCACGAGGGCGACGCTTCCGATCGAGGCACGACGACGGCGGAGCGGCAGGTCTCCCGTCTCAAGTGCGGTGGCAACTGCGTCGCGCAACGCCATCGCACGGCGGGGGTCTCCCCCGGCATTGATGGCGATTTTGACGTCGTCCACAACGGCGACGGCGGGGGTCCAGGCAGCCGAGGCTTCGTGGTCCGAGGCATTGACGCACCAGATGCGCTGCGCCTCGGCGTCGGCGGCTACCTGGGCGTCCACAGCGGCAACGCCGGTAGCCGTCTGGACGAACCACACGCCGTCGACGTCGGAGGAAAGGTAAGCGCGCGGCTCCCAGGTGAGCAGACCGGAGGCGGCGAGTTCGCTGAGCGCGTCAGAGGCAACGGGGGCCACCACGGTCACCCGGGCTCCGGCGTCGAGCAGTCCCTTGGCGCGTCGCGCGGCCACGGGTCCGCCGCCTACCACCAGCACCGGGCGGCCAAGCAGCCGCAGGGCTGTGGGGTAGATGTCCTGTATTGCCATGAAAAAACTGTAGGGCCGGGCCGTAACATGCTTCAAAGGTCCGGAAACACCAGTTCACGCTAGGTAACCCGGCGTCACATTACGCCTAAGCGCTGGGCGCCTCCCAGCCGATCGCCGGAGCCACGTACTTGGCGATGTTACCCAGCAGCTTGATGTTGTATTCCACCCCTAGTTGGTTGGGCACGGTGACCAGCACCGTGTCCGCAGCCTGTACCGCGGCATCCTGCGCGAGTTCCTCGGCCAAGGCATCGGGTGGGCCGACGTAGCTCTTGCCGAACCGCGACAAGGCACCGTCGAGCATTCCCACTTGGTCCCGGTTATCCACCTGCGCACGGAGCCCGAAATAGTGTTCGTCCTCGGCGTCAACCACGGGAATGATGCTGCGGCTGACCGAAACGCGCGGCTCAAAACCGTGTCCTGCGGCGGCCCAAGCCTCGCGGAACATGCTGATCTGTTCGGCCTGGAGCTGATCGAAGGGAACCCCGGTGTCCTCGGTGAGCAGCGTGGAGCTCATCAGGTTCATGCCTTGTTCCGCGGCCCAGACCGCGGTCTTGCGGGTGCCGGCGCCCCACCAGATGCGCTGCGGCAGCCCGGGCGACGTCGGCTGGATCGGCAGGAGGCCACGCCCGCCGCCCATGAAGGAAGGATCAGCTTCGGCCACTCCATGGCCCGCGATGGCATGCCGGAATACGGCGGTGTGGCGGCGGGCCATCGCGGCGTCGTCCTCACCCTCGGCCGGCGCGTAGCCGAAGTACCGGGCGCCGTGCAGGGCCGGCTCGGGTGAACCACGGCTGATGCCCAACTGGAGCCTGCCTTGGCTGATGAGGTCCGTGGCCGCGGCTTCTTCGGCCATGTACAGCGGGTTTTCGTAGCGCATGTCGATCACGCCCGTGCCCATTTCGATCCGGTTGGTCCGGGCCGCGATGGCCGCCAGCAAGGGGAACGGCGAGGCCTGCTGG
Source organism: Arthrobacter sp. 2MCAF14 (assembly GCF_052115645.1). NCBI lineage: Bacteria > Bacillati > Actinomycetota > Actinomycetes > Micrococcales > Micrococcaceae > Arthrobacter > Arthrobacter sp. 2MCAF14. The sequence goes on along the minus strand of NZ_JBFRHB010000015.1, from coordinate 84,988 downwards.
CGCGCAAAGTGGTGCACGCGGAAGAAGGCTCCGTTGATGCCGAGTTCCTCGGCCGCAACCGCAAGGTCGATCCCTTGGAGCAAGGCGTCGCCGGCCGAAGGAGTGCGCGAGCCTTGGACGGGTCCCCAATGGCCGAAGGAAAGAAAACCGATTCGTTTCATGCCCGCATCAACCACGGGGTGGACCCGGGAATTCCTTAGCGCGTGCTGCCCGCCAGCAGGCCGCGGCGCAGGAGGAGTCGGCGCTCAATCGGGGCGAACACGACGAGCTCGATCAGGATGCCCACAAACAGGATCGCCAGGATCGCGGACATGACAGTAGCCATGTCGGACAAGGTGCGGCCCTGGTCCAGGAGCGAACCGAGGCCGAAGCCGATAGTGCCGCCGACAGCGATGATTTCGGCGGCCATGAGCGAACGCCAGGAGAAAGCCCAGCCCTGCTTGAGGCCACCAAGGTAGCCGGGAAGGGCCGCTGGCAGGACAATCTGCAAGGCCATCTGTAGTCGCGAGGCCCCGAGAACCTTGCCGACGCTCCGGTATTGCGGCGGAATCTGGTCGACGCCGGAAATCAGCCCGTTGATGATGGACGGGATGGCACCCATGAGGACGACGAAGTAAACAGTGCCGTCCGAGAGCCCGAACCAGATGATCGCCGCCGGAACCCAGGCCACCGACGGCAGCACCTGGAGCCCGGAGATGAGGGGGCCGAAGGCACGGCGCAGCGGCTGCACCTGTGCCAGGAGCAGGCCCACCGGAGTAGCCACGGCGACGCTGATGAGGAATCCGATGACGCCGCGCTGAAGGGAGGTCCAGATGGCTTCCTGTGCCTTGCCCTCGGCCCAAAGGGCACCGAACTGGCCCAGGACGTCAAGCGGCCCGGGAACCTGGTCGCGACGCTTGAAACCGAGGGAGACGTAGAACTGCCATGCCAGGATGAGGACCAGGAGCGCCGCAATAGGGAGGATGACCCGGGTCCAGTCGATGCGCGCCTTGCGGTGGGCGTCCGACTGCAGCTTGTCCAGGCCGGCCTCGAGATCCCGGAGTTCGTCCGGGTTTCCCTTTAGGGACGGCGAGGTGATGTGGCGGGACTGCGGAGCTTGCTCGGCAGTTTCTCCTTCGGCAAGCCGGGTCTCTTGTTCAATTGGCATGGCGGCGGATCTCCTCGCGCAGGCGGCGGGTAATGGTTCCGGTCAGCTCCCCGGCACGGCCGGCGTCGGTCCGGTGTTCCTCGGTGACGTTCCACTCGGCCACGACCCGTCCCGGACGGGAGGACAGCAGCAGGACCCGCTGGCCGAGCCTGACGGCTTCGCGCACGTTGTGCGTCACGAACACGATGGTGCGGCCCGTTTCCTTCCAGATCCGCTCGAGCTCGTCGTGCAGAAGGTCGCGGGTGATGGCGTCGAGGGCAGCGAACGGTTCGTCCATGAGCAACAGCTGCCGGTCCTGGGCCAAAGCGCGGGCCAGGGCGACGCGTTGCCGCATGCCGCCGGACAGCTCGTGCGGGCGCTTGTCCCCCGCGCCACCCAAATGGACGAGGTCCAACAGCTCGCCCGCACGGGCAGCACGCGACGCTTTGCTCAGGCTGCCGGACTTGTCGGCGAGTTTCAGCGCGAGTTCGATGTTGCCGCGGGCAGTGAGCCACGGGAACAGCGCTGAATCCTGGAACATGAAGGCGGCACCGTCGCTGGGCACCTCCAGGGCGCCCGACGTCGGCTGGTCCAGCCCCGCGAGGATGTTCAGCAGGGTGGATTTGCCGCAGCCGGACGCACCGAGCAGGGCGACGAACTCGCCTTGCTCGATGGTGGCGTTGACGTCGTCCAGCACCGGGGCGCCGTCGCCGAAGCGTTTACCCAGGTGTTCCAGTACGACTGGCATGGTCCCGTCCTTCGTTCGTTGCTTCGTTGGTGAATGTGCGCCCAACTGACTCGCAGTTGTTGTCGTTATGAGGCCTCAAAACGACAACTATTGCGAGCCAGTTGGGTTTTGGCGGTTCAGTCTTGGCCCAGTCCTGCGGCCGAGGTCTTCTGCCCGGTCACGCTGTTGAGGGCGCGGAGGTCGAAGATGCCGTTGATGTCGGCCGGTTTCGTGATGCCGGCGTCGACCCCGTCCTGGAGCAGCTTCTTGTAGGTTCCCGCGAGCGGGTCCACAGTGAAGGTGATGTTCTTCAGCGAGCGGTCGATGACGTCAGCCGGGAGCGTGCTGCCCGCGGTCGCCTTCAGCGCGGCGTTGATGGCCGTGGCCTTGTCGGCGGGCGAAGCGGTGTTGAGCCAGTTGACCGAGGCTTCGTGGCCCTGGAGCAGTGCGGTCACGGTCTGCGGGTGTTCGGCGGCGAACTTCTTGCTCACGATCAGGATGGTGGTGGGGAACGCACCTGGTTTTCCGGTCGTGGACCCGTCCCAGAGGTCCTTCTCATCCACGAGGACCTTGCCTCCGGCCTGGACCACCAGACGTGAGGCCCAAGGCTCGGGCAGCCACGCGCCGTCGAGCTTTCCGTCTTGGAAGAGCTTGAGGGTCTGTGCGTTGTCGGTCGGGTTGATGGCGACGTCGCCTCCGCCGTTCGGGTTGGTCTTCAGGCCCTGCTTGCCCAGCCAGGCGCGCAGTGCCACGTCCTGGGTGCCGCCGAGCTGCGGCGAGGCGAGGGTCTTGCCCTTGAGGTCCGCGGCGCTGTTGATGCCGGGCTTGACCACCAACTGGGCTCCGCCGGAAGCCGCGCCGGCGATGATGCTGATCGAGGCGCCCTTGCTCTGGACGAAGGAGTTGATGGCCGGGTTGGGGCCAAGGTACGCGGCGTCGATCGCTCCGGCGTTCAGGGCCTCGACCGCGGCCGGTCCGGCGTTGAAGATCTGGGTGGTGAGCTTGGTGCTGCCCAGCTTGCTGGCGATGATGCCCTTGCTGACGCCCACCAGCGCGGGGGCGTGGGTGACGTTGCCGAAATAGCCGAGCCGGAGTTCGGCGGCGGGCGTCGTTGCCGCCGAGGCCTGGGTTTCGTTGTTCTTCGCCACAACCGATGCGACGGCGGCGCCAGCACCGATCAGCAGGACGAGTCCGACGGCGATTGCGATCTCGAGCGTGCGGCGGCGCTTGGGCTTGTTGCTCTCGCCGGCGACGATGCGCGTGGTTCCCGGGTTCGAGGCGGGCGGCGTGGGTTCTGGGGTGTTTGACATGTTGATCCTTGGAGTGCGTGAAGGGGCTGGGCGTCTATCAGGCCCTGCGACATCGCCCCGGGAGGGCAGGCAAGGACCAATCCGATGAGGTCATGGATTCACCATAGGGACTGTCATATTTGCCGTTCAATGACCCGGAAACCCGGGGTCACGCACGTTCATCCGGCGTCACAATTGGGATGACTCCAACGCAATAAAACCGCAGCTTGTTTCCCATCCCGGACCTTGAAGGCGGGGTTTGGGAAGCAAGCTGCGGTTCCAGTCACCAAGAAGGTCAGATGACGTAACGTTCGTCCTCGTGGTCGCCGGGGTGGTCCTTCACCAGGCCGGCGGCCAGGGTGTTGCCGTCCACGGGGTCGATCACCAGGAACGCACCCGTGCGGCGGTGGTGCAGGTAGTTCTCCAAGGGCAAGGGCGCGGCCAGTCGAAGTTGGGCGTTGCCGATGTCGTTCAGCTCAAGGCTCGAGGCTGCCTCCACGTTGAACGTGGCCAGGTCGAGCTTGCCCGACACATTGCGGACGAGCGCCTGGACGGTCCGGGTCCCGTGCTTCACGAGCACCTTGGCACCTTCGCGCAGCGGCTTGGGCGAAAGCCAGCACAGCGCCGCGTACAGATCGGCCGAGCTCTCGCGCACCGTCCCTGCTGCGGCAATGGTGTCACCGCGGGCGATGTCGATTTCATCGGCCAGGCGGATCGCCACCGACTGCGGAGCAGTAGCCTCAGCCAGCTCGCTGCCGGCGAAGTCGATCCCCGTCACGGTGGTGATGCGGGGCTCGTGGCCAGGGCTCAGGACGGTTACCTTGTCACCGAGCTTCACGGTTCCTTCCGTGATCTGGCCGGCGTAGGCACGGTAGTCGCGGTACGCTCCGACGTCGAGCCCTGCGGCGACGGCGTCGGGAGCCAGCGCGCCCTGCGGCCGGATGACCAGCTGGACCGGGAAGCGGAAGCTCTCCAGGTGGCTTTCGAGCTCGTCGGCGGCCGGAAGGGTTTCCAGTACCTCGAGCAGGGCCGGGCCGCTATACCAAGGAGTGCGGTCCGAGCGGTCCACCACGTTGTCGCCGTCGAGGGCTGACACCGGGATGACCGCTACGTCGGCAATGCCGTCGCTGCCCAAGCCAAGCTCGCGGGCGACTTTCTGCACGTCCGTCTCGATCTCGCGGAAGACGGACTCGCTGAAGTCCACGAGGTCGATCTTGTTCACGGCGACGATCACGTGCGCCACGCGGAGCAACTGCAGCACTGACAGGTGGCGGCGGGTCTGCTCCAAGACTCCCTTTCGGGCGTCAATGAGTACGACGACGGCATCCGCAGTGGACGCGCCCGTCACCGTGTTCTTGGTGTACTGCACGTGGCCGGGGCAGTCCGCGAGGATGAAGCTGCGGCGGTCCGTGGCGAAGTAGCGGTAGGCGACATCGATAGTGATGCCCTGTTCCCGCTCGGCGCGAAGGCCGTCGGTCAGGAGGGCGAGGTCGATCGCCTGGCTGCCGGTGGCACCGGCTCCGCCGAAGCCACGGTCCGCTGAGGTGCGGGCGACGGCGTCGAGCTGGTCCGCGAGGATCGCCTTGGAATCGTGCAGCAGGCGGCCTACGAGGGTGGACTTGCCGTCGTCGACGGATCCAGCCGTGGCGAAGCGGAACAGCGTTGATTCGCGCAGGCCGGTCTCCAGGAGTGAAGTCTCAGTGCTCATTAGAAGTAGCCGTCCTTCTTGCGGTCTTCCATGGCTGCCTCGGAGATGCGGTCATCTGCACGGGTGGCGCCACGTTCGGTGAGTGTGGATGCGGCAACTTCTAGGACAACAGCAGCGACGTCGGTCGCGTCCGAAAGGACGGCCCCGGTGCAGGACATGTCGCCCACCGTGCGGTAGCGGACGAGCTTCGTAATGACTTCCTCGTGGGGTTTCGGCATGGAGACCTCGCCGACCGCACGCCACATGCCATCGCGTTCGTAAACCTCGCGCTCGTGGGCGTAGTACAGGCCGGGCAGCTCAATGCCTTCGCGTTCGATGTAACGCCAGACGTCCAGCTCGGTCCAGTTGCTGATGGGGAACGCGCGGACGTGTTGGCCCACGGTGTGGCGGCCGTTGTACAGGTTCCACAATTCGGGGCGCTGGTTGCGGGGATCCCACTGGCCGAATTCGTCGCGCAAGCTCAGGATGCGTTCCTTGGCACGGGCCTTGTCCTCGTCGCGACGCCCGCCGCCGAAGACGGCGTCGAACTTGTTGCGCTGGATTGCATCCAGCAGCGGCACGGTCTGCAGCGGGTTGCGGGTACCGTCAGCACGCTCGGCAAGTTCGCCGCGGTCGATGAACTCCTGGACGGAGCCAACCACGAGCTTGAGGCCCAGGCGTTCCACCGTGCGGTCACGGAAATCGATGACCTCGGGGAAGTTGTGGCCGGTGTCCACGTGCAGCACCGGGAACGGAACCTTGCCCGGCCAGAACGCCTTCGTGGCCAGGTGCAGCATCACCACGGAGTCCTTGCCACCGGAGAACAGCAGCGCAGGCTTCTCGAACTCGGCAACAACCTCGCGGATGATATGGATTGCCTCGGACTCCAACGTGTCCAGGCTGGACAGGCGTGCGCGGGGTTCGACGCCGACTGCCGCCCCCGCCGTCGGCCCCGATGCCGCCCAGGGAGTGGCATCGGGCCTGTCGGAGCGGGACGCGATGCTGCTTGCAGCATCGCCGTCCCGCGAAGGGGCGGGGGCGGCTTCGGGGTCGACGGCCACGGAAGTCTGGTAAATGCTCATACGTGTAGTCCGCATTCTGTCTTGTCGGTTCCTGCCCAGCGGCCGGAGCGGGGGTCCGCTCCCGGGGCCACTTTGCGGGTGCAGGGCTGGCATCCGATGGACGGGTAGCCCTGGCTCAGGAGGGGGTTGACGGGAAGGATGTTGTCTTCGGAGTACTGGACCAGCTGGTCAAAGCTCCAGTCGGCCATAGGGTTGACCTTGACCAGGCCGTTGGTCTCGTCCCACGTGATCAGCGGGGTGTTGGTCCGGGTGGGGGCCTCGTCGCGGCGGACTCCGGTGAACCAGACTTCGTAGCCGGCGAGGGTCCGGCGCAGCGGCTGGACCTTGCGGAGCGCGCAGCACTGGGCGGCGTCGCGGGCAAACAGATCCTTGCCGAGAAGCCGGTCCTGCTGCTCCACGGTGTTTTCCGGGAGCACGTCCACGATGTTCACGCGCAGGTTCGCGGCGACCTCGTCGCGTGTGGCGTGGGTTTCCGGGAAGTGGTAGCCGGTCTCCAGGAAGAGGACGTCGACGCCGGGAAACTGGTCCGCGACGAGGGCCGGCAGCACGGCGTCGGCCATGGAGCAGGCGACGGCGACGGCGGGCAGTTCGAAGTTGCGGGCCACCCAGGCGATGACGTCGCGGGCGGGCGCGTTCCAGCCGAGCTCTGCGGCACCGGCTTCGGCGAGGGCCTTGAGTTCGTCGTGGGAGCGGAGCTCGGTTGTGGTGGTCACTGGAGATCTCCTTCATCTGCGGAGTGTGCCCATTCGGCGAAGGTCTGGCCTTCGGTGCGGTCGGCCACGAACTTCCGGACTACCCGCTCTACGTAATCGGGCAAGTCCTCGACGTAAACCTTGAGGCCGCGCACGGTGCGTCCGAGGCCAGCTTCTTCGCGGTCGGACGAAGCCAGCCCGCCGCCCAAGTGGACCTGGAAACCCGGGGTGGGGTCGCCGTCGGGCGTTGGCAGCATCATGCCCTTGAGCCCGATGTCCGCGGTCTGGATGCGGGCGCAGGAGTTGGGGCAGCCGTTGATGTGCAGGGACAGTGCCTGGGGCAACTGGCCGCTGCCCGCGAGATCGGCCAGGCGGCGTTCCAGTTCGGCGACGGCGGTGGCTGCCGTGACCTTGGTTTCCACGATGGCGAGCTTGCAGAATTCGATGCCGGTGCAGGCGATGGTGCCGCGGCGGAACACGGACGGGCGGGCGGATAGGCCCAAGGTGTCCAGATCGGCGACGAGCGGTTCCACCTGCTCTTTGGCGACGTCGAGCACAACAATCTTCTGGTGCGGGGTAGTGCGCAGGCGGAACGAGCCGCGGGCTTCGAGGGTGTCAGCCAGCTTCACGAGCTGGCTGCCCGAAAGGCGACCGGCCAAGGGCGTGGCACCGATGAAGAACTTGCCGTCCTTCTGCTCGTGGATGCCGACGTGGTCGCCGGGTGTTGAAGGCTTGGGGGCTGCGGGGCCGTCGGCGAGCTTGAAGCCGAGGTATTCGTCTTCAAGGATCTGGCGGAACTTCTCGGGACCCCAATCCGCCAGGAGGAACTTCAGGCGTGCCTTGGTCCGCATGCGGCGGTAACCGTAGTCGCGGAAGATGCTGGTGACGCCGAGCCATACTTCTGCGGCTTCCTCGGGCTTCACGAACGCACCGAGCCGCTTGGCGAGCATCGGATTGGTGGAAAGCGCGCCGCCTACCCAGAGGTCGTAGCCGACGCCGAGTTCGGGGTGGACCATGCCGACCAGGCCGAAGTCGTTGATCTCGTGGACAACGTCCTGCGAGGGGTGGCCGGTGATGGCGGTCTTGTATTTGCGCGGCAGGTTGGCGAGCTCGGGGTCGCCGATGAAGCGCTCCGCGAGTTCGTGGATCAGCGGCGTGGGGTCGATGATCTCGTCCTTGGCGATGCCGGCAACCGGGGAGCCAAGGATGACACGCGGGACGTCGCCGCAAGCCTCGGTGGTGGACAGGCCGACGGATTCGAGGCGGCGCCAGATTTCCGGCACGTCCTCCACGCGGATCCAGTGCAGCTGGATGTTCTGGCGGTCGGTCAGGTCGGCGCTGCCACGGGCGAAGTCCACGGAGATCTGGCCGATGACGCGCAGCTGCTCGGTGGTGAGCGCACCGCCGTCGATCCTCACGCGGAGCATGAAGTACTTGTCCTCAAGCTCGTGCGGCTCAAGCGTGGCGGTCTTGCCGCCGTCGATACCGGGCTTGCGCTGGGTGTACAGGCCCCACCAGCGGAAGCGGCCGTGCAGGTCCGTGCCGTCGATCGAGTCGAAGCCGTGCTTGGAGTAGACAGACTCGATACGCTCGCGGACGTTGAGCCCGTTGTCTTCCTGCTTCCAGGTTTCGTTGGCGTTGAGCGGCGCGGTGCCGTCGACTTTCCACTGGCCGTGGGGTTTCGCGGCAGGACGGGCGGTGCGGGCCGGGCGCGTGGGGGCAGCCTCGTCCGCAGACGCTCCGGCTAGAGCTGTATCAGTCATGCATCGACTGTAGGGCTGGCCAGATTTCTCCAACAACGACGCAGAAACGAAGAGTCACCTAGGGAAATATTTCGTCACGAACCGCCGTCGGGCCTTGTTCACCTGGCCGCGCTGTGCATTCGAAAATCCCGCTTAGGCGCTCGCGGCAACCACTGCGTCGTAGCGTTCCAGGGCGATCTTCGCGAGCACCGGAGAAGGCAGCAGCGGTGCCGTCACGACGTCGGCCCCGGCCTTGGACAGCTGGTCGTGGAAGTAGCCCGTGGCCAGCAGATACGAGGACACCACCACCCGGCCACCGTCTCCGGTGACTTCAGAGCGCAAGGCCGCGACGCCGTCGGGGACGTTCGGTTCGGCACTGGCGCCATAGGCGACGCGCACCTTGTTGGGAAGCAGCTCGGCGAGCTGGCGCGCCTGCTCTTCCGAATCGACGGAACCGTCCGGCAGCGATGAGCCCGCGGCGGCGAGCAGGACGCCGTCGTCGTCGCCCAGGCCCGAGTCGCGCAACCGTGCGGCGAGCAACTCTGCGAGCCGCGGATCCGGCCCCAGCGGCGGCGCCGCGGACACCTCCGGGCGGGACTTGATCGCCTTGGGGATGTCCACTTTGACGTGGTAGCCGGTACTGAGCAACAAAGGAACGACGACGGCGGGCGTGCCTTCCGGGAGGCCGGCCACCACGCCGCCCAACTCGGGCTCCTGGACGTCCACGTAGGCCTCGACAACGGTCAGGCCGGGCCGGAGCGCCTCAATCTCGGCCATGACCTGGCGGATCGCGGCTTGCCCTTCGACGTTCCGGGTTCCGTGGGCGCACGCGATTAAGACAGGGCTGTTCATGCGTGCAAGCGTAACGTTGGGCGAGCATGATCGCCCGTCTGTGAACGAAGAATGGAGCTGCATTTGTTCACTTTTGACCTTGCGCTGGTATGGCTGGATCTGGCCGGCGTCTTCTTTTTCGCCGTGTCCGGATCCTTGCTCGCGGCCAAGAAGCAGTTCGACATCATCGGCTCTCTGCTGTTGGCTTCGCTGGTTTCCCTGGGCGGCGGTGTCATCCGCGACATCGTCATCAACGCCGGCCCGCCCGCGGCCTTCACCAACCCGGTCTATCTGCTGCCGCCCGTGTTGGCCGCAGTGTTGGTGTACTTCCTGTTTTCGAGCATCCAGCGCTTCACGTCCCTCTTGACCCTGTTCGACGCCGGCGGGCTGGCTTTGTTCTGCATCACCGGGACGCTTAAAGCACTGGCCGCCGGGATGAATCCGGTGGCTGCAATCCTCCTGGGAGTCACCACGGCCGTGGGCGGCGGTTTGCTCCGCGACATCACGGCCAACGAAATTCCCACCCTCTTCAATGCCCGGGATCTCTACGCCCTGCCAGCCTTCACGGGAGCCGCCCTGACCGCACTGCTCTGGAACATCGGAGCCTTCAACGGTGTGACGGCCGGGGTCATTGCCGCCTGGGTTTTCGCCTTCCGGGTGGTGGCTTGGCGTTGGGGTTGGCGGGTGCCTTTGGCGGTCCGGGGATGGCACCGCGCCGGGGTCTCCCCGGGCGCCGAATCACGTGGCCGCGATTAGCTAGGATGGGAGCATGACTGACATGTTCCTCGAGAAGTTCCGCGCGCTTGTACCGAAGTATCTCGAGGACGAATGGCAGGAAGAAGATGGGCTGTCCGCCGCTGAGGTGGACGAGGCCCTGTCCGCCCACACGTTCACCATTCCCATGGTGCTGCGCGAGTTCTACCTCGCCCTCGGTGGCTGCGAGGACCTCATGGAGGCCTACCACTACTTCTGGGACCCCGAAGAGCTCGAAGTGGACGACGAAGGCTTCCTCATGTTCCTCGAGGACGAAGAAGAGCAGTTCACCTGGGGCTTCCGGGTAGGCGACCTCGGCGTCCCGGATCCGATCGTGTGGCGCCGCAACAACGCCCGCGGCCAGTGGAAATCCGAAGAAGGCACGTTCTCCGAGTTCGTGTTCGACATGTTCGACTGGGCTTTCAGCGACGAAGAAGACTGAGGGTTTTTTGGGGGGCTTCCGGAGCTTTCTCCCCACCTTTGGGCTGAGACTTCCTCCCGAACCCCAAGCTTCCGGAGCTTTCTCCCCACCTTTGGGCTGAGACTTCCTCCCGAACCCCAAGCTTCCGGGGCTGTCCTTCTCTCTGTATGGCCTGACCTGTCCAAAACCGGGGAGTTTGACCTGCCGAGGCTGCAAGTGGCTCTCGCCGTCGACCTCGACGATCAGCTTTCCCTCTAGCAAGAAGTCCACAATGCCGATTCCGGGCAATTCGACCTGCGTCTCGGTGTGGATTCCTGCCTGCCGGAAAAGTATCCGCGCCACGACCTCGATCGGAGAGTCTGCCAACCGTCGACCAGTGTGAGCACCTTCCGGGCCGCCCCGTTCCGGTTGCCCGGTAGCCTCTCCCGGAGGTAATCAAGATTGGTCCGGCCTTGGAGGAGGGCACTTTCCGCCATGATGGCCGCCTCAATATCAGGCAGGCAGCGGAGGGAATGCAGCAGCGTGTCTGTCAGGCTCGCCACGGGACGGATCTGCCGGGTCTCCACGACTGACTCACGGTGGACCACGAAATCCCGGGCGTTGCCGCGCCTGCACAGCAAATGGAGGGTCCGGGGTTCATGCAAAACCCAGATGCCATGGTGCCGGGCCCCGGATGCGCAGGTGAGCAGGCCGTTTGCACTGAGGGCTGCGACGAGGTCCTCCTGGGCGACGGGCAAGGCCAGCACACCCCAGCGTCGCCGCACGATCTCGCCTCCAGCAACCGCTGTTCGGATGGCACGGTCGGAGAAGCCGGCCTGCTTCACGGTGGAGGTTCTCGCAGCGGAGCCCGCGTATTTCAGGAAGCCAACGAGGTCCATAAACCAACTTCAACAGTGCGGTGTTGGCGCTGAAAGGCCAGAGTTTCCCTATGTGGACAACTGACCGGCGCCGAGACTCCCCGGTTTTGAGCGAGCTCCCGTGATTCCGACCCCGAGAATCCTGGCCTCCCTGGTTCAGAGGTCCGTCAAAGGTGGGGAATTTACGACGCGAATTTCCCAACAAACTCCAAAAAACCCTTTGACCGGGAAAGTTGCACCCGTGACAAAGTTGTCATATGCTGTAACCGGATTCACTAAATGCCTCCGGTGAGTCTGATGCGAACGGAGATTATGGTCCCGGTTCGTTGCAGCGCGTGACTCGTAGCGTTGCAAGGAACCGGGGCCATTGCATTTAAGCCCACTCCGCCCAAGTAGCTCGCAGTTGTTGTCGTTATGACGACTCAAAACGACAACAACTGTTAGCTAGTTGGGTCTGCGGGGCCACCAAACTAGCTGGCGCGCTCCACAACGGCGTGGGCGAAGTTCGTGAGCGACTCCTTGACCACGCCTTCGGGCAACGGCTTCAAGGCTTCAATGGCTTCGGCGGACCACTGGCGGGCAATCACCCAGGATTCGGCGGTGACGGGATGCTCGCGGAGCCCCGCGACGGCCAAGGCCAGGGCCTCATCGGAGGACAAATCGCCATCGACCAGCTTCAAGAGTTCGACGGCGGAGCGGTCACCATTGTCGGCAGCCTTCCGGAGCAGGAGGACGGGCAGCGTGGGAACGCCTTCGCGGAGGTCAGTACCCGGGGATTTGCCGGACTTGACCTTGACGCCGGTGACGTCAATGACGTCGTCGGCCAGTTGGAAGGCCACGCCAACCTTCTCGCCGTACTCCACCAGCACGTCTTCGAAGGCCTCGTCGGCACCGGCGAAGATTGCACCGAGCTGGCCCGAGGCCGCAACCAAGGAGCCGGTCTTGTCGGCGATGACGGAGAGGTAGTGCTCCACGGCGTCCTCGCCTTCACGCGGGCCCACGGTTTCGTGCAGCTGCCCGAGGCACAGACGTTCGAAGGTGCGGGCCTGGATTCCCAAGGCACGCGACCCGAGTTCGGACACCAGGATCGAGGCGCGGGCAAAGATCAGGTCGCCCGTGAGGATGGCCACCGAGTTGCCCCAGACTTCGTGGGCCGTGGGGGCGCCGCGGCGGTAGGGCGCCGAGTCCATCACGTCGTCGTGATAGAGGGTGGCCAGGTGGGTCAGTTCAACCACGACGGCGGCCTGGACCACTTCCGGACGGGACGCGTCGCCGAGGTGGGCGCACAGGAGGGTCAACAACGGGCGGATGCGCTTGCCGCCGGCTTCCACCAAGTGACGCGACGTTGCGTCAGCCAAGGGATCCGAGTTGGCAATTGCTTCGCGGAGCTTCTTTTCCACGCGGGCAAGGTTCGTAGTGATGGCAGGACCCAACTCCACGTCCTTGGCGATAGCCGCAAAACCGGCAGGAAGCTGCAGGCCAGTGGCGATCGCGGTAGTGGTGGGAGCGGGTTCGACAGCGTCCGGCAAGCCGTGCCCGGCATGCGTCCAACTGTGTTCGGCAGAGTGAGTCACGGGTTAACCCTAACTTTTCGCGGAGGAAAGCGTTGATTCGGTGCCGACGCGGGTGGAAGCGGCGGTGGATGTGGTGTTGGACGTGGCCGGAACCAGCATCTCAAGGACGCGGATGGCGCGGTCCTCGAAACCCTTGGCGGACGCATCCGTGAGGTTGGCGAGCATCCGCACCACGAAGCGCATCAGCACCGGAATGGGCATGCCCGTCCGTAGCGCGAGTTTCATGACGGCGGGCTTACCGATGAGGGCAGCAAAGACCCGGCCCAGGGTGAAGTGTGAACCCCATTGGTCCCGCACGTAGTCCGCGTACCGCGAAAGGTGCGCGTCGGCGTCGTCGACGGTCCACCCGGCTGAACGCGAACGCGAGCTGGCGTCGATAATGAACTCGGCCGCAAAGCGGGCGGACTCCATGGCGTAGGAAATGCCCTCGCCGTTGAACGGGGAAACCATGCCGCCGGCGTCGCCCAGGAGCATGAGCCCCGGCGAGTAGTGCGGGGTGCGGTTGAAGCCCATGGGCAGGGCGGCCCCGCGGATCTCGCCCACTTGGTTTTCGGGTGTGAAGCCCCACTCGGACGGCATGCCGGCGGTCCATTCGCGCAGGGCCTGCTTGTAGTCGAGCTTGCCGAATTCCTTGGAGGAGTTCAGGATCCCGAGGCCAACGTTGGAAGTGCCATCTCCAACGCCGAAAACCCAGCCGTAACCGGGCAGCGGCTTGCCTGATTTGCCAGGGAGCTCGAGCCAGCCTTCCATCCAATCGTCGTCGTGGCGCGGCGAGGTGAAGTAGGTGCGGACGGCGACGCCGAGCGGGCGGTCATCGCGCTTGTGCATGCCGAGCGAAACGGCGGTGCGGGTGGAGTTGCCGTCTGCGGCGAGCACGACGTCGGCATGGAAGTCGCGCGTTTCGCCCGTCTTGCGTCCGGACTCGTCGAGCAGGGCGGCGCGGGCGCCGATCACTCGCCCGGCGTCGTTGCGCAGTGCTTCGGTAACGCTGTGACGTTCAAGCACGACGGCGCCCGCCGACTGGGCGTGCCGGGCCAGCTCCTCGTCGAACCCGAGGCGCGTACGGATGAGTCCGTACGTGGGAAAATCGGCGACCTCGGGCCACGGCAATTCAATGGTGCGGCCGCCGGCGATGAGCCTGAGCCCTTTGTTCCGGCGCCACCCCTCGTCTTCGGCGTGCGGGAGGCCGAGCTTCTGGATTTCGCGGACCGCGCGGGGAGTGAGGCCGTCGCCGCAGACCTTCTCACGCGGGAAAGCGGTCTTTTCCAGGACCGTCACGGAAATGCCCGCCTGGGCAAGGTAGTACGCGGCGGTGGACCCGGCTGGCCCTGCGCCGACTATCAGTACGTTCACAGCGTCCTTGTTAATAGGCCGGTTAGCGGGACTGATCGCCGGCTTGGCGGCGCGGCTTGATCTGGCGGCGCAGCTTGGCCACCGGAACGCTTTCCCGGTGTTCGGCACCGGGCTTCTGGGCGCGGTGCACCGCGACGATGCCGCCGCTCAGGTTGCGGTAATTGACGTCGGTCCAACCGGCTTCCTGCAGCCACGCGGCCAGGTGGTCCTGGTCCGGCCAGGCGCGGATGGACTCGGCGAGGTACACGTAGGCGTCCGGGTTGGAGGAGACCTTGGTGGCGATGGCGGGCAGTGCACGCATGAGGTATTCGGTGTACATGGTCCGCCAGAGGGGGACCACGGGGGCCGAGAATTCGGCGATAACCAGGCGTCCGCCCGGCTTGGTGACGCGGAACATCTCCGCGAGGGCCTTGTGTGGTTCGTTGACGTTGCGCAGGCCGAAGGAAATGGTGCACGCGTCGAAGGAGTTGTCGGCGAAGGGCAGCTTGGTGGCGTCCCCGGCAACGAAATTGATGTCGGGGCGGCGGCGCTTGCCGACCTTCAGCATCCCGAGCGAGAAGTCGCAGGCCACAACGTCCACTCCGGCGTCGGCGTACGGTTCGCTGGATGTGCCGGTACCGGCAGCCAGATCCAGGACCTTTTGGCCTACCCGAACATCCATCGCATCCACGACGACGCGGCGCCAACGCCGGGTCTGCCCCATTGACAGGACATCGTTGACGACGTCGTATTTGGGGGCGACATCGTCAAACATCGTCGCAACTTCGTCCGGACGCTTTTCCAAGGATGCTCGGTTCACCCTGCAATTGTCTCAGACAAATATGGGAAGAACTTTCGGGGCGCTCCGGTACGGGCAGGGTTCGCGCTCCGGGTTCCTGTTCCGGCCAGCACGGCTACCGTTGCCCGCGGGAGTAATGTTGTTCCATCATGACGAGTACGCTCCGCACCAGCATTTTGAAGACCTTGACAGTCCCCCTCGATGTTGACTCATCCTCCGGGGGACTGCCGTCATTTCTGGTCCGGGACGACGTCCTGTGCTGGTCCCGCCGCGAGAACGGCTTGGTGGGCTTCGGCGAACTCACGCGATTCACCGCTTCCGGACCCGATCGCTTTCTCGAGGCCGACATCTGGTGGCGCCACCTCGTCATCGAGGCCGACGTCACGGATCCCCTCGAGATCCCCGGCACCGGCCCTGTCGCCTTTGGCTCCTTTGCCTTCTCCAAGACGTCCGACTTTGAGTCCCGCTTGATCCTTCCGGAAATTGTTGTCGGGATCCGGGACGGGCAGTCATGGCTCACCCAGTTGACGCTCGACGACGTCGCACTCACCGAGGCGGGCGCCCTCGCCGCCCTGGCGGACTGGCTTAGCCCCGGCGTCGGTGAGCTAACGGCGGCGGGAGGCTCCGCCGTCGGGCACCCAACTAACTCGCAGTTGTTGTCGTTTAGAAGGCCCATAACGACAACAAATGCGAGCCAGTTGGGTGACGGGAAGGTGACGCTGGAGAGCGGCTCGCTGAGCGAAACCGCCTGGAAACAGGCTGTGGCCGACGGCGTCGCGGAAATCCGGACCGGAAAGCTGGAGAAGCTGGTCCTGGCGCGCGACGTCGTGGCGACACTGCCCGACGGCGTCAACGCCGCCAACGTCCTGCGGCAGCTGGCCAGCCGTTACCGCGAATGCTGGACATACGGCGTCGACGGCTTGGTGGGAGCGACGCCGGAAATGCTCATCCAGGTGGAGGGCCGCACTGCACAAGCGCGGGTCCTGGCCGGCACGCTGGACCGTCGCGACGCCGAGGGAATGGACGGCTCCCCCATGGAATACGCCGAACGCGTGCTGGCCGGTTCCGAGAAACAACGGCACGAGCACGAGATCGCCATCCAATCGCTCACCACGCAGCTCGCGCCCTTTTCCGAGGCCATGAACGCCCACAGCGAACCATTCATCCTGGAACTGCCCAATGTGTGGCACCTGGCATCGGACGTGAAGGCCGAGCTCGCCGATATTGAGGGACATGTCCCTACATGCCTGGCCCTGATCAACGCGCTCCACCCCACAGCCGCAGTGTGTGGCACACCTACTTTGATTGCCGGGGAACTGATCCGGGAGCTTGAGCACATGGATCGGGGGCCCTACGCCGGACCGGTCGGGTGGCTCGACGCCGCAGGCAACGGCGAGTGGGGCATCGCACTGCGCGGCGCGATCATCGAAAGTCCCACCACCGTGCGCCTCTATGCGGGCTGTGGGATCGTTGAAGGCTCGGTTCCCGACGCCGAGCTGGCCGAGACCTGGGCCAAATTCCGGCCGATGCTCGAGTCGCTGGGGATTAGCAACTAAGCCCCCAAACCCAAGGATTCCGTTCGAAACCTACCCTCCCAACTGTCTGGGGTGCGAGACAATAGCCACGTTGGGGGGCTTGATTTTTTGCTTGGTAGGTTATCCAATAGTAAAACTTAGTTTTCTGTGACGCACATCTCATGTTCGGCGCTACACTATGAACCGATTAGTTTCGCATCCACTGCAACAAAAGGTAAGAAAATGCAGAAATTCCGTTCGCTTCCGGTCAGTTCGACGCTCAAGGCTGCAACCATCATCGCAATCGGCGCCTTGGCACTGACTGCCTGCACCAACGCCTCAGAGGCAGGCCCGTCGAGTGCCGCCTCGCCTTCCGGCAGTGCCAATGCAAGCTTTGACCCCAGCACCATCACCAAGGACGACACCCTGGCTGCACTGGTCCCCGCGGCCATCAAGTCCAAGGGCACGCTGACCGTTGGCTCGGACACGACCTACGCTCCTGCGGAATTCCTCGGAACCGACGGCCAGACCCCGGTCGGTTACGACGTCGACATCGCCAAGGCGATCGGCGCCACCCTCGGCCTGAAGGTCCAGGTGCAGACCGCCGAATTCACGGGCATCCTCCCCGCCCTGGGCCCCAAGTACGATCTGGGCATCTCGTCCTTCACCATCAACCCTGAGCGTCTCGGCGCCGTCAACATGGTCAGCTACTTCAACGCCGGCACCGCTTGGGCCGTGCAGAAGGGCAACCCGAAGAAGTTCTCCCTGGATGACGTCTGCGGCAAGTCCATCGGCGTGCAGACCGGTACCGTCCAGGAAGACCCGGATCTCTCGGGCCGCAACAAGAAGTGCGCAGCTGACGGCAAGCAGCCGATCAACATCGTGACCCTCAAGAACCAGACCGACGTCACCACCCGGCTCGTCAACGGCAGCATCGACGCCATGGCAGCCGACTCCCCCATCATTGGTTACGCGTTGACGCAGACCAACGGACAGCTTGAGAAGCTCGGCGATGTGTACGACGCTGCTCCCCAGGGCATCGCTGTTGCCAAGTCGGACACCGCCCTCGCCGATGTCATCCAGAAGACGCTGACCAAGCTCATGTCTGACGGTTCCTACAAGAAGATCCTCACTGGCTGGGGCAACGCCGAAGGCGCCATCACCAAGTCCGAGGTCAACCCGGCGGTCAAGTCTTGAGTATTCCCGCCACCGATAACAAATCAGGTGCACAGATGGATCATCATCAACCAGGCCACGCCGCGCCCGTGCTGAACGACGCGGTGCCGGTAAGGCATCCTGGCCGTTGGATCAGCGCGATCATCATCGTTGGCGCCGTGATCCTTATGATTCAGAGCGCGATCACGAACCCCAATTTCCGCTGGGACGTGGTCGGGACCTACATCCTGGACGTCAAGGTCGTCCAGGGCGTGGGCTGGACCCTGCTTCTGACCGTCGCTGCAATGGTTCTGGCGATTGTCTTGGCCATCCTGCTGGCCGTGATGCGCCAGTCCGACAACCCCGTCCTGCGCTACACAAGCTGGCTCTGGGTCTGGTTTTTCCGCGGCACACCTGTCTACACACAGCTGCTCTTCTGGGGACTGGTCACGGTTCTCTATCCGACGATTTCCCTCGGGATTCCTTTTGGCCCTCAACTCGTGACCTACGTGCTCTCGGACCCCACCCACGGCCTCATCCCGGCCATCCTCGGCTTGGGCCTGAACGAATCCGCGTATCTTGCAGAGATCTTCCGGGCCGGACTGAAGTCCGTGGACAAAGGCCAGACGGAGGCAGCCGAAGCCCTGGGCATGGGCAAGGGCAAGATCATGTGGCGGATCGTGCTGCCGCAGGCCATGCGTATCATCGTCCCGCCTACGGGCAATGAGACCATCGGCATGCTTAAGACCACCTCCTTGGTCCTGGCCGTGCCGTTCACCCTGGACCTGACCTTCGCGACCAACGCCCTGGCCAACCGGATCTACCTCCCGATCCCGCTCCTGATCATTGCCGCCTTCTGGTACCTCCTGGTCACCAGTCTTCTCATGGTGGGTCAGCACTACATCGAGAAGTATTACGGCAAGGGCGTGGACACAAACCAGGCTCCGGCCCTCATCAACCCCGCAGCCGCCAAGGCTGCCGCAGCCGTGGCACCGAGTGCCGAAGCAGAGCCGTCCTTGAAGATGGACTTCCCGGAGGATGAGGCAAAATGACCATCACCACCCAGAAACCGCTGGTGCGGATCGAAGGCCTCCACAAGTACTTCGGTCCCCACCACGTGCTCCGCGGCATCGACCTGACGGTCAACCAGGGCGAAGTGTCCGTTGTCATCGGCCCGTCCGGTTCGGGCAAGTCCACGATGCTCCGCTGCGTGAACCTGCTGGAAACCATCAGCGCCGGCCGCATTTCGGTCGGTGACCAACTCATCGGCTACCGCGAAGTCAACGGGCGCCTCCACGACCTGAAGGTCAAAGAAATCGCCGCGCAGCGCCGGGAAATCGGCATGGTCTTCCAACGCTTCAACCTGTTCCCGCACAAGACCGCCCTGTACAACGTGATGGAAGCGCCCGTGCAGGTCAAGGGCAAATCCAAGAGCGATGCCAAGAAGGCCGCCCTTGAATTGTTGGACCGAGTGGGCCTGGCCGATCGAGCCAACCACTACCCGGCACAGCTTTCCGGTGGCCAGCAACAGCGTGTCGCGATTGCCAGGGCCCTGGCCATGGAACCCGAATTGATGCTCTTCGACGAGCCCACCTCCGCACTTGACCCCGAACTCGTGGGCGACGTGCTCAACGTGATGAAGGATCTGGCAAAGTCCGGCATGACCATGATCGTGGTGACCCACGAGATCGGCTTTGCCCGCGAAGTCGGCGACCGCCTGACCTTCATGGACGGAGGTGTGGTGGTGGAATCCGGCGACCCCCGCGAAATCATCGCCAACCCCCAGCACGCCCGCACCAAGGAATTCCTGAGCCGAGTGCTGTAGTTCCTGCTCTTGCGTCGCGACTCGCAAACGGGCAATCGCTGCGCAAACGGGCCGGTGACACTCATATCCGAGTGTCACCGGCCCGTTTGCTTGTCACGGACACATTTGGGTGTCCCCCAGAGGCGCGACGACGGAGCGGCACTCCGGCGTCGAGCAGTATTCGTTCCAGTCGGCCCGGACTGTTGAGTTCGTCCCAGACCCACCGAGCCACGTTTCTGCCCGTGGCCCGGATCCGGTCTTCGCGTACCTTTTCCTCATACACCACGTCCGACGGCGTTCGTCCACGCAGATACTCGGGTTTGAGGTACTTCTCGCGGCCATCGAATTCGCCCGCAACCCTGGTCTCCTCCCAGTAGAAATCCGTAATGGCGATCCTGGCAGAACCGTTTCTGACCTCGTATTGCAGCACTGGCGAGGCAAAGCCGGCAACGTGGATCAGCCCCCGGCTATAGGATTCCCCCGGCGAGCAGGACTGCGGATCGGCGAAATCGACCACCGCCCTGATACGCCGAACCGCCGCCTGCGAATAGCCCCCATCAATGCCTCGAACCGCGTCGGATTTCAGGACGTAATCCATGGGCACCACGGCTTCCGCGAAGGGGACCGTCGCGGCGATATCGAGGACAGTACGGATCCGGCCTGTGACGAGAAACCCCTCCAACTGTTCACTGTTGTGGGCTTGTTCAGGTACATAGTGCCGACGGACTCCTGCGCTGGACCGACCGCCGCCGGAGAATGCGGTGAGTGCGTGGATCGGCTGTTTCCGCAGGATGACCGGCATCCCGCTAATTGCCGCGGCTGAGTGGTGCGAAAACGTGGTGAGCGAAGTAAACGTCTCTGCCGCGGCCTCGACTCGGAGCCTGTACCGCTCCCACGGCTGCAGCTCGTTCCAGCGCACCGCCTCCACGTATACGCCATGACGAATGCGGACAAGCTTCCCTGAACGGGCCTGCGCGGACAATGCCCTGGTAGTCAGACCGATCCTGGACAGGTCCTTCGCTAGAATCAACCGCGGAAGTGTGTTCATTCATCCACGATCACAGCCCAACAACGGGCTGCGCGAGGCACTTTCTGCCGTATGTGGACAACTGCCGAGGACGCTCTCCCCGACGCGCACCACAACTACGGACGGGCGACACTTGTATCCGGGTATCCCCAGTCCGTTTGCGCCTCTCCAAGCCGTTTGCGCGTCCCAGACCGCCTACGCCCCGAGCAGCACCTGGGACACTGCCGCAGCTACTGCAACCTTGATGCGTGCGTGCAAGGGACGCAGTCCGGAACGGTCCGTGCGTACTTCCACGATGCTTCGCCCCTTCAAAGGCGCGGCAAGCACGGCGGCGAGCTCCGCCGTCGTACGCACCAAAGTGTGGCCGACGCCGTATGCCGTGGCGAGCGCTGAAATGTCCACGCTGTGCGGGGTGCCGAAGAGGCGCTCGACGGCGGTGCCGTAGCCGCCGTCGTCCTCCACCTTGCCATGCTCAAGGAGGCCGAAAATGCCCCCGCCGGCGTCGTTGAGGACCACGATGCGCAGGTCCGGTCCTGGTTCTCCGGCTCCGAGGAACAGGCCGCCCGCGTCATGCAGGAAGGTCACGTCGCCCAGGAGGAGGGTGGTTTCGCGGCCTGCGCCGAGGGCGATTCCCGTGGCCGTCGAGATCGTGCCGTCAATGCCGGCGAGACCGCGATTCGCAAATACCGTGGCGAGGGGCTCGGGGCTGGGCTGTCCTGCGAGATCGACGTCGCGGATGCCGTTGGAAGAGCCCAGGACCAGCTGCCCCCGCGCATGTTTCCAGACGGTGGCTCCCACGGCGGGCCCGTTCGCTGCGCGTTCTGCCTCGAGGACGCCGTCGAGCGCGTGTTGGGCCGCGGCACCGGCCAGGAGCCAGGCGTCGAGCCACTCATCCGAGCCGCGGCCAGCGAACCCGGCCAACTCCGCCAGGGAGTCAAAGCGCTCCTCGCGACGCCGGTCGTGCTCGTACCAGGCCACCGGAACGGGCTCGTACATGCCCGCGGGGAGGTCGTTGCGTGCCAGGAGGGCGGCGACGGGCCTCGACAGGGTCGGCCGTCCGAAGACCACCACGCGCTCGATCGGCAGCGCGGACCCGGGCCCGAAGTTGTCCAGCATGAGGCGATACGGCCCGACGGCGTTGGGACCGAAGCGCGCGTTGGACGAGGGTTCGGCCAGCAGGGGAAGGCCGTGGGCGCGGGCGAACGCCTCGGCGACCGGACCGGCGTCGTGCCCCGCCAAAACCACCGTGCGACGCTCCGTCAGTTCGGCGGGAGCGAGGGGCATGCTCAGTGGCTGGGGACCGGAGTCGTAGTGGAAAACTCCGTGGCCCTTGGTCGCGGGCAGCGACTCGCCTTGTTCCGGAACCAGCGGCTCGCGGAACGCCAGGTTGAGCTGCACCGGCCCGGGTGGCGTGTCCTCGAGGGCGCCGGTTGCCGCGTAGATGGCGGTCTCGATGGCCCGCTGCGGGTTGCTGCCAGCGGCGATGTCGACGGCGAAGCGAACGTGCTCGCCGAAGAGGTCCAGTTGGATGGTGGTTTGGTTGGCGCCGGTGCCGTGGAGCTCGGCGGGGCGATCAGCCGAAAGGACCACGAGGGGCACGGCGGCGTGGTTGGCCTCCATGACCGCGGGCAAGAGATTCCCGACGGCGGTGCCCGAGGTAGTCAGGACCGCCGCCGGAGCGCCCGTCGACAGGGCCAAGCCCAGTGCCGTGAAACCGGCCGAGCGTTCGTCGATCCTCACCAGGAGCCTGACGTTCCCGGCTGCTTCAGCCTCGGCCAGCGCGTACGCCATGGGTGCCGAGCGCGAACCGGGAGAGACCACCACGTGCCGCACACCGCATTCGAGCAGGGCCTTGACGGCGATCCGGGCAGCGGCGAGGGAGCTCAGGGAGCCTTGCGAAGTCACCGCACCAGTCTATTAGCGGCGCCTCCCTCCCGACGCTCGCTCAGCTATGGGGCCAAAATCCCAAACGCTCGCTCACCTATCGGCCCCCAATCCCCGACGCTCGCTCACCTATCGCCCCCCAAACCCAAACGCTCGCTCACCTATGCAGAGATAGGTGAGCGAGCGTCTCCCGAAAGACCCACATAGGTGAGCGAGCGTCGGCGGCTCGGCGGCAGGGCGACAGGGCGGCAGGGCGGCTCGGCGGCAGGGCGGCAGGGAAGAGCCCTAGCCGTCCTTGCGGAACACCTGCACGATCGACGGGCGCGGGGCGCGGACCTGGCCGGCGGCTGGGGCGGCTCCGGCGCCCACGTAATCCGGGAAGAAGGAATGGGGCGCGTCGAACGTCCCTTCCTCGCCCGGGTGCTGCACGGCGACGAAGACGGTCCGCTCGTCGTCGTGCACGATCGGTCCACAGGTCTCGGCGTCGCGCGGTACGGCGAGGAACTGTTCAACCTTGCCGCGTTCGCTGCCGGTCAGGGTGACTTTGAACAGCCCGTCCGCATACCCGATCGACGACGGCGCGCCGTCAGTGGCGATCCACATGTAGCCTGCCGAGTCGAAAGCGACGTTGTCCGGACAGGAAATGGGCGAGACCTTGTCGGCCGGGAAACCGGAGAAGTATGTGGAGGAGTTCTTGGCCGGATCGCCACAAACCATCAGGAGGGTCCAATTGAAGCGCGTGGACGTCTGGTCCCCGGTTTCGGTGATTTCGACGATGTGGCCGTCCCGGTTGAGCGCGCGCGGGTTGACCTCGGCGGCGCCTTCCTTGCCGGGCTTGCCGCGGTCCGAGTTGTTGGTACAGACGACGTAGACCTTGCCGGTCGCAAGGTTCGGCTCGACGTCTTCGCAGCGGTCCATCTTTGTGGGGCCGACCTTGTCCGCGGCGAGTCGGGTGTAGACCAGGACCTCGGGGACGGACATGCCCGGAACGGCGGAGGCGCCGTCGACCACCAAGGGAAGCCACTCGCCGGAACCGTCGAACGCGCCGTCGGAGGGCAGCTTTCCGGTGCCGTCGATCTCAGCCGCGGGAGAGTCACCCGTGAACTTGGCGACGTAGAGGTCGCCTTCGGAGAGAAGGTTCATGTTGTTCCGGCGGGCCGCGGCCGAGTCGCCGGCCATGTACTTGCCCTTGGAGACGAACTTGTAGAGGTAGTCGAAGCGCTCGTCGTCGCCCATGTAAGCCACCACACGGCCGGAGGCGGCAACGATCACGTTGGCACCTTCGTGCTTGAAGCGGCCCATCGCGGAGTGCTTCTTGGGTGTGGAGGAGGGGTCGAACGGGTCGACCTCGACGATCCATCCGAAGCGGCTGGCCTCGTTGGCGTAGCCGGCGTTGTTGGTGTTGAAACGCGGTTCATCAAGTTCCCATTTGCGGGCCGTTGGCTTGTTCGAGAGGCCGTAGCGCTTGTCGCCCGCCGAGGTGCCGGGAGCTACGAAGTAGCCGTTGAAGTTTTCCTCGCCGGAGAGGATGGTCCCCCAGGGAGTGGTGCCGCCGGAGCAGTTGCCCAGGGTGCCCTTGATCTTCCGGCCGGACGGATCGTCGATGGTCTTGACGAGGTCCATGCCTGCGGCGGGACCGGTGAGCTCATACGTCGTGTCGGTCAGGAACCGACGATTGAGCGGCGCGCCCTTCACGTAGTTCCAGGGCTTGTTCTTGTTCTTGCGCTCGAGTTCAACAACCGTGAGCCCGTGCGCGGCACGCCCGATCGCCCGCGCCTCCGCAGCCGCCAAAGTGGCCGGGAACATGATGTTCTCGTTGGTGTACTCGTGGTTGGTGAAGAGCACGGCACGGCGGTCCTTGGAATCCGGGATGGGCAGGATGTCCGTGTAGTCGTTGTTGTAGCCGAACTGGCGGGCCTGCGCTGCCGCGGTCTGGCCCTTCAGCTCGAAGGCCGGCGAGTCGGCAAAGAGTGGATCGCCCCAACGGATGATCGGCTGCCACGCGAAACCATCCGGCACGGTGAAGGCGTCAACGGTGTAGTCGACAGGCTTGATCGGCGTGAACTTGAGCTTGGCCTTGTCGAAGCCCGTCTTTGCCGCCGCGGACAGGCCGGCACCTTCGGGAACGTTGCCAGGCAGGCTTCCGCCCAGCACGACGGCGAGCGCGCCGACGGCGCCGAAGCCCAGGGCGGCGCGGCGGGACACAGCCGCGGAAGCGATGTCGCGGAAGTAGGCGTTGGAGCTCGTGTTGCAAACCTCGCCCGAACAGGCGTTGTCGCACTTCAGGGCGCACGTCACGGGGCTGCGCTTGCCCTTGGTATGGCCGAGCATGGGGAGCAAGTCGAACTTGCGCTTGGTTGATTCAGACATGGGAAATACCTCCGGGGATTGAGTGATTTCCCCACCCTTACAGCGCCAGCGGAATCCGAGAGGACGCTCCGGTAAAGTTCCGGTGAATTCCCAGCTTTTTCACAGCAATCTATGCATTAAGGAGTGCGTGCACGCGCCGGAGCCGGTCCAACCACCAATCGCGACGTTCAGCGGTGGCCGCATACTGCTCCAGCAGCCCCTCGTCGGCGACGGCTTCGCGAACGCGGATGGCGCCGTCGTCGGGCACTAACGGATCCCGCGTGATGTCCGAGGCGAACAGCCGCACGGTCCCCAGCCCGCACGCGTACGGCAGCTCCGGCAGCGCGGCGGCGAGCGCGAGGCCCGCGCGGATCCCCACCGAGGTGTCCAGCGCCGAGCTTACGACGGCGGGAAGCCCGGCTTGCGCCACGATGTCCAGCGCGCGCCGCACTCCCCCAAGCGGCGCCACCTTGACCACGATCAGGTCAGCCGCTCCCGCGCGGGCCACCTTGAGGGGATCGTCTTCCTTGCGCACGGATTCGTCGGCGGCGATGAGCACAGGCGTGCCCTGCTGCGCGAGCCGACGGCGGACTTCAGCGAGGCCCTCGATGTGGGGCACGGGCTGCTCGGCGTATTCGAGCCCGACGGCGGAGAGCCGCCCGAGTGCCTCAACCGCCTGCGGCACGTCCCAGCCTGCGTTCGCGTCCACGCGGATCGCGGCGTCCGGCAGGGCGTCCCGGACTGCGGTGACGCGCGCGACGTCGTCGGCCAGTTCCTGCCCGTGCTCGGCAACCTTGACCTTGACGGCGTCCACGCGGCCAAAGCGCTCCAGGACCTCGGGCACCCGGGCGGCAGGTACGGCGGGGACGGTGGCGTTGACGGGGATAGTGTCCCTTAGCTGCGGCGGAAAACCTTGCCATGAGGCTTCGACGGCGGCGGCGAGCCAGCGGGAAGCTTCGGCGTCGCCGTACTCGGGGAACGGACAAAACTCGCCCCATCCGGCCGGGCCGCGGAACAAGAGGGTCTCGCGCTCGGTGATACCCCGGAACCTGACCCGCATCGGCAGGCTGACCACTTTGGCTGTGGCAAGGAGCTCGTCGAGAGTGGGGAATGGAGGCATGGTTTCACTGTAACGTGGGGCGCCGCTAGGCCGGGTGGGACGGTGCTAGGCCGAGTTGCCTGTTTGCGGCGGGGTGGGCTGTTTCGTGGCAGGAATAGTGGGCAGTTGATCGCCGGCATGGTCAACGATCGCATTGACGTAGCTGCTGAGCTCCTGGATGACGGCATCCGTGGGCTGCGCATCCGGCAGCGGGTGCACGCCCGTGACGAACAGGTTTCCGCTCATGGTGACCATGCGCAGCACATGGATCGGCGACCCGGAACCCGTGATGGTGGTGACGTAGGCGAACGACTTCGAGCCATGAAGATCCATATTCAACCGCGTCAGGGACGAGTGCACGGATTGATTCCCCGAGCTAATAGTCACCTCGGTGCAATATCCGAGGACTTTACCGATGCTGTATATGCCCTGCCAGAAATAGCCGGAATCGTCGGAGGACGCCATGATGACGGACATATTCGCCTGGGGGCCAAGCACCGCGGCCGCCGTCGGGATTCTGTAGTCGAGCAACTCTCCTGCTTTCAGGAGGTCCCGGCAATTGGCGGGATCTGTGGTCATGTCGGCGGGCCCGACTGCCATCGAATCCTGCATGTCCTGAATTGCTGCCTCATCAATGAGCCGCGACATCACGCCGTCGGGAGCGCGGAGGTTGCCGAGCAACGCCTGCAGCTCTTGCGACGATTGGACCCGCGTTTGGGTACCACTGCTTGTAGTTGGTGCCGCGGATGGCTTGGAGCTCGGAGGGGCGGAGGACGTCCCGGCTGGGGCCAAGGGTCCGGCCGCAGTTACGTCGAACACGCAGGCGTTGAGACTCACTGCCACCGCAGCTGTCAGGACGATCGTAGCCATTCGGCGCAAGGAAAAAATCGGACCCACCCCCATAGATCTGAAACACCGGTTCTGCCCGGCACGCCCAACGATACCGCTTGGCGTTCGGCTCGAAGGGCGTATATCTGAGCGAGGGTTCGGCTCGAAGGGCGTATATCTGAGCGAGCGTTCCTGTCTTTTGCCCTATATCTGAGCGAGGGTTCCTGACACACAGGGCCCCCAAACGCTCGCTCACATTTGGGGTGTTTTCGGCAAACGCTCGCTCACCTTTGGGGTGTTTTCGGCAAACGCTCGCTCACTTGAGGTGAGCGAGCGTTCGGCTGGAAGGCCATATATGTGAGCGAGCGTCGGGCTGGGGAACGGGCGCGGGCCGCCCCTCACACGCGTTAGGTAGAATGCAGCAAGAAACGGAACCACAGCCGGAGGAGCACGCATGCAGCGCAAGGCCACAGCACTCGACGTCGCCAAACGGGCCGGCGTCTCGCGGAGTGCGGTGTCGCTGGTGCTCAACGGCCGCGGAGACGGCAACGTGGCCAAGGAAAGCCAGGACCGTATCCGGCAGGCCGCCGCGGACCTCAACTACTCCCCCAACCCCATCGCCCTGAGCCTGCGGAACCAACGAACACGCGTGATCGGCATCGTGTCTGACGAGGTGGTGGTGAGCCCGTTCGACGGCAACATCATCGGGGGCGCCGACGACGTCGCGCGGGCCCACGGCTTTGTCACCGTGGTCATGGACACCGAGCGCGACGCCTCCCGTGACGAGAGCGCCGTCGAGACCCTGCTGGACCGGCAAGTGGACGGGCTGATGTACGTCACGGTCGGTTTGAAGCCGCTCGACGTGCCCCAGGGCATGTTGCGGATCCCCTCCGTGCTCGCCAATTGCTTCGACAACAGTCCCGCCCCACGGCTGCACCACGTGATCCCGGACGAAGTTTCCGGGGGTCGCGAAGCCACTGAGCACTTGCTTCAGCTGGGCCATCGCGATATCGCGTTCCTCGCCGGCGCCGCCACCTCACCGGCCGTGCCCTTGCGCATCAGGGGGCATCGGGAAGCAATGGCCAAGGCCGCCATCCCCGTTCGCGAGGACCGCGTGTTCATGGCAGGTTGGGACATCAACGACGGTTTCCACGGCGCCATGGGACTGCTCTCCGCCACCGAGCGGCCGACGGCGATTGTGTGCGCGAACGATCGACTCGCCATCGGCGTCGCACTGGCTGCGGCGCGGCTGGGGCTGACCGTACCGCGCGACCTGTCGATCATGGGTTACGACGACGAGTTCCGCATCGCGGCCACCATGGTCCCCGCGCTCACCACCATGGCGCTCCCCCTGCGGGAAATGGGTGCGGCCGCGATGAGCATGTTGCTGGGGCAGATTGAGGATCCGGCCCACCGGCCGACGTCGGGCGACGGCACCGGTTTGGAGGACAATGCCGGCTTGGAAACCATGGTTCCCTGCCGCTTGGTGGTCCGCGAGTCAACAGGCCCCGTGCCCGCCCGCTGAATCTCCCCGCTTTTGGCTGGGCCGCCGCCCCGGAATCCGCGGAAATACAGGGATCTCGGACTGCGACACCGGCCAAAATTGGTCAAAAGTGGGGAAACCACGACGGCGGCCTGCCGCCTATTCCGGCAGCTTCAGTTCCCAGACGTCCGCCGCCGCACCTTCGGGAAGCTCAAGGATCCATTCCTCGCCCAAGGCAGGATAGGCGCGGAGGGTTGTGGCAACGGAGCCCTTCCGATACACCTCTACCAAGGAAGCATCCACGAAGATGCGGAGTTCCTCGCTGGCGGACAGCGGCCCCGCAAACACGACTTGCCGTTCCACGCCCGAGGCCAGGACCAGCCGAACCTCACCGGCTCCACCGCCAGCCCCAGTCTTCACAGCCGCCTCGGCAAACGGCGGCAAGGGAACCATCCCGGAAGCTCCGCTCGCAAGCACAGCACCCCGGTATGCCTCGACCTCCGGCGCAGGAGCCACCACCAATGCACCGTCCTCAACCGAGAGGAAGCGCGGGTGGGTTAATACGCCGGCCCAGCCTGCGGCGTCGATCTCGTCTTGCGAACGGCCACGTCGGCCATCACGGCCCGGGCCTTCGTTGGCCCATCCCCACAGCAGGGCACGCGGCTCCGCCCCCGACGCAGAACCCAGCTGAGCAATCTGCGGGGCATAGAAGTCCCGGCCAAGGTCGGATCTGCCGCCGGAACGCGGGACGAACACGGGCAGCCCCGTAGACGGGTCCTCAGCGAGCGAGCCGATCAGGTGGCCCACCCCGTTGGCGTGCTCGTGATCATCGCCGGAGAGCCAGAGGGAGAACATCATGACCCAGGTTTCGGCCCCGTCAGACGGCACACGAACCAGTTGCGGGCACTCCCAGATCTCGGCCGGGGTGTGCGTAGCTGCCACGGGGTTTTCGGTGGTCAGCCAAATGCCTTGGTACTTCCAGTCGGACATGTCCTCCACCGTGTACAGCAGCAAAGCAGCATGTCCATTGGCCAGCCCGGCGCCCTGCACGGCGTAGCGCTTGCCGTTGAAGTGGAAGATGAAGGGGTCGCGCACGGCCGTGACCAGGCCGTCGTCCGGCATGGAAGCTGCAATGTGACCATCCTGTTCCCAAGTCACCAAGTCCGCGGAACCCCGGGAAATCACCACTTGCGAGTGACCACCGTCGCCCCGCACGCCCGAGTACGCGGCGGTGGGGACACCGCCGTCGTCGGTCACCACACCGGTCCAGCAACCGAACTCATCCGGGCCGCCGTCCTGCGGGCGCAGCGCGACAGGGTGCTCATCCCAATGAACCAGGTCCGGGGAGCTGACGTGGCCCCACTGGATCCGGTGGTGCCGGGCCGATTCCGGGTTGAACTGGAAGAACACGTGGTAGCGGCCGTTAATGTAGCTGACGCCGTTGGGGTCGTTGATCCAGCCTTGCGCCGGCCGGGGGTGGAAGCGCGGGAAAGCCGGGTCCGGGTGGGTGGCCGCCGCGACTAGAGCAGGGGCGGAAGATATGACGTCCGTCATCGAGGTCCTTTCAGGGAAGTAGAGGCTATTTGCCGGTGCCGGCGGTGAGTCCGTCACGCAGAGCGCGCTGGCCGAACATGAACACCACCAGGGCGGGAATCATGGAGAGGATCACGCCTGCCAGGACCACGGAGATGCTGCCCGTGCCGAGGTTGCCCTGCAGCGACACCAGGCCCAGCGGGAGCGTGAAGTTCTGCTCGGAGATGGTCAGGATGAGCGGGCGGAAGAACTCGTTCCAGTGGTAGTTGAAGGCCAGGATGCCCACGATCGCCATGCCCGGCATCGCCAGCGGCGCATACACCGAGCGGAACGTGCGCCACGGCGAGGCTCCGTCGATCGCGGCGGCCTCGCCCAAATCACTTGGCAGCCCCAGGAAGTACTGGCGCATCAGGAAGGTGCCGAACGCCGTCGGGATCGCCGGAAGGATCAGCGCAAGGAGCGTGTCGGACAGACCGATGCCGCGGATCAGCATGAAGACCGGAACGATCGTCACCTGCGCCGGGACCATCATGGTGGCCAGCACAATCGAGAACAGCGCCCCGCGGCCCCGGAACTTGAGGTTCGCGAACGCGTAGCCGGCGAGCGCCGCCGTGAACATCTGCCCGACGGCGATCAGTCCCGTCACGAGGGCACTGTTGAGGACCAGCAACATAATGTTGAGCTGCTTGAAGACCTGGTCATACGACGAGAAATCGGGGTTGAGCGGAAGGAACGACGGCGGCAGCTGGAACGATTCCGCCGGTGGCCGCAGCGAGGTGGACAGGGTCCACAACACAGGGCCGAGGATGAAGACGGACGCGATCAGGAGCAGCACGATTCGTCCCGCCATGCTCCAGTTCCGCTTCTTGCGGGCCGCGGGACGTTGGGCAGCCAAGCGATCGACGACGGCGCGCTGGGTTGAGGTTGTAGTCATGGCGGGCCTTACTGGTAGAAGACGAATCGTTTGCTGAGCCGGAACTGGGCGGCTGTGATGGCCATGATGATCAGCGTGAGGATGACGCCGATCGCCGATGCCTGGCCGAATTCGAGGCGCTGGAACGCGGACTCGAAGATCACCATCACCGCGGTGCGCGTGGAGTCGCCGGGGCCGCCGCGGGTCAGGACGTAGGGCTGGTCGAACACTTGCAGGGCGTTGATGATTGCCATGACGGATGCCACTAGCGTGGTGGGGCTCAGGAGCGGCAACGTCACGTGGAGGTGTTTGCGCCAGCCCGTGGCACCGTCGATCGACGCGGCCTCGTACGTTTCGGTAGGGATGGACGCCAGCCCGCCGATGAACAGCAGGAACGAGAACCCGAAGTTCTGCCACACGTACACGAGGATCACGACGGCGGCAGAACCGGCCGGCGTCGTCAGCCACGGGACGGCGGGGATGCCTACGAAGGACAAGAGCCAGTTGACTACGCCGAATTGTTCGTTGAACAGGTAGCGCATGAAGATGGACACCGACGCGGCGGACAGGATCAGCGGGAAGAAGAAAGCGCTGCGGAAGAAGACGCGGAGCCAGGCCGGGAGCTTCTCCTGCACCATGATCGCCAGTGCTAACGCGAGGCCGAGCTGAAGCGCGACTGCGACCACCACGAACAGTATGGTGTTCAGGAACGAGACACGCACTGTGGGGTCCTGGACCACTTCGGCGAAGTTGTCGAACCCGACGAAGCTTGGCGCTGAAATGATGTCCCAGCGAAAGAACGCGAGGACCACCGAAGCGACGATCGGCACGAGCGTGAACAGGCCCATGCCCAGGATGGTCGGGGCCAGGAACGCCCACGGCAGCCAGCGCTGACGCCGTCTTCCGCTTGCCTCGCTCTTCGCGGCGCCGTTTCGGCGTTTGGGCCCCGCGCCGTTTCGGCGTTTGGTGGACATGCCCGTTGTTGCCGTGCTCATGCCTGCCTCCTCAAGGCGATCTCAAGGTCGCGCTGCATGGAGTCGAGGGCCTGCTTGAGCTGGCGCTCGTCACCGCTGACGGCCAGGGATACGTTTTTCATCAATGCGGTCTCGACGGCGGCCTGCTGGGGCGGTGCCGGAATGGGACCTGTGGTGGGGAATTTGTCGAGGGTGTCGTAGAAGACTTTCCAGTGTTTGGGTCCGCGTCCCGCATACAGCTGCTCGTTGACCATGGAGCGGCGCGCGGGGGTGGTGTTCGGCGTCGGGAAGACCAAGCGCATGGCTTCCAGGCTGGAAGCGAACTTGAGCCACTCCCAGGCCGCGTCCTTGTCCTTGGCGGTCTTCATGATGGCGTAGCCCGCGGTACCGAACTGGTGCCGTTGGGTGCGCCAGCGCGGGAAGAACTGGACGTCGAAGCCGTCTTCCTTCATTCCTGCTTCGTGGAGGCCTTCCACCCAGTAGCCGCCGGCCGGGGTCATGCCGATCCTGTTGGAAGCGAACAGCCCCACGAGGGAATTTCCGCCGCCTTCCTCGGGACGAACGCCCAAGCCATCTTTGACGAGGCCCCGGAGGTAGTCGAACGACTCGTACACCCGCGGGTCATCGGCATTGGGTTCAAGCCACTGGTAGCCGCCGGAGCGCAGTCCGCGTGAAGGATCCTGCGCGTAGAAGCTGTCCCAGAGCCATTCGCCGCCAGTGGACTTCGATTCCTTGAGGAAGCTGGTGTCGTTCGCATAGAGCCAGGGCACCACGCCGCCAAAGAGCCTGTTGGTCCAGTAGTACGGAGTGAAGTCCTGCGGCCTCGCTTTCCGCATCGCAGCAAGGTTGTTCCGGAAGTCCACCTGGGTCCAGTTATCCGCGGGACGTTCGAGTCCGGCTTGTTGCAAGGCCGAGGTGTTGTAGTACATGTTGGCGGCGTTCCAGTCGATGGGAAGCTGGAACAGACTTCCCTTGTACATGAACGCTTCAACGAGGCTCGGGTGGACGTCCGCGAAGTACTCCTTCATGTCCGCGGCATCACGCCGAAGGTACTCGTCCAAAGGGTGCGCCAGTTTCTCGGCGAAGAGCTGGGCGCCTTCGGTGGCCACGTAGACCACATCCGGTGGCGTTCCTGCTGCCACCATGGTGAGGATCTTGGTGAAGAAGTCCTTCCAGTCCGCGGCCTGGATTGCCTGGACCTTCACCTTGATTTCCGGGTGCACCTTCGCGAACGCATCAATGACCCGCTGGCGGGCGGCTGCGTCCGCTGCGGTTCCCATGATGGCGATGCTGAGGCTATTGTCGCCGCGGCCCGGGATGTCCATTCCGGTCAACCGTGGCCACGACGCCACTGTTGCTCCGACAATTCCCGCACCCAAGGCACCAAGGGCTGTCCTGCGGGAGATGTCACGCAGCTTCCCATTGCTTCCTGCCATGTCCAATTCCTCCCTAACACGTGTTAGGTAGCGTAAATCCATCACTTAACACGTGTCAAGCGTCACATTCGTGTTACGCGCCCCTCACCCTCCCGACCCTCGCTCACATACGTGCCCCAAACCCCGAACGCTCGCTCACATACGTGCCCCAAACCCCGGGTCCAACCCGACATATCCGAGCGAGCGTCCAGCCAAAAGCCCCCATATCTGCAGGAGGGTTCACTTCCGAAGACGTGGCGAATACGCTGAAACAAGCTGCCCCATTCCCCCGTCCCTAGCTTTGGAGCCCATTGATGACAGGTTGGAATGCCGAGAACCTCGCAGGTTCGGCCGGCGCGGGTGCCGTGACACTGTTGGCAGGAACATCGTTTTGCGTGTCTGCGGCCAACGGAGACATGGACCAACTGCGACCGCACGGGATG
This sequence comes from Arthrobacter sp. 2MCAF14, assembly GCF_052115645.1. Lineage (NCBI taxonomy): Bacteria > Bacillati > Actinomycetota > Actinomycetes > Micrococcales > Micrococcaceae > Arthrobacter > Arthrobacter sp. 2MCAF14. The sequence continues at coordinate 51,655 of NZ_JBFRHB010000015.1, read as the reverse complement.
TTCTTCCGTGACACGCGGTTCGTTTCAAACTGGGCGTTGGAGGTGAACGGCCACCCCATCGAGGCCTTGGGTTCTCCTGTCCCGGAGCCCTATCGCGCCGATTTCGTCGGCCGAGCGTCTCGCACCGATGGCTTGGCGGACAGCCATCTGCTGATTGAACGCCGGCGGAGCCTGTTCGGCGGAGTGCGCGAAGAGATCACGGTCAGGAATTTTTCCAGCAAGCCCACCCGCGCCACGGTTTCGCTCACGGTCAATGCCGACTTTGCCGACATCTTCGAAGTGAAGGAGGGCCGGGCACGCCACGAGAGTGTGCATTTGACCCGGGGCAGCGACGGTTCGTTGGTCCTTGAGTCCCAGCGGCAGGACCGGCATGTCCTGGTCGCCGTTGACGCTCCGCATGGCGTGGTTGACGGGGATGTCATCAGCTACGACATCACTCTTGAACCCCAAGGCCATTGGTCCACGGGGGTGACGGCCACGCCCCGCATCGACGGTGTCGGTCCCGAGGCGGACGCCCAGGTTTGGGGGAACCAACGCCCCTACGATGTCCCTGAAGAAAGGCTTCAGGAGTGGCATGGCAAGGTTCCTACAACGGAACTTGCCAACAAGGCCTTCGATAAAGCGTTGGCCCAAAGCAGGGCAGACCTCGGCTCCCTCAGGATCTTCGACCCCGACCATCCCGGACGCACGGTGGTGGCTGCAGGATCGCCTTGGTTCATGGCCCTTTTCGGCCGGGACTCGCTCCTGACGTCCTTCATGACCCTTCCGCTGGATCCCTCGCTCGCGCTGGGAACACTCAAAACCCTCGCCGACCATCAGGGCCGTACCGTCAATCCGCTCAGCGAAGAGGAGCCGGGCCGGATCCTGCACGAGGTGCGTCTCGGCGCCACCACAGGCCTCGCGCTTGGCGGCGGGAGTGCCTATTACGGTTCAGTGGACGCCACCCCGTTGTTCGTCACGCTCGCCGGTGAGCTCACCCGCTGGGGGTTCCATTCCGATGTCTCGGAATTCCTTCTGCCGGCGGTGGATCGCGCCCTGGACTGGATCCGCGACTACGGAGACGCCGACGGCGACGGCTTCGTTGAGTACTCGCGGGCCACGGACCATGGCCTCCTCAATCAAGGCTGGAAGGACTCAGGGGACGGCATCAACTTCGCCGACGGCACATTGGCGGAGCCGCCGATCGCCTTGTGCGAAGTCCAGGGCTATGTCTACACCGCCTATCTCAGCAGGGCCCTGATGGCCCAAGAAGACGGAGACCTGAAGCTGGCCGCGGTGTGGGGCGCACGGGCAGCCGAGCTCAAGCGAAAATTCAACGAGCAATTCTGGCTTCCTGAACGCGGCTATTTCGCCATCGCCCTCGATCGGGACAAGCGGCCGGTAGACGCCTGTGCGTCCAATATGGGCCATTGCCTGTGGAGCGGAATCGTCGACGACGACAAGGCTCCGTTAGTCGCGGAGCGGCTGATGTCGGACACCATGTTCTCGGGCTGGGGCGTCCGGACGTTGGCCTCGGACATGGCGGCATACAACCCGGCGAGCTACCACAATGGCTCGGTGTGGCCGCATGACAATGCCCTCATTGCCGGCGGATTGATGCGCTACGGCTTCGTCGAGGAGTCCCAGCGCCTCGTCACAGGCCTCCTCGATGCGGCCGAGGCGTTCGGCGGACGGCTCCCCGAGTTGTTCTGCGGACTGGACAGGAAAACCTACGGGACGCCCGTCCCCTACCCTTCGTCGTGTTCGCCACAGGCATGGGCGGCTGCCACGCCGGTTCACTTGCTGAGGGTATTGCTCCGCTTCGATCCGTGCCTCACCCACGGCGGCCTCTGGCTGGCGCCGGTGGTTCCCGAAGGCTTCGGCGACATCCGAATGCGGAACATCCCGCTCGCCGGCTCCCGGATCTCCGTGGAGGTGGTCAACGGAGAAACACGGGTCACGGACCTGCCCGAGAATGTCGCGCTCCACCTCGAAGCCCGCAAACCGTTGTCCGATCTCTTGGATGTACACCACGCCACCGCCGGACCGCGGCGGGGGCACTAGGTGCGCATCGGACTGGTTGCCCCGCCCTGGATTCCAGTACCGCCGCCTGCATACGGCGGCACGGAGTCGATCATCGATATCCTGGCCCGCGGTCTGGCCGCCTCGGGCCACGATGTGCTTCTGGCGGCGGCGTCCGGAAGCACATGTCCAGTGGACAAAGTCCCCGGCCCGCCGCTTGCGGACGGCTCGAGGATAGGGAACGGGACGGACGAACTCCGCCACAGCGTGTACGCATTCGCGGCCATGGACGACGTCGACCTCATCCACGACAACACCCTGGCGGGGCCGCTGTACAGGCATCGGCCGAAGGGAACGCCCATCGTCGCAACGGCGCACCTCCCGTTTTCGGCAGAAAACCATGACATCTACCAGGCCATGGCCACGGACACAGCGATCATTGCCATCTCGCACCATCAAGCGGACACTGCCCCCGCCATCAAGATACGGAGGGTCATTCACCACGGGATAGACACGCAGTCCGTCCCGCTCGGAGCCGGCGACGGCGGCTACGCCTGCTTCCTCGGCCGGATGCATCCTGGCAAGGGCCTGCCGGAAGCAATCGAGACCGCCCGACTGGCCCAGGTACCGCTGCGAATTGCGGCCAAGATGTACAGCGCGGAAGAACATGAGTACTACGCCGAGGTCATCGCACCGCTGCTCGGGCCCGACGTCGAATACCTCGGCGAGCTGAACGCGGCGGACAAGTTCGTCCTCCTGGGCGGGTCCGTGGCCCTGTTGAATCCGCTGCAGTGGGATGAACCCTTCGGGATGGCGATGATCGAGTCCCTCGCCACGGGGACACCGGTGGTGGCAACTTTCCGGGGATCAGCCCCGGAAATCGTGTCCGATGGCGTCACGGGCTATCTCCGTTCCAGTCCCCCGGAACTGGCCGAAGCCGTCATTGCCGCCGCGACGCTGGACCGCGGCGAGTGCCGCCGCGCCGCGGAAAACTACTTCAGCGCCGAGAGGATGGTTGCCGAACATTTGGCGCTCTATGAGGAACTCCTCGCCGAGCAAAAGTGATCCTCCCAGCCAAATATGACACCCTGAAAGTAATGAGTTTTCCTAAGACGAGCCGGATGCCGGCCACACGTGGTACCGCCAGCAGGCGATGGGCGGGCGCTGGGATGGGCTTCCTTTTTGTGGTCTCCACCTTGGCGTGCATGGTCGCATTCGTTGCCACCTACTATTTTTTCGTGCGCACCACCACGGGACAGTACATCGACGAATCCGCCCTGGTGGAAGCCGCGACCATCAACGGTCCCACCGAGCGGGCAACCACCCAGTTCCTCGATTGGTTGCCGGTCATCTCGGTGGCGATCGCCGCCGTCGTCGTTCTTTTCGTCACGATCATGCGCCGCCGCTGGAAGTCCGCCGGGATCGCGGTGGCCGCTTGTGTCGCGGCGAACCTGGCCACCCAGCTCCTCAAGGACTGGTTCCCGAACAGGCCGTTCCGCGGCGTCCAGACCATTGAACTGAACTCGCTGCCCTCCGGTCACACCACGCTCGCGGCCTCAGCGGCCGCCGCGGTCTTCTTGGTGGTATCGCCGCGGTGGCGGCCTCTGGCGGGGTTCCTCGGCGGCACTTTCGCAGTGGCGGCCGGGGTTTCCACGCTGATCAACCAGTGGCACCGGCCCGCCGACGTCGTCGCCGCGTTCCTCGTGGTGGGAGCGGTCATGCTGCCGGCTGGCTGGTTGGTGCTGCGAACGGGAAAGCGCTGGAATGTCCAGGACGGCCGCGGTGAGCACTGGGCGTCGTCGCGTGTCTGGCTTTCGCTGTCGACTCTGGCGGGCGTCGTCGCCGCGGCCGTTGCGGTGTACTCGCTGATTGGAATCGCGAGCGATTTCGGGCAGGAAAGCACCACCAACTATTTCTGGGCTGGCGTCTCCCTGATTGTCATCACCGGTTATCTGGCAACGGTCGCTGCCACCTGGCTTTTCGGTCTGAATGCCCGACGGCGGCAGTCACCTTAGTGCCGCGCGCGGCTTCCTGCCCGGTCTGGTCTAGAGGCTCAGTGCGCTGAGTGCTTCTGCCCGATAGAGGTTTTCGATGATGATGTCGGCCTGCGTTGGGCCGATTTTGGGGTACATCGTGCGGAGCTCCTTCACGGCTGCCTCGTGTCCGCGGCTGACGTGGATGACTCGTAGCCAGTTGATCTGCAGGCTGGAAAGGCGCACCGCGACCTTGGAAAATTGTCGCTGTTCGATAATGCGCCAAACGCTCACGGTCGCTTGCGCGAGGGCCAGCACGATGATCAGTGGCGTTAAGGCATCAAGCCGGCGTGAATCGCAAAAGTACGTCGCGGTAAAGAAACCCGAAACCCACAGCGAGCCGGCACCGAAATTCTGCCATCTAAGCCAATCAAGGAAGTGTCCCGGGCGTAGTGGTGGGATCTCCAAAAGCGCCGCCTTCTCCGCAGGCACTACTGAAATGGCAGCCGATGCCAGCAGCAGGCCACCCATCCACAAGGACGGGTTGGCGGGATCGGAGAATCCAGGCGCCGATAGCAAGGGCGACGAAACCACGGCCAGAGGCAAGATGACCGGAAGGACATCCGCTACTTGTCTTCGCATCAGGACCATCGGCTTGGACCAGAAGCGCCAAGACAGGATGATGACACCCCAGATCAGGGCGACGGCGCCATAGAAGAAGGAAAGCAGAACGATCTTGCCATTCTCCGGTCCGGCGGGTGCTGTGGCGGCCAGCCACATTCCGACACAGCCCTCAAGGATCAAGGTGCTGCCCGCCACGATGGATACAGGTTTCGCATACCGGATTGCCCGCATGAACTGTTCCCTCCCCGCCGAGACAGTTCCCCCTGCGATCATCGAACGCCAATGCCTCGCAGGTGTCAACGATTCCGGGATCGCCGGGCGGCTCAACATTCGACCACTTTTGAACAACCTTCCAGTCCGGATCCCCCGTATTTCCACGGATTCGTAGGAGGCAGCCGGGCCAAAGGTGGTCGTATCTGGAGGCTCGGCCCGCTGAGCGCTGGTGCCCGACGGCGGCACTCACCTTAGTGCCGCGCGGCGAGGCGTACCCTGATGCTATGGGCGCCGAAGTCCTGGATCTCAGGCTCACCACGGGCATACGGGTTCCGTGCCTCGTCCAGGGCCACGCCGATGCGAAGCCGTTGTTGCTGTTGCACGCCTGGGGTGAATCCCGTCGTAGCTTTGACCGCCTTGTACCTCTGCTGACGGACTTCAGGGTCTACGCACCCGACCTCCGCGGCCAGGGAGACGCGGAGAAGCCGGAGCTCGGCTATTCGTTGGCGGAACAGGCCGAGGACGCCGCAGCCATCCTGGATGCGCTCGGTGTCCAGAGGGCTTTCGTCCTTGGTTCCTCCAGCGGCGGCTACGTGGCCCAGCAGCTAGCCATCGGGTACCCCGATCGTGTCGCAGCGCTCGTGCTGGTGGGCTCTCCCCTAAGCCTGCGGGGTCGGACTGCTTTCGCCAACGAAGTCGCCAGTCTCCAGGACCCGGTTGACGAGAGCTGGGTACGGAATTCCCTGGCATGGTTCCCACTACTGCATGCGATTCCTGCTTGGTATATCGAGGACCGGGTGCGCGACGGAGTCAGGATGCCCGCGCATGCGTGGAAGCTCATCCTCGATGGCTTGCGTACGGCAACTCCGCCCACGGAGTCCGGAACCATTCTCGCGCCCACCCTGATCTTGTGGGGCGCACATGATGGTGTGCTGCCTCGAAGGCACCAGGAAGCCTTGGCGGCTCGAATACCCGGCGCCGCGTTGAAGGTTTATCCCGGGGTAGGGCACCTGGTCTTGTGGGAGTGCCCGGACCAAGTGGCAGCGGATGCCACCGCGTTCCTCAGTTCACTCGACTGAGGTTCTGGGACGGCATCACACACCCGCCCTCGCGGCCCCCGCCTTCGGCACCAGTGCGCGCAGCCGGAGCCGGGCCGGTTCCTCGACGTACTTGAACAACAGATGGGTGGCCAAGGCAATCCCGAGCAGGCACGCCGCCCCGAGCAAGTTCTCCGCCACCGGACTTGCCCCATGCGGCCAGTCCTTGATGAGCCAGTAGAAGAGGTAGATGAAGAACATGTGGACCAAGTACAGGCTGTAGGAGCTGTGGCCGCCATATTGCAGCCACCGCGCCGACAACGCCGAGCGGAGCCAGCCGCGGGTCAGGCTAAGCAGCGCAATGAGCAGCGGGAAGGCAAGCACGGCCAGCCGTCCCGGGCCAGGTTTTCCGGCCGTGGCCAGGAAGATCACGACGGCGGTTCCGGTCAGCAGGGCGCCGGGACCGGCCAGGGCAGGATTGAACTTCATACGGTCCGCGTTCCGAGCTGCTATGCAGGCGAAAGCCCCCGCAATGAAGCAGCACGCGATCCGCAGCAGCCATTGGTACGGCTGGTCCTCATCCGTGGCGATTGGCAGGTCCGGACCCCAGATGGCTGTCGGCAGGAGGACGAGCACGGAGGCGGCCATCGCCGTGAGCGGATGCAGCCGGCGCAGCCGGAACAGGACCAGCGCCAGCAGCGGAAACGCCAAGTAGGCCAGCCACTCGGCACTGACCGTCCATCCCGGGCCGAACCAGCTGGCGCCGTCGGTACCCGGTTGGAACCAGAGATGCATCATCAGCAGCTGCTTGGCCAGCCCCCACGGCGACAGGTCCGGAGCCTGGGTCTGGAGGGACCATTCCCGCACGGATTCCTGCGCGGTCCCATATACGAACCACAGGCCCAACACGCCCACCACCAGGGCGAACGCGGGCCACATGCGGGCGAACCGGGCCCAGACAAAGTCGGCTGCAGCTCGCCAGCGGAAACGTGGGCCAAGCCGGTCCAGGTACGTGTAGGTGATGATGAAGCCGCTGAGCACAAAGAACACGTCCACGCCCAGGTCGCCGTTGGCAATGATGGGCCGGAACAGCTCATAGACGGGGGCGAGGAAGGTGTGCTGCATGGCCTGAAGATGGAAGAACACCACCCACAGGGCGGCAACAAAACGCAGCGCGGTCAGCGTCGCGAGATCAGGCCGGGACTGCTTTGCCTCGCTCTTCGGCAGGCGGTTCTCCGCCCCGGAACCAAGCGGCGGTGCGTTGTCCGTGACGGGCTTCCCAGCGGTCGGATTCGCAGTGGGGGCACGATGCGGAGGCGCGATGACTGAGAACATCCAATTCACCATACCGGATGCACCTGACCGGAGTCTGGGAGCTGCATACCCAACTAGCTCGCAGTTAACGTCGTTTTGAGGGCCCAAAACGACATCTATTGCGAGCCAGTTGGGCCCGCGCCGGCGGGGACTAGTAGTTCCTGCGGTGCTTGAGTTTCGGGAGTGCGACGGCGAACACCGCCGCGGCGGCCAAGCCAAGGAAGCCGGTGGCCCAGACGCCCGCCGCGAGCGATATTGCAGCCGTCAGGGCCGAGAGCAGAACGGGTCCGCCTGTGGCACCGGCGTCGGAAATGAACCTCCACAAGCCGAGGAATTGCCCGCGACCCTTCTCCGGGGAAAAGTCGGCGCCGAGAGTCATGATGAGTCCTGAGCTGATGCCGTTGCCGAAGCCGATCAGGAGCGAGGCCAGCAGCAGCCCCACGAACTCCGCGGACGACGGCATCAGGAACAACGCCGCGCCCATGATGAGGGTGGACGGTACAGCGACCCACATGCGCCCCTTGCGGTCCATGAGCTTGCCGGCCGGATAGAACACCAGCATGTCGATCGCGCCGGACAAGCCGTAAATCAGTGACGCGTGTGTGGCGTCCAATCCCAAGTGGTCCGCCCACAAAGGGATGACCACCTGACGTGACGCCCGCAGCGCGCTGAGCAGCAGGATCCCGGTGCCTATCGTCAGGAACACGCCCGCGTGCGAAACCGCGACGCCACGGAGGGTGGGCTCGGGACCCTTCCGCCCGCCGTCGCCGTCGTCCGGCAACACAAGGTCCGGAATGGTGAGGGAAAGCACCGCGGCTGCCGCCATGCCCGCCACGCCAACCCAATATGCGCCGCTGATGCCGGCGAACTGCATCAAGGCCGCGCCGACGAACGGGCCGATGAACACGCCGATCCGGGTGACGCCGCCCAGCGTCGAGAGGGCACGTGCCCGGTAGATGACCGGGACGGCTTCCGTGAGGTACTTCTGTCGCGCGAGGTTGAAGACGCTCGTGGACATCCCGACGACGGTCATCGCCGCGGCGAGCAGCCAGATGCCGTTGTGCGCAAGGAGCGGCGCGAATCCGGCCGCCAGCAGGGCCAAGGCTCCGGCCGCGCCCGCGGCGACGATGGCCCATCGTTCGCCGAACTTGATGGTGATGAGCGAAGCGGGCAGGTTGAAGAACCACGATCCCAGCCCGATCAGGGTAACCACCAACGCGGAAACGGCCACGGAAGCACCAAGGTCGCGGGCGGACAACGCCACCACCGGAAGGACCGCGCCTTCGCCGATACAGAACAGCAGGGCGGGCCCAAATGCGGGCAACGCTATGCTGCGGAGATTGAAGGGCTGAAGGGTGCTGGTGGTGGTCATCCCCTTCATCCTAGAACTATTGCCCTAGGACACTACTTTCGTGACTACTTCAGGAAGCTCGCGTTGAACGAGTTCAGGTCAACGTTGATCCCGTTCAGGGTGTGTTCGAACTTCTGCTGGATCCCCACGCGCATGGTGCTTGCTGTGTTCCAACCGCCGTACTGCACAGGTGCCGGCGCCAGGTAGTTCGCGATCCAGCTGGAGTAGTTGAGGTTGCTCGTGTCGGTATCCCAGAGGGGCACGTCCGAGAATGCGGTGCTGTTGCCCATCAAGCCTGGCCACATGCCGCTGCCGCTGTAGATCACGGGCCGCACACCCAGGCTCCGCACGCCATCGACCATGGCCCGCGTTACCAAGGATCCACCGGGCTCGATGTCCAGGGCGAAGAACTGCAGTTGGGACATGTACGGGCCGGCGGCTTTGATCCCGTTCTCCCAGCACGACGCGTCACGCGTGTAGACCGCGATCTTGAGGCCGGCGTCGAGCGCCATCTTCAATTGGGCTTGGGTCTGTTGCCACGGAGTGCACGTGCCCCAAGCGGTGGAGTGCATCACGTAGAGACGGAAGCCCTCGGCGTAGGCCTGGCGGAACCAGTTGGGGTCGGTGATGGCCGCGGTGGTGTCGAGCACCTTCACCGAGCCGCCCTGAGCATCTTGGGGTACGGCTGCAGCTTGGGGTACGGCTGCAGCCTGGGGTACGACGACGGCGGGCGCGGGTGCGGCGGCAGGTTGCGGAACGGCGGGTGGTGCTGGAGTCGGCGTCGCGAGCGGGGCCACCTCAGCGGCGGGTGCGGCGTTCGCGATGGGTGCCGGGGCGGCGTCGGGCGCTGTCTTGGCGGAGGGGCGGGCGCTAGTGGCACCCGTCAGTCCGAGGAGAAGCACGGCAGCGAACATCAAGGCAAGTTTTTTGGGAATCAAGGAGGCTCCTGGGTGCTGGCCTCGGGTTCAGAAACGGGCGCAGCAGGGTGTCATAAAGGCACAGAATTGGGTGCACCATGCCCGGGCCCAGTTCCCGGTCATGGCGAGGTCGCCCCGCAAAGCGAATGACGTCCAGGTGCAACTGTAGGGAAATCCCGGCGGAAGCGACAATTTGCAATCCGCTTAGTAGTCGAGTAATAACCCGCTCTTGCCCGCGTAAACCAAGTAATGAATAGAGTGTCGGCAGCGTCACTCTAGGCAATAACTAAGTAGCCCCACCCCAACTGACTCGCAGTTAATGTCGTTATGAGCCTTGTAAACGACATCTAATGCGAGTTAGTTGGGCGGGGCACCGAAAAGGTGAGGCGCTACACGTACCCGTCCACGATCGCGGCCGCGATCTCCTTGTACGCACGGCGGGTGTCGGGGCGCAGGACGTCCAGGGTGACCAGGTCGCCGTCAGCCACTCCCCTGTCGTGCGGCACGGCAATCAACTGGCGGCAGATCCCGGCGAGGTGTTCCTCGATGGCATCCTTGTCCACGCGGGACGACACCTCGTCCTTGTCCGTGATGACCACGATGGCGTTGCGGGCGAGTTCCTCATAGCCGTGGCTCGCGAGCCATTGAAGGGTGCTGCGGGCACGCTTGGCACCGCTCACGGCATATCCGGCGGCGATGATGAGGTTGTCGGCCGATTGCAGGATGCCGCTCATCGCATTGTGCGTGACGCCCGTCCCGCAGTCGGTCAGCGCGATGGAATAGTAACCCGAGATCAACTGGCGGATCCGCAGGTATTCCTCGGCGGTCAGTGAATCCGAAACTTCCGGGTCCTGCTCGCCGGCGATCAGGTGCAGTCGGCCGGCATGATGCATGTACCGGGCGAGTGCCGTGAGCGAATCGACGTTGTCGACGTTTTTGAGCAGGTCCGTAATGGTGCGCGGCGTGGCCTTCTGGTAGATGCCCTCGCCCAGGGCGCGCTCCACGAGGTCGCCGGAATCAGGGTTGGCGTCGATGGCGCAGGGAGGGTCGCCGCGGAATTCCGCCAAGGTGAGGCCGACGCCCACCGTGGTGGAGGTCTTGCCGATTCCGCCCTTGAGGCTTAGGACGGCCGTGTTGTAGCTGCCCTGAAGCTGCCGGGAAATGCGCCGCGCCAGCTCGTCCTCTTCACGCTGCTTGGCGCTGGGCCCGAGGTTCCAGGCGCCGCCGGTCAGCCGGTAGAGCATGCCCCGGAAGCCACCGATGGGCCGCGGCTTCTGTTCCCGCACAAAGGAACCCGGGGAGGAGATGAAATCGGAAATCGGTGCGTTGGCGGCTGCGGCGCGTCCCGCCCGTGCGGGTGCCGGGGGAACAGCGCCCGACGCCGGTGCTGCCGCCACCGGGATCTCGCGGCGTGGTTCCTCAGGGCTCGCGTCACCGCTGGTCGAGTCTTCGCGGCCTGTTTCCGCGCGGTCCGTTACCGTTCCGGCGGACGCATCGGCGGCGGCTGCCGCTTCGGCCCAGGATCTGCTTTGGAGCGGGGCAGGAGCGGATGCGGGCGCGTCGGAATCGTTCGGCGTAATGATCGGCATGGTTCCTGTCCAGGCGTCACCCTCTTCGCGGCGTCGATCGCGGCGTCGACGAAGCTCGGGCTGCCCTTCGTTAGATGCAGCGGCGCTGGCTTCGTTGTCCACAGAATCCGGCATGGTCTTGTCCCCTAGGACTCGCAGCGTTGTGCGCCGCGGCTCTCGTTTAGATTGCTTCAACCAGCAATTCTAGGTGGCGACGGCCTCAAACCTGACATGTGGACCGCGCGGCGCAGTTTGGACAGGGGTTTTGGGCCTTCGTGTGGGTCCGGTTTTGTGGCTGGGCCGGCGTCGGCAGCGGTTGAGGTGGCAGGGGCGACGGATTCTGCTGGATCACTCGGACTCGCCCGGTGCTTATACCCCGGAAACCCGCGGGTCTTCCTCCGATATCTCGGCGGTGATCCAGCAGAATGTGTCACGCATCGCAGGCATCAGGACGACCCAGTTGAGGAATCCGGTGACCGGAGGCTCAACTGCTTGGCGTGGAAGTCGAAATGCAATGTCGCGTAGGAGTAGACGTCCGCGAGTGTCATGTCGGCCGTGAAGAAAGGATCCCAGCGGGTCGGGAAGGGCATCGACCTTGCCAGGGTGACTGGAGTTTCGCGTTCGAGGCGGTGCGCCAGGGCCGTGATCGTCTTTTCGAGTTTCCGGCTCATCCGGCGCCGGTTGTAGACAGCTGCGGCCACCCTGGAACCCCAATAGTTCACGACGTCGAACGGGCCGGCAGCCGCATTTAATCCGGCGGCAAATCGCCTACCCCAGGATCGGGGCAGGCGGCTCATGATGCGGACCAAGGGCAAAAGGGACCGGACGATCATGTATCCGAAGACCATGTGGAAGAGCAGTTCCTCGTTGGTCCAGCGGGTCCCGTTGCTCTTGCGTTGCAGCTCCGGGCTCGTCGCGTTCTCCAGCCAACTGAGCAACTCCCGAAGGGCCCGGCTGTATCCTGCGAGGCATGCTTCCCGGGCCGGATCCATCGGGTTTCTAGTTCTCAGCGAGTTCGGCATAAAGCTTTTGGATCCGGGCCTTGATGTCGTCGCGGACCAGGCGCATGCGGTCCATGCCTTCGATCCCGCGAGTGGAAGGCTCGTCGGTTTCCCAGATCTCGAAGCGCGCCGTGCCGTGGGGTTCAAGTTTGGCTTCGGTGCCCAGGATAACGACGACGTCGACGGACTCGAGCACCTCGTCCGTGACGGGTTTGGGGTGCTCGCCGCTGATGTCGATGCCGAGCTCATTCAAGGACTCGACGGATTCGGGGTTCAAAGAGACCCCGGGTTTGGTGCCGGCGGAATGGACGGTGACGGTCCCGTGGGCCAGTTGGTTCATCAGGCCGGCGGCGAGTTGGGATTTTCCGCCATTCTTGCTGCAGACGAACAGGACACTCGGGGTCTTGCTGCTTTCGGTCATGCGTTGGTTTCTTCTTTCGTCTGTTCGGGCTTGTTCAGGAGCGAGGCGACCAGTGTTCTGACCCGGTCGTGGATTTCGTCCCGGATCGCCCGGACGGTCTCCAGAGATTGGCCGGCGGGGTCGGTGAGGTCCCAGTCTTCGTAACGCTTGCCAGGGTAGATCGGGCAGGAGTCTCCGCAGCCCATGGTGATCACGACGTCGGAGGCGCGCACGACGTCGTCGGTGAGGGGCTTGGGGTAGTCCGTGGACAGGTCCAGTCCCATTTCGGACATTGCCGTCAAGACGGCGGGATCCAGTTGGGCGGCCGGCATGGACCCAGCGGAGCGGACCCGGATCCTGCCCTTGGCTTCGACGTTCAGCAGGGCGGCGGCCATCTGGGAACGGCCAGCGTTCTGCACCCAGACGAACAGCACTTCGGGGTCCTCGGAGACGATGGAGCCTTTGGATTTGGCCAGAGCGGCCAGCCGGTCGTTGGCGAAGTGTTCGGTGGTGGCGGGCAGGTAGGCGCTAATCTTCGCTGTCCGGGCCAGGGCGGTGTAGGACTCGAAGACGTAGCGTTCGACCGTTTCGGCGGCAAAGACTCCGGCGAAACGGTCGGAGAGGCGGTTGCTGATCCGGTGCAGGAGCTCGGTGTTGTCCTGCAGTCCCAGCGTCGTTTCCTGGTCTTCGGTCATGGCAGTTCTCTTCCCGGCTTGGCGATTGGATGGCTCTGTGGGTGGGTGGTCAGAGTGCGCCGGATCGTCCGTGGGACAGCCCGGTGGGGAAACCGACGAGGACCGGTTCGGGGGCAGCACAGCAGCCGATTTCCACGGATGCGGTGGTGTCCGCGGCGGGTGTGTCGCAGCTGGTGCCGGCGTCCGTGGAGCAGACTCCGGTTTCGGGCAGTTCAAGCTGGACCACGTCGGCTGCGGCCTGGTCGCCGGCGAGGGCTGCAGCAACGGAGCGGACCTGTTCGTAGCCGGTGGCCAGCAGGAAGGTCGGCGCCCGTCCGTAGGACTTCATGCCGACAATGTAGAAGTCCTTCTCCGGGTGCGCCAAAACACGAGCCCCATGCGGGGGCACGGTGCCGCAGGAGTGGAATTCCGGGTCGATCAGTGGGCCCAGCTCGACGGGCGCTTCGACGGCGGGGTCAAGGTTGAGCCGGAGCTCGCGCAGGATCTCCAGGTCCGGGCGGAAGCCTGTGCAGGGTACGACGACGTCGGCCTCGAGCGTGCGGCCGTCGGCGGCTTCGACGCTCACATGGGTGTCCAGGGATTTCAGGGTGCTGATGCCGAATCCGGTGTGCAGTTCGACGGTTCCGGCCTCGACGAGGCGGCGCAGCTTTCCGCCGAGCTGGCCACGGGCGGGCAGGCCGTCAGCGTCCCCGCCGCCATAGGCCTTCTCCGCGGAGGCGCCCCGGACAGCCCACAGGATCCGGATTCCGGGTTCATCCTTGGCAAGCTCTGCGAGGTTGATCAGGGTGTTCACTGCCGAGTGCCCGGCTCCGACCACCAGGACGCGGCGACCGGCAAACGACTCCCGTTCCCGGCCCAAAACGTCGGGCAGGGGCGAGGATATCCGGTCAACGGCAGTGTCCTCGCCGATGGCCGGCAGGCCCGAGGTGCCAAGCGGGTTCCGGGCGGACCAGGTCCCCGAGGCATCGATCACCGCTGCCACGGTGTGATCCCGGACCTCCCCGCCGTTGTGCTCGACCCGGACGATGAACGGGGTTGTGTCGCGGCCCCGGACGTGGGTTTTGTCCAGACCGGCACGGGTGACCGCGACGACACGGGCACCGGTCTTGAGGCGGGAGCCGATTGCCGGAAGGGCGGCCAAGGGTGCAAGGTATTCGTCGATGAGTTCTCCGCCATACGGCAGCGCGGTCAGGCGCGGAGGTTCCCAGCCAGTTGGATCAAGCAGTCGGACGGCGGCGGCGTCGAGGTTGAACCGCCAGGGTGAGAACAGGCGGATGTGCCGCCATCGTTCGATCGCGGCGCCCGCCGTCGGGCCTGCTTCGAAGATCACCGGTTCCAAGCCGCGTTCAAGCAGGTGCACGGCGGCGGCCAGGCCGATGGGTCCGGCGCCAATCACGGCAATGGGAAGGGTATTCCGTGCATCCATGCAGTCCTCCTGTTTCAGCGGGCGGGGCATCACGCGGCGGGGGTGAGGGACTCGATCAGGCCCTCGATGCGGCTCTTGATCTCGTCCCGGATGGGGCGGACGGCGTCCAGGCCCTGGCCGGCGGGATCTTCGAGGACCCAATCCTCGTAGCGCTTGCCCGGGAAGTACGGGCATTCGTCGCCGCATCCCATGGTGATGACGACGTCGGATTCCTTCACGGCCTCGGTGGTGAGGATCTTGGGGATTTCGGCGGACATGTCGATGCCAAGTTCGGCCATGGCTTCGACGGCGGCCGGGTTGACCTTGTCCGCGGGCTGGGAGCCCGCGGACCGGACCTCAATCCGGCCCTCGGCCAGGGTCGTGAGGAAGGCGGCTGCCATCTGGGAACGGCCGGCGTTGTGTACACATACGAAGAGGACGGAGGGTTTCTTGGCGGTTTCAGTGCTCATGAGAGGACCTTTCGATCGGATTCGGGGCCGGGCGCGGGAGCCGGCAAAGGCAACGCGGCAACGCGCGGGTACAGCGCGCGGATCAGGAAGAACCCGGCGGCGCCGCCCAACAACTGGGCGAGGATGAATGCCGGGGCTGAGGCAGGGGCAATGCCGGCGAAGGTATCGGTGATGGTCCGGGCCACGGTCACCGCGGGGTTCGCGAAACTCGTGGAGCTGGTGAACCAGTAGGCGGCAGTGATGTAGCCGCCGACGGCGAAGGCCACCAGCTCAGTCCGGCCGGAGCGGATGGTGCCGAAAATGACCACGAGAAGCCCGATGGTGGCGACCACTTCGCCGAGCCACAGCCCTCCCCCGCCACGCTGATGCGTGGAGAGCGTCACGGCGTCGAGGCCGAACATCAGGTTGGCGAGTACTGTCCCGGCCAGGCCTCCAGCGAATTGGGCGGCGACCAGCGCCAGGGCCGTGGGCGTGTCCAGGATCCCCAATGCCCGTTCCACCAAAGTGACCACGGGATTGAAGGATGCCGAGACCGGCTGCAATGCAAGAATCAACGCGACGAGGGCGGCGCCGGTGGCGACGCTGTTCTGGAGAAGCTGCAGTCCGACGTCGTTCGGGGACAGTCGCGAGGCCATGACCCCTGAGCCCACCACGGCCATGACCAGGAAGGCGGTGCCGGCGAACTCCGCCACGGCCTGCCGCTTGAGCGCGCTCATTGGCCCTGTCCACCGATTAGGGCCGCCAGGCCGGACAAGGCGTCGGTGCGGGCGCGGTAATAAACCCAGACGCCGCGCTTTTCGCGTTCGAGGAGGCCCGCTTCGTGCAGGACTTTCAGGTGGTGGCTGATGGTCGGCTGTGACAGCTCGAAGGCGTCGTTGAGGTCGCACACGCAGGCTTCGCCGCCCTCGTGGGACGCCACGAGCGACATCAGCCGCAGCCGCACCGGATCGCCCAGCGCCTTCAGCAGCGGCACGATCCCTTCGGCTTCGGATTCGGACAAGGGCTCCCTTGACAGTGGCGAACAACACGCCACCGTCTGGACGGGCGTTAACTCCAGCGACATAGACACACGTAAATATTCACACTTGTCGATGTTTAAGGCAAGGCCGGATCATCGTCAGCCTTCGACGCCGCGGCCCTACGCCGATCCGGCCCGTTTCCGGCGGTCGTTCTTGCCGCGGAGGTCGCGGTTCAGGCGGCGGTCACCGTGGTAGAGCAGCGACTCCCAGTCGACCTGTTCCGGTGTTTTGGGAATGAAGGCCGGCGGCTGTGCTTTCGGCTTTTTGGGCTCGACATACAGCCAGTTCAGCACGCCCAGGTACATGTCCACTCCGGAGTTGGCCAGTCCGATGTAGGCCCGGATCGCACCGGCGGCCATCACGGCGTTGAACGCGGCGAATGCGGCGTTGCCCCAGTTTCCCAGTTCCCAGTTGCGCCAGACAGTCAATAACGAGAACGCGACGATCAAGTACGGAGCGAGGACGTAGAGGGCCGGTGCGGCGGTACGGTCCTTGACCTTCGGGGTTCGGACGAACGGGATCTTGTCTCCCGTGAGCGCTTGCTGGAGAGACTTCAGGACGCCGGCGAGATTGACCGGAAGGAGAACGAGGTTGAATCCGTAGATCCTGAAGATGTCGCTGAACCTGTGGCCGCAGTCCCGCAGGTCGCTTCCCATGGCCAGGAAGTAGGGCAGGGCCGCAAGGAAGACCAAGGGGCTGAGGAGACGGCTGTCGTAGGGGTATGCGAGGAGGAACAGCAACCCGAAGCTCGCCCAGGTGATGGAGGCCATGTAGTTGACCCGCAGCAGGATTTCGCGGAAGAGGACCGGCCGGGATTGGCCTCGGCGCTTGCGGATCTGTTCCCAGAGTTTGGGCAGGATCAGCAGGCCGCCGTTGGCCCAGCGCCGTCTCTGCACCACGAGCGATCCGAAGTCCGGCGGGGTGGCACTGTAGCTGAGGCGCTCCGGGTAGTTGGCCAAGGTCCAGCCATGCTTACCGAGGTCCACGCTGGACTCGGTGTCTTCGATGACAGTGCGGTCCTGGATGTAGGTTCTGACCTCGAAGCCGCCCACGGTGGAGATCTCTACGATGTCCTCCAGGGCGCGTTTGCGGATCACGGCGTTCGCGCCCACCCAGAACGTGGCGCCGTATTGGGTCATGCCCTGGTGCTGGATGTGCTGGATGTCCGTGGTGGCCCCGGCGATGCGCTCGATCCGGGTCGGGGCGCCGCGGAAGGAGGAATACGGGGTCTGGGTGACGGCTACCTGCTCATTTCCCGGGGATTCGAGGAGATGAACCAAGCGGAGGCAGTAGTCGCGCAGCAGCATCGAGTCCGCATCCAGAGTCAGGACGTAGGTGGTGTCCGGGATCGACAGCACATCGCCGTCGTCGACCCCTGCGGGCCGCAACACGGTCCCGTCCGCGGTCTGTTCCGGGTGCCAGGTCCCGCCCATGAGTGAGAGGTAGGCGTTCAGGTTCATGGCCTTGTTGGCCTCGTGGGAAAGGCTGGCGAACCGCTTCCGCTCGAACGTTGACACCCGGCCGTTGAAGATCCAGGTTAGCCGTGCGTACAGTTCAGCGATGCGTTCCGGGCCGGGAGAGGTCCGCTGTGCGCTGGCGGCCGTAAGGGCCAGGATCACGAGTCGTAGTTCCCGGGCCAGGCCCATGAGGACCAGATCGACGAAGAACTCATCCACGTGGTCCTCGACGGACTCGGTCTCGGCCATAGCTTCGAGCCATTCGGCAGCGTATTGGTATTCGGCGATGAGCCGCTCAACCTCGGTGCCGGGGTCTAGTTCAGGTTCTTGATCACGACGGCGGTACCTCGCGTAGGCGGCGTTGACCCTCGCGGCTGGTTCTTCGAGGGTTTCCGTGATCTGGCCGGCAAGGGCACGGGTGGCTTCGAGGCGCCGGAGCACCTCGGGGTCCTTCGGGAAGGGTGGGTCATCGAGAAGCAGCACAACGCTCAGGTCCGGGAATTCCTGCAGGACCGCGGACCACATGGTGCCGCGGACGACTTCCGGTTCTTCTGCGTAGGAAGGAATCAGCACGGTGATGCCCTCGGAGTAGTCGAAGAAGTGACGGTCCAGTTCCCCTCGGGGAACACGTCGGTGGGCCCGAAAGCGGGTCAGGGCGCCCTGGCGGGCGGTGAGGTACATCAACGCCGAGAACGTCAGGAAGGTCACCACTACCAAGTAGGAGAGGGTTTCGGCGCCGAAGCGGAATCCAGCGCCGGGGTTGTCCACCAGCTGCTTGAGCACCGTTGTGACCACATAGCCGACCCAGCCGAGCACGGTGGTGAGGACGCCGACGCGGCCGAGGACTATTTTCCGCCGCGATGGTGCCGGGTGGACGATCGAGAGCGGTTCGGAGCGTTTTTCCGCTCCCCACTGACGCTTTCGGGCCTTTGAAGACTGCCCGTCCGCCGGTCCCTGGTCATCGGGGCGAAGCAGCACAATCTGATCCGACATGAATCCCCATTCGCTGTCCGCGCACCCCCAGCGGGCGCACGGCACAATGCGGGCGTAATGTAACGGACCGCACTTCAGTGCGCCCCTATGATAGGCGAACAACGCGGAGTTCCGACAGAACTCATGGAAATGCTACGCGAGCTGCGGCGCTTCCCGGGGAGTGAGATCTTTCCCAGACATCCGTGAAGTCCTATTCAGAAGCTCTGGGGGTATTTCTGTGTCTAAACGCTTTCCCGGCCGCCGGCTGTCCATCCTGCGTTTGGGCATCCTGTGCGTCATCGTGGTCGCGGCGGTCACGGCCGGCTACCTCGGCCTCCGCAATGTCCAGGATGTCAGTGCCGCGGCATCCATGCCTTCGGTGTTCTCCGGCTACGTGGACGTGACGGCGACGCCGCGATTCGCCTTCGAAGATCCAGCCGTGCCCAGCGCGAAAGCCGTGGTGCTGTCCTTCGTCGTCGCCGATCCGAAGCAGGACTGTGCCCCGTCCTGGGGTGCGGCGTACAGCCCTGACCAGGCAGCTTCCGACCTCGATCTGGACCGGAGGATTGCCCGGCTCCGCCAGCTTGGAGGTGCCACTGCGGTTTCCTTCGGCGGGATGAACAACAACGAACTCGCCGTTTCCTGCAAAGACACGAAGGCCCTGACTGACGCCTACCGGCAGATTGTGGATCGCTACGACGTCGGGACGGTAGATCTCGACGTCGAAGGCGTCGCCTTGGGCGACGTGGCCGCTGCCGACCGACGGGCCCAAGCCATCGCCGCCCTCCAGCAGGAACGCAAAGCCAGCGGCAAGTCCCTTGCCGTCTGGCTGACCCTTGCCGCCGACCCGAACGGCCTCACAAGCCAAGGCCAGGGCATCGTGGCGCATACCCTGTCCGGCGGAGTCGATCTGGAGGGTGTAAACATCATGACGATGGATTTCAGCGCCAGTAAGCCTGCACCTTGGAGCATGTCCCGGGCCGCAGAGTCAGCTGCGGATGCCACCCACGATCAACTGGCCGCCCTCTACCGCAACGCCGGAACTGACTTTGGCAGCGAAACCCTCTGGCGCAAGCTTGGCCTGACCGTCATGGTCGGCCAGAACGATATCCCCGGCGAAATATTCACCCTCGATGACGCCGCCACCGTGAACAGCTTCGTGAAAGACAAGGGTCTTGGCAGATTGTCGATGTGGTCCATGAACAGGGATAGGACGTGTAGCTCCAACTACCCCGACTTGAGCAAGGTCTCGGACAGCTGCAGCGGCGTGGTCCAGGGTTCCCAACTATTCTCCGCCACTCTTGCCCATGACGTGGCACTGCCTACGCCGACTATTACTCCATCGCCTACAGTCACTGCCTCAAGTAGTGCAACCGCCACCACAGATGACCCGGCAACGAGCCCCTATCCGATCTGGAATACCAACTCCGCCTATACCGCGGCGGACAGGGTGGTCTGGCACGGCAGCGTGTACGAGGCAAAGTGGTGGACCCGCGCTGACGTCCCGGACAACCCGGTCCTGCAGGGCGGTGCCACCCCGTGGAAACTCGTGGGTCCGGTGCTGCCCGGAGACAGGCCAAGCCCCAAAGCAACAGTGCCCGCGGGAACCTTCCCGGCATGGGCGCCGGAGACCATCTATCACAAGGGCGACCGTATTCTCTTTGAAGGATCCGCGTTCGAGGCCAAGTGGTGGACCCAGGGAGATAGCCCGGAAGCCGCAGTCCAAGGTTCCCCGGACTCGCCTTGGGCAAGACTGACCCCTGCCCAAATCCTGACCCCATCCCCCACCGCGTCAGCTTCCTGAAGCGCGAACTGGCAGCTGATGCCCTCAAAATCGCTTCCAGAGGGCATCAGCTGCCAGTTCGTGGCGGGGTCTGGACGCTTTCCTCATCGCATCCAGCGATCGGCTACCGCACCATCCTCACATCGACGAAGACAGGGTTGTGCTCGTCGGTTTCCTCGGTGCCGTCAAGTTCAAAGCCATTGCGCCGGTAGAAGGCCTGGGCCCGTTCGTTCGTCTTCTCGACCCAGAGAATTCCAGGGTCGGCGCCAAGGGTGGAATCCAGAAGGCGTTGCCCCAATCCTGTGCCCTGGTGGGCGCGCAGCACATAGATCAGGTGTAGCTCGCGCGCGCGCGGGGACTCTTCACTGGCCGGCCCGGCAAGTGCGAATCCCACTGGCTCGCCCTCCGATTCGGCAACCCGTATGTCCCACCCGGGAGAAAGCTCCCACAGCACACGATCCCGACAGCGTGGGTGGCTCGAAGGAACTTGGAACCGAGACGAACTTTAGGAGCGCCGTTGGTCACGGGGTGCGGTGGATCCAATCAAATTAAGCGCGAACTGGCAGCAGATGCCCTCTCCATTGCCTTCTAAGGGCATCTGCTGCCTGTTCGCGATGGGGGAGGCCCTCCGCCGTCGTTTTTCAGGGGGGCCCGACGGCGGAGGGCTGGCTGGGGGTGGGGGGTTGGTGTTACTGGGCCGAGGTGGCCAGGGATGCAATGACTTTGCCGGTGGTGGAGGCCGCAAGGATCCCGCAAGCTTTTCTCGAAAATTAGTTAAATATTCAATCAAGTAGTTTTCGAGTGGTGGCAGGCGGGTGCCTCAGCATCCAAGTAGTGGAACCGAGTAGTGTCAACTGATAAGCGCGAACTGGCAGCAGATGCCCTCAAAATCGCTTCCAGAGGGCATCTGCTGCCAGTTCGCGCTAGGTGGAGGAACGAACGTGAGTGTTCGTGATGGAGTTACCGGCGGTCCGGAGAATGGGGTGTCCGATGCGCGTTGACCACCGCCAAGACGATTCCTCCCATCAAGGCAAGAAGCGCGCCGACGACGGAGAGGGAAACGACCGCGAATGGCCAGGATGGTCCTTGCTCGGGATCGAGCCGCGAAGTGTTGAGGCCAAATATCTGGGAGCCGATCCAGATGTAGTTGACGACCAGAATGGCGATAGCTCCAAGCACTACGGCGACTATTAAGAGTAGTTTCGTCGCTTTGGACATGTTCGTGCCCCCAATTTTTGTGTTTGCTCCGAAGGAGTGCGCATAAAATATCAGCCCCGATAGCCCCTGAGTACCTCCAAATAGAGAAACTTGAGTGCACCATCGGCGAAACTTTCGTATTGGCCGCAGCCCAAACCCTTAGCGTCGGAGCGCTATTACGACGACGGCGACGGTCGCCACAGCGAGGATCGCCAACCCCACGTATGCAAGCACCTGAAGGCGCTGCTTCCGAATTTCCCGCTTCGATTCACGAGCCGACAGCCCAATCATCTTGTTCCCCATATGGGGAGCGTACGCCGCGATTGTTTCGCTCGGGCAACAAAAGGGATTACTGTTACGAAGTTCCCAGCTGGCAACCCCTGGCCAAGAACCGTGTCCCCTATACTGACATCTGAATACTTGTTCAGATGTTGGAGGTCCCGTGGTTGCCAGTGAAGCTGTCGATGAGTGCGGCGTGAAACTTGTCGACCCCGACAGGGTCGAACTCGTCCGTGCGGCCCTGCCCTCGGATCATGACATTGCCGAGCTGGCGGACGTGTTCTCGCTGCTCGGCGATCCTGGGCGCTTGCGCCTGTTGACGTCGCTGCTGGAAGGCGGGGAACTGTGCGTGTGCGACCTTGCCGCGACGACGGCGATGAGCGAGAGTGCGGTCAGCCATGCGCTGCGGCTGCTGCGCGCCCACCGGGTGGTTTCCGTTTCGAGGCGCGGCCGGATGGCTTATTACCGTCTCGATGATGCGCACGTACGGATGCTGCTGGACCTGGGGCTGACCCACACCGGCCACACCGTCGCCGTTCACCCCGAGCGCACGGCCAAGGAGGCCAAAGGCCAATGAGCACCCACCACCACGACGCGCCAGGCAACCCAGCCAAGCACCACGGCCACAGCCACAGCCACGCGATAGCAGCGAACGCAGACCGGCGCTATCTGGTTATCGCGTTGGCGCTGATTGTCGGGTTCATGATCGTCGAGGTGATTGTCGCCGTCGTTTCCGGCTCGCTGGCGCTGCTCTCCGACGCCGGGCACATGCTGACCGACGCCGGGGCGATCGCCGCGTCGCTGTGGGCGATCAACCTCGCGGCCCGTCCGGCGCGGGGAATCTGGACGTTCGGATTCAAGCGCGCGGAAATCCTCTCCGCGGCCGCCAACGGAATCACCTTGCTGGTCATCAGCGCCCTCGTGGCCGTGGAGGCCATCCACCGCCTCCTTGATCCGCCACCGGTCGAGGGTGGACCGGTCCTGGTGGTCGCGCTCCTCGGGATCATCGTGAACCTCATTGCGGTGTGGGTGCTGGCCAAAGCCAACCGGTCCAGCCTGAACGTCGAGGGATCCTTCCAGCACATCCTGACCGACCTGTACGGATTCATTGCGACGGCGGTCGCCGGGCTCGTCGTCCTGACCACCGGTTTTACACGTGCGGACGCGATAGCTTCGCTTATCGTCGTCGCCCTGATGCTGCACGCCGCGTGGGGGCTGCTGCGGGACTCCGGGAGGATCCTCTTGGAGGGCGCACCGGAAGGTGTAGACCTGGACCAGGTCAGGGAACACCTCCTCGAAACCGGGCACGTGCACGACGTCCACGACCTGCACGTCTGGACAGTCACCTCGGACCTTCCCGCCCTGTCCGCGCATGTCGTCCTGGACGAGAGCTGCTTCCACGACGGACATGCCCCGCTCATCCTTGACCAGCTGCAGAACTGCCTTACCGGGCATTTCGACGTCGAACACTCCACCTTCCAGCTCGAACCCGCCGGCCACGCCGTCCACGAAACCGGAACCCATTGATGACCTCCCCTGCCCCAACCACAGACTCCGGGAGGTTGTTGCGTCGTGGGCTGCGGCTGGAATACGCAACCCTGGGCTGGAACGTGGTGGGCCTCGGCGTTCTGGCAGCCGCCGCCATTCAAGCCGGTTCCCCGGCTCTTGCCGGTTTCGGCTTGGATTCCCTGATCGAGATCTTCGCTTCGATCGTGGTGGTGTGGCAGCTCAAAGGTGCCCATAAGGAGCGCGAAGCCCCAGCGATGCGCCTGATTGGGACGGCCTTCGCCGTTCTCGGCGCCTACCTGCTCATCCAGGTGGCCGTTGTGTTTGCCACCGGAGTCCGCCCTGCCACCTCAGGTGCGGGCATCGCCTGGACGGCTTTGACCTTTGTGGTCATGCTCGCCCTCGCGTGGGGCAAGATCCGCACCGGAAGCGCTTTGGGCAATCCGGTGCTCCGTGCAGAAGGAAAAGTGACTCTCGTGGACGCCTACCTGGCTGGCGCGGTCCTGGCAGGCCTGGTTCTGAATGCCCTTTTCGGGTGGTGGTGGGCCGATCCCCTGGCGGGGGTGGTCATCATCTACTACGCAGCAACGGAGGCCGTCCACGCCTTCAGGCACACCCCTTAGTGGTGTGCCTGCGTCTCCTGGAGCCGCTTGATGAACCAGCGTGATTGCTCGGGTCCGTAGGGAAGCACCGGAATCGCCTTGGTAGCGTCCGACGGCGTGTCCCGGATCGACTGCCTTGCTTGCCTTACCGCTGTGGACATGGTGTTGGCCATGGTCTTCACGAACTGGTCGCTGCAGGGCTTGCCGTGGCCGGGGATGAGGAACTCGTAGCGGTGGCGCAGGGCCGAGATGTGGCGCAGGACGTCTGCCCAATCTTCCGGGTAGGAGTCCTCGAACGAGGGATGTGCGCCTTGTTCTACGAGGTCACCGGCGAAGAGGGTACTGGGCGTGCCTACCAGGAGGTCGCCGTCGGTGTGGCCGCGGCCCAGGTAGAACAGGGTGGCCGTGAGGCCGCCGAGGTCGACCAGGACGGGCTGATCCTTGACGATCGCGTTGGGAATGACGAGTTCGACGGCGTCGCCCTTGCCCGCGGCCATCTCCGGTTCGGTGGCGGCGACGAAGCGGCGCTGGTGGTCGCCGTCGTCGTCGATTGTCGCCGCACAGTTGACGTGCCCCCAGAACTCGGTGACGCCGTCGTCGGCAAAAACGGCGTTGCCGAAGTAGTGGTCGTAGTGGGCGTGGGTATTTACGACGACGAGAGGCAGCTGGGTCTTTTCGCGGACTGCGGCGAGGATCTGCCGGCCTTGGCGGGGGCCGCAACCAGTGTCGATCACCATGGCTCGTTCCGTGCCTACGACGAGGCCCGTATTTAGCAGGCACCCTTCGGTCTCCAACACGTAGTTGTTAGGGCCGACTTCGAGCCATGCTGACATTGTTTCTCCGTCTGATGCGTTCCGGCAGTGTTCAGGCCTCGATTCTACCCACGTGGAGCCGGGAGGATCGGGACAAACCCCCAGTTGAGACCCGGGCCGTTCGAATTTGGTCAATGCGCAGGAGAAGGGCTTGAGGACCAATGCTCGGGAAGCTACGCTATCGAGATTGGCGATTGCTACTTGTTAACTAGCGGCAGCTGCAGCCAGGTTCGGCGGCCTGATCGGGGGAGGACGTGATCGTGATACCGGATACGGCGGACGGTGAAAAGGCCAGTGTCGATTTAAGCGTCGACGGATATCTCCATCTGCGCTGGCGGCCCGGAGTCGACATTCAGGTTGAGGATGCCCGGGCGGCCATGGCGAAAGTCAACGAGCTATGCCAGCAGGCGCAGCACCCAATGCTCGTAGACATGGCCGCGGTCTCTTCCGTTAGCCGGGAGGCCCGGGGTGTGTGGTCCATTCCCTGCGGCGCTTCGCGCATCGCTTTGTTAGGTACGTCACCTGTAGACCGGGTCCTGGCGAACTTCTTCCTCGGAGTGCATGTCCCGCCTTGCCCGACCCGTTTTTTTACATCGCGCCGCGATGCGCTGGACTGGCTTAATGCGGGTGCGTAAGCCCCGGATGTGCTTCCTGCTGCTGCCCACTGGGACTACATGACCTCGAGGGAGAGCGTCGAGGACCCGCGCCTGCAGCTGTTGGTTGACGGGGTTGTCCGATTGGCTGCCGGCGATCTGGACGCACGCATTGAACCTTCGAAGCATCGGGATGACATTGATGCCGTCATCACGGGAGTCAACCTGCTCGCAGAAGAACTGGGCCACATTCATGCGGATTTGGAACAGCGGGTGGCCGCCCGCACGGCCATGTTGCGGCGAACACAGGTTGAGCTTGAACAGATGGCCAAGACAGATGCCCTAACCGGCCTTGCAAACAGGACGCTGCTTACCGAGCGGATCCAGGGAGCGATCCTGTCCAGCACCGACGGCGGAAAAGCCCCGGCCGTGTTGCTGCTGGATCTGGACTCATTCAAGGCCATCAATGACATCCTGGGCCACAGCGCCGGTGACGCCGTGCTGGTGGAAGTTGCCAAACGTCTCCGCTCCGCCGTCAGGGAACAGGATACTGTGGCCCGTCTGGGCGGGGATGAGTTTGCCATCCTCATTGCGTCCGCTACCCAGGGAGAGATCCTTCGAATTGCGCACCGCGCATCGGAGTATCTGCAGGACAGCATGTCTATCGGCATGGAGACGGTTTGGGCGATGGCGAGCATCGGCGTTTGCATCGGCACGCCGGGGTATCGGGCTGAAACACTGATGCGCGATGCCGACATTGCCATGTACCAGGCAAAGGCGCGGGGCCGCAACAATGTCCAGCTCTTCCACCCGGACATGCTCGACGCCGTTCAGGAACGGTCGCGTATAACCGCCGAACTGCGCACCGCCGTTGCCGGAGGAGAGCTGGCGCTGGTGTATCAGCCGGTGGTCGAATTGGCTTCCAGCCGCGTCATCGGCGTCGAAGCCCTCCTCCGATGGCATCACCCTGTCCGCGGCACCATCATGCCGGGCAGCTTCATTGGCATCGCAGAAGAAACCGGCTTGATCTTTGAGCTGGGACGTTGGGTGCTGCATGAAGGTCTCGCCCAAATGAGGCGCTGGAGCCAGACCGATCCGGACCTGCCGGACTATTGTCTGCACATCAATCTCTCTGCCGCCGAACTGCTTCGAACCGACTTGCTTGACGATATCCGGGACACGCTGGCCAGGTATTGCCTGGATCCTCGGCGTCTGATCTTGGAGATCACCGAGACTGTATTGATGTCGCGTGAAACCGGACAGGAACAGGTCCTTAGCGGCCTCCGGGAGCTCGGTGTGGGGCTGCAGATTGACGACTTCGGCACCGGCTATTCGTCCATCAGCTACCTCAGGTCGCTTCCGGCAGACACTGTGAAGGTCGATCAGTCCCTCATAAAGGACATGGAGTCTGACCCTCGGCAACAAAAGTTCGTCTCGGCCATTCTGCAGCTGATTTTCGCTGCGGGGCTCAACGCGACCGTGGAAGGCATCGAAACCGCAGAGCAGGCGGCCCAGCTGGAGGCCATGGGTTGCCTCTACGGGCAAGGCTACTTCTACGGATATCCGGTACCAGCCGCAGAAATACCGGATCAGCTCCGCCGGCCCGCACGGCGTCTGTAGAGTTAGCGCATGTCGAAGCTTTGGGACCAGATGTTGCTTGTCCCCACAGTTGTGCGCCTCGCTTCCCGGGCACCGAGAAATCCGGACACCGCGTGGGAAGGATACTGGCGCGGAATCCGCACCACTGGCCGTTCCGGAGACGTGCTTTGGGACTCGGACTCGGCGGCCGAGCGTGCACAGTACACCGACGCGATTGCGGCCCACTTTGATCCGGCTCTTCCGGTAGTTGACGTGGGGTGCGGCAATGGTACCCACACCCGCTGGCTTGCAGGTCTATTTCCACGGGTTCTCGGAATCGACGTCTCCAAGGGAGCGATCGAGATGGCGAGCAAAGAAGCAGAAGGCGTCCAAAATGCCGACTTCATGGTTCTGGATGCTTCGGGGGCACGTTCTGGAGAGCTCCTGTTGGAGCGCCTTGGGCCTGCTAATGTCTTTGTCCGCGGAGTCTTCCACGTCCTGAAACCCGGCAAGCAGGCCGCTATGGCTGCCAACCTCCGAACCGTCATCGGGGACAGGGGCCGGGTGTTACTGGCCGAAACCAACTTCCGCGGAAATAGCCTCGGTTACCTGACCGAGCTCGGCGCCACCCGGCAAAGCATGCCCCTGCAGCTGCGGCGCGCTTTGGAGAACCTTCCCCGGCCCGGGCATTTCGGCTCCAGGGAACGGCACGAGGTATTTTCGGATGCAGACTGGCAGTTGATTGCTGACGGCCCGGTTAACATCGAAGTGGTCCCGATGAACGCCAGCGGTCTTCCGCAGTGGGTTCCGGGATATTACGCACTCCTGTCCGGCGCGGAGGATTCCGAAACAGAAAAAGAACGGGTGTAATTTGACCCGGTGCGCTCCGCGCGTTACATCCCAATGAAGATTTCATTTCAATCCGGGCCGACCGGTTTGTTCGGCGGTAGTATTCCCTTAGCTTGCAGGTCCCGGACTCAGCCGGAGCTAAACGCAAAGGAATGATTTCATGTCGACGCGGAAACCGCCTTTGACCGACGCCGGGATGCGGGCCAGTCCGGAGACTATGGAGCTGCCCCTAGAGCAGCTTCGCGGGCTACGCCTGCAGGTCCTGGAAATCATCGAGGAAGTCTTGTCGGACTCTTCGCAGGCAACGGATGCGGTGCGCGAACAACTTCGCCAACACATCGCTGCCCACCCCGGGCGTCCGGAAGAAGCGCTGCTGGAACACTTGTCTTCGCTCCGCTCGCGACAGCCGACCTCGCAGGGCGAACCGGACGCCCCGGCCCCGCAAGGCGACCCGGACGTACAGCACCCAAGCAGCCAGCACCCCAGCAGTGCACGCCTTGAGGCGGTCCTCAGGGACCGGATGCTGATGACCGCCTTCCAGCCCGTTTTCGACCTGACCACGTCCACCGTCGTCGGCGCCGAGGCTTTGACCCGCTTCGTCAGCGATAGCGGGGACCCTGCCGATTACTGGTTCGCAGAGGCCGAGGACTCGGGGCTCCGAACGGATCTTGAATTCGCGGCGTTGGAGTCCGGGCTCGAGGCCGCGCTGAAGCTGCCGCCCCAACTTTTCGTGGCGTTGAAACTTTCCGACGAGGTCTGCTTGGATCCGCGCCTTCCTGGGCTTTTCGCGCAAACTCCGGTGGCGCCTGCGCGGGTGATCCTTGAAGTCTCCGGGAGGTTCCCTCAGGAACAGACTGCGTCGCTCGATGCGGCGCTGGCTCCGCTGCGCAATGCCGGCGTGCGCTTGTCCATTGAAAACACCGGTTCCTTCTTCGCCGGGGCCAGCCATATTCTTCGGCTCAAGCCGGAGATGATCAAGCTGGAGCGGAATCTGACTGCAGGCCTCGAACTGGATTCCCTCCGGCAGGAACTCGTCGAGGCGGAGGTCGCGTTCGCGCGGGAGATCGGGGCGGCCTTGACTGCGCAACGCATCGAAACCAAGGACGAACTCGCCACTCTTGCTGGCCTGGGCGTAACCCTCGGACAGGGCTATCACCTTGGGCGGCCATCGGTCCAGCCCAGAGAATGGGTCAAGTGGGGCGGCCGTGCCCGGCATCTTGCCTCCCCGGGCGGTCGCGGCCGGACCACGCGGAGCTGACGAACGGGCGCCTCAGGCAGTTACAGCGCGTCCGGGCCTCGATGTTGTTCTATCAGCCACGCGGCCATCTGCTGGGCGCGCTTCGACGCGAGGACGTCTCCCTCTGTGGCCGAGATGATGGAGCCCTTCATCAGGATGTGCCAGGAGCGTGCGAACTCGTCGGTGCGCTCCAGCCCGGCTTCTTCGGCCAACTCCTGGATGTGTCCCCTGATCCTGGCGAGGTAACCGATGCTCGTTTTCCCCAGCGGATGTTCACGCCCCATTTCAAGCAGGACGTTGATGAACGAGCACGCCTCAAAATCCTCGCGCTCGAACCAGTCGCCGAATACGTCGAACATGGCAAGCAACTGCTCGTCGGCGGTGTTTCCCCGGCTCTTGGCATCGGAGATGATCAAGTCGACGGTCGAGAACTGTTCACGAAGCGCGAGGAAGGCAAGAACTAGATCATCCTTGGACGGAAAATAGCGGTAAAAGGTGGCCTTGGCCACTCCCGAACGCTCCATGAGCTGATCGACCCCCACGGCACCGATCCCGCGTCGCGAGAACAGTTCGTAGCCGGCGTCCAAGATCCGATCCACCGCGTCATCACGGGTGGTCGTTTGTCCGGTTGGCATGGAAGACGAACCGGGTGCTTCGGAGGCATCTGGCGAACTCATGGTGAAAGCAATGCTACTCCCACCCCCACAAGACAGACCGGGCCTGTCGGACCCTTTTTGCGTGAACTCGGCACTGAGCAACCCGCGACGTCGGCGCTCCCCTATTGCATCTCTGGTGGCCTTCTGCTTCTCTGGCACTACCGGGCCGCCACCGCGCTACTTCCGGTGTGGACCGCGCCCGGCTGAAGGGACGTGGGACCGCTATGACTTCTTTGTGGCTAGACGCGCGCGAGGCTTCCGCAGCCGCGAGCCCCGATGAATTCACGCCCGGGAACAGTTACGACGTCGTCGTGGTCGGCGCGGGAATCACGGGCATGGCGACGGCGCTCATGCTGGCACGGACCGGGAGCAGCGTACTGGTCCTCGAGGCCCGACATATCGGGGCGGTCAACACCGGAAACACCACGGCCAAGTTGAGCCTGTTGCAGGGCACAGCCTTGTCCGCGCTGCGAAACCAGTATCCCGTGGACGTGGTCCGTGCCTACGTTGATGCGAACAGGGCGGGCCAGAAGTGGTTGCTCACCTATCTCGAGGAGCGGAGTGTGCCTTTCCAGTATCGGGATGCCTACACCTTCGCCACCACCCCGGCCGGCGCGGATCGGCTCCGCGCGGAAGCCTTTGTGGCCCGGGCTGCGGGACTCAACGTCAAGTCCACCCGGGAGACGGGGCTGCCGTTCGACGTCGACGACGCCTTGCGTCTTGCGAAGCAGGCGCAGTTCAACCCGATGGACGTCTTGGATGCGCTCGCCACCGATGTTCGGGCGGCCGGCGGCAACATCGTTGAGGGTATCCGCGTCATGAACGTCCGCAACGGCGATCCCCTGACGGTGGTCACCAGGAAGGGCGAGGTCCGCGCCCGTTACGTGGTGCTCGCCACCGGGACACCCATCCTGAACCGCGGGCTTTACTTCGCGAAGCTGCGGCCGAACCGCTCGTACGCCGCCGCGCTGCGGCTGCCGGCCGGGGTCAGCCCGCCTCCGGGAATGTACCTTTCCGCCGAGCCGCCAACCCGCTCCTTGAGGGACTATCCAATGCCCGACGGCGGGTCGTTGCTTCTGGTGGGCGGGTTCGGGCACGCTGGCGGCCGGGCGCCGTCCACGCAGGTGCACGTGAATGAGCTGCTCGGCTGGGCCCAACAGCACTATCCGGGTGCCGAGGTGACGCACACGTGGGCCGCCCAGGACTACCAGGCCGGCAATCTCATGCCGTTCTTCGGCAGGTTCCCCCGGGGGCACGGGAAGATCTTCTTTGGCACGGGCTACAACAAGTGGGGCATGACAAATGGTGTTGCGGCGGCGCTTGATATCACCGCCGATATCCGTGGCGAAAAGCTTGACTGGGCCCACACCATCCACCACCGGGTCACCGGTCCCCGCGGTGCAGCGTCGACGATTTCGTTGAATGTAGAGACACAGCAGCAGAACTTCCGGGACAAGGCAGCCCTGAAGGGGAAGCCGGCCATCACCGAGGAAACCGACCCCGCAGAGGGCACGGGCGTCACGGGACTTTTCCACGGGAAGCCTGCGGCTATCTGCAAGGTGGATGGCGTGGTGTGCAGGGTGTCCGCAGAATGCGCGCACTTGGGCGGAATCCTGCACTGGAACGACGCCGAGAAGTCCTGGGACTGCCCTCTGCACGGCTCGCGCTTCTCGCCCGCGGGCAAGTTGTTGGAGGGTCCGGCGACGCACAATTTGTTCAAGCTGCAGTAGGTGGTTCGGAGGCTCCACGCCGATTATTCGCTGGGGCCTACGGGCTCATGGCCACCGGATTCACCGCTCGAATTTCGGTCAGCATGCTGGCAATCATCACAGCGACCAACGAATTGATGCGGGCAATCGGGGCCGCCCTCGCCCTCCCCACGGAGCAACGTAACTTTCATTCCGGCATCCTAGTCCCCCGCGCGGGCCCCCGGAAGGCTTCGCAGCCCGTGTCCTTCCGGGGAACTGCGAGTGACCAGCGAGGCGTAGATCGAGAAAACTTGCCACAGTCGATTACGATAATCCTCCTTTTAAAATGCCAAATTAAGAACTCAAGTAAGATGAGGTTGCTCGAAAATCCCTTCCAACAAAAGCGATAATGTCGTAAGATTTCTGCAAGCTGTGGGTCGCGGGGGCACCTATATTCAAATCCTCTTGCCATCTGTGGTCCTGGTTTCCTACGTGATCAATGAAGTAGTTCTTCACCGGAGGAAGAAGGCCGCTCGTGCATGTGCGGCCGAACTCGATCGCTCGGTGCACGCTTACCGGGAGCCACATTCCTGAACTCTAGTGAGATCTATTAGGACAGGAGTTTCACAATGACCGCGAACGTAAACGGCACCGAAAGCGGCATCCTGTTTTCCCGACTGTGCGTAATTGTCGGGGTCATTGGGGGCGTCTTGGCAGTCCTGCACCCGCTTCTGGGGACTGCGCTGTCCGTGCTTGCGTTGGTGTGGGCTATTGCCGGTCAGCGCGGCACCGGTCAGCACGCGTACCGCATAGCGCTCTTAGTCAGTCTGGCCGCTCTGGTGATGAACATTGTAATTCTGCTCACGTCACTATCTGTTGGAACATCGGTTCCCGATCCTCTCCCTGCCGTGAAAATTAGCTAAGGGTCGAATGAAGGAGACTGTTTAGAAGGGTGGGCGGCTCGGATTGCGCGGCCCACCCTTCGCCGTTTCGACAATTAACACTTCCGCTTGCGGTCTAGAACCCACGGAATGGAATCCTGCGCTATGAATAGAACCTTCAATTGCAAACACCACATATTTTTGCCCACGTAAGAAACCGACTACTCATTATCGGCGTGATTATCTGCGCGGGCGGAGTCATCTTCGAAACGTTGGCCACAAACTTACTTTCGCTGCTTTTCTCTCTCCAGGGAGGGGCTGGCGGGGGCGTCGGCCTATGGCTGACGGGCTTCATCGGTTCAGTCGTTCGCTTCGGGCTTGCCCCGCTCGGAGCATCACTCGTAGCTCTCGGCATCGCAGTACACATCTTCCGAAACCAGATCCCGGACCTCCTCAACAACCATGGGAAGGACGGCTGAAGTAGGTGGTCAGCCGCCCAGTGCACGCCTCATTGCGTCGTAGGCGGGCGTCGGCTGCCCATTGTTGAAGAGGAGGTCGTGGCCCTGCTGCAGCTTGCCATCATTGTCGATGAACCAGTCGTAGCGGTCGTCCACACCCCACGTCGTGTAGGAGACGCAGGCAGCCGAGCGCAGGCAGGTCGCCAGCACCGTGGCGTACTGCTCTGCCTGGGCGCCCGTCCCCTGACCGTCGGTGACGTCGTTCTCCGAGATGCGCACATGGAGACCGGCCGCGTCGAAGGTGGCAAGGGTCTTGGTCAGTTCTTCCTGCGGAATGGCGTCGGTCTTGAGGTCGTAGACGTGGGCCTGGAGTCCAACGCCGTAGATGTGGCCCCCCAGGGCGTTGGTGTCGAGCGCGAGCTTGAGCAGGGCGTCCTGGCGGGGCCCCGGCACGTCGGCCCCGTTCTCGTTGATGAACTGTTTGACGTCCGGATCGGCGTCGTGAACGGCCTTGGAGACGACCGCCGGGTAGCCGGGCCCGAAGACGCGGTACCAGATGTTCTGCTGGAAGCTGATCCCTTGGTCGACGTCGAACGGCTCGTTGACGACGTCCAGCGAATCGAGCTTTCCCTCGAAGTGAGTCACCACCGTGCGGACGTAGTCGAGCAGCGCGGTGCCGCTGGACTGGCGTTCCGCGTCCGTGCCGCTGGGCAGGTCCTGCATCCAGCGCGGCATGGCCTCGCTGAATGCGATCGTGTGGCCGTGCACAACCATTCCCTTGCTCTTCGCGATGGCGATGATCGCGTCCGCCTCTTCGAAGGTGTAGACGCCCTGCTTCGGGGAGAGGGACTGCGGCTTCATGGCGTTCTCCGGCGTGACGGAGCCGAAGTTGGACGCCACTTCCCGCGCGTAGTCCTGGTCGCCGGTCAGAGGGCCGAGCGCGACGGCGGTGCCGACCCGGAAGTCCGGACGGGTCCTGGCGGCCAGTTTCTGAAGGCCATCGGCCGACGGCTGGACGTCGATGACCGCGGCCCCTGACGTGCTCAAGCCCGCGCCCTGCGGCGCCGCCGCCTTGAGGGAGGTGACGTCGAAGGCTCCGGAGTTACTCGACAACCCGAGCCAAAGCTTCCCGGACGAGAACACCTTCCCGAGGGGCAGCGAGGAGAGCGTGTCCGGGCCGCTGGCGATCTTCAGCGTGTCGCCGGACCGGTGCACCGTGAGCATAGCTCTCGGGTCGCTCACCGTTACATGCTCGTCGTGCACAGGGACTGGCTGCGTCACGTCGCTCTTCTGCACGCCGTCGAACACGGCGATCTCCAGGTTGGCGCCCTGGAGGGTGAGCCGCAGGCCCGCCGGCTCAAGGCGGAACTCATCCGCGATGACCGGGGGCCGGTCGTACAGCGCCAAGGACGCGTCCGCAGTCACATCGGCGAAGGTCGCGCTCAGTGTGAAGTCGCTGCCGACCACCAGGTGTGTGCCGGCCAAGTTGAGCGGCGGGTTCGGCTGGCCTCCCCCGCCGTCCTTCTTGACGATGCTCCGCGCGGTCGTCGCGACCTGAAGCCCGTCGCCGTGGACCGTCACTCCCTGCGTGTTCTGCCAGTCCTGATGGATCAGGTCGACCACCACGTCGGGTGCGGGCGGCGGGGCGTTCGAGGAGCAGCCTGCGAGGGCGAGCAGGAGGGCGGACGCCTGCACGATCAGTAGGCGCGGGCGTCCGGCCATCAGGGCCGCCACCAACGGACGTCGTCGAAGTACGCCTGTATTCCCGAGTTCCCTTGGACGATGACCTGCAGGCTCGCCTTGGCGACCGCAGTGGTGCTGGGCGAGTATGTCAGATT
Source organism: Arthrobacter sp. 2MCAF14 (assembly GCF_052115645.1). Lineage (NCBI taxonomy): Bacteria > Bacillati > Actinomycetota > Actinomycetes > Micrococcales > Micrococcaceae > Arthrobacter > Arthrobacter sp. 2MCAF14. The sequence goes on along the minus strand of NZ_JBFRHB010000015.1, from coordinate 17,281 downwards.
GACGTTGCTCACGCCGGCGGCCGTTACCCCAAGTTTGTACTGCCCGGAGATCCATTGCCCGGCGGCGTTGTATTCGTCGATGTAGAAACCCACCTCACCGCTGGTTCGCGCCGTGACGTTGAGGTAGCTGGCGATAGCGTAAGTGCCGGCCGTTACCGCGATCTGCGGGGAGAACAGGTGCTTGTTCGCCGTGGTGGCCGTCAGCTTGACCGAGTTCACCGGGTTGGCCGGGCTCCCGTGGTTCGCGGCGTCGGCCACGATGGTGGCTGCCGAGTCGGTGGTCCAGCCCGAGCTGATGCCGGCGTCGAACGTGCCGTTGGCGACGAGGTTGGACGGCGGCGGCGGGAGGGTCTCCGCGCCGAGCGCCAGCATCTGCACGTTGTCCACGTAGGCCGTGATGCCGGTGCCGACCACCCAGATCTGCAGGCTCGCCGAGGCCACGCTGCTCGAGCTCGGCATGTAGGTGAAGTTCATCGACTCCACCCAATGCGAATTCTCACGCTTGCGGTATTGTCCGGAGATCCACTGCCCGGCCGAGTTGTACTCGTCGACGTAGAACCCGACCTCACCGCTTGTGATTGCGGCCACGTTGAGGAAGGCCTTGAACATGTAGTTCGTCGCCGGCGACACGGGAACTGTCGGCGAAAACAGGTGGCCCGTCGTGGCGCCCGAAACCAGCTTTACCGACTTGGCGGAGTCGGGGAAGCTCCCGTTGTTCGCGGCGTCGGCCGTGATCGTCGTCGGGGCGTCGGTACGCCATCCGTCGCCGATTCCGTTGTTGAACGTCGGATTCGCGAGCTTGTTGGGGCTGCCGGTAACGAGGCCATTGCTGATGTTGACGTTCTTGATCTGGCCGGCCGCCACCTTGGTCTGCACGTAAGCTGCCAGCTGATCCAGCTCCGCGGTGCCGTACTCGTAATCGTCGGGGACCTGGCTCGGCGCCGGCCTGATGTCGTGGAACGTGAACACCGCCCACGTCTTGTTGGCGATCGCCTCGTCGACCTTTGCCTTCAGAGTAGCGACAGGGGTGGTGACCTCCTGGGCCGGGGTGTCCCGGAGGAGAAGGTCACCGAGCGGCCAGATGTTGTTCCCGGTGTCGGCGAAGCCGCGCATCGAGGTGTAGTACTTGGCGATCTGGGCGAGCGCCGACATGTCGTAGTCGCCGTATGGCGGGGCGAAAGCGGTCGCGTTGAAGCCGTTCGCCGCCAGCGCGGCCTTGCTGTTGGCCAGCTCCGCATCCACCTGAGCGGCCGTCAGCTTGTTGTTCTGGCAATCGCCTCCGACGCTCACGAGGCACTGATGATCGACGGTGTGCGAGCCGATCTCCCAACCGTAAGTGTTCTGCAGCTGGGTGACCTGGGGCCACGTCAGGTACGGGACATCAGTGTTGGCGCGGCAGGTGTTCGGCACCGTAGTCATGCCGACGCAGTTGGTGATGATGTAGCTGGTGCCCGTGAGCCCGTATTTCTGCAGCGTGGGAGCAGCCTGCGTCAGCGCGCTCTGCTGGCCATCGTCGAAGGTGAAGGACACCAGCGGAGTTGCGGCGGGGTTGATCACGGCGGCGTACGCTGCCGTAGGGGACAGCAGCGCGGCAACCATGGCCCCCGCTGCCACCGCGATCGTGGCGAGCCCGGTGCGCCCCCGCGCCAAGCTGGATCTGGTTCTGGTCATGAGTTTCTCATTTCTTTTCTGGTGGCTGGCGGTGCCGGGTTACACCGTCGAACGGTTGTCATGGGCCCTGCAATTGCTCGAACGCCTGCGCTACCGGTTGGACTTTGATGCCGCTTTCGTCGACGAGCTGCAGCTGGGCGGCGAGGGCGGCGCTAGTGATGGTGCTCCGGTCCCCCGCGATGGTGTCTCCCCCGGTGACCGTCGATCCGGGGGCCGCGATCTGGTGGTAGACGAGGATGAGCCAGCCGTTCACCCGGGACGTCTCGGCGAGCGCTTCCGCCAGCTGATTCGGGGTGGTCTCGTCGGTCACGTAGAAGACCTTCAGGTCTTGCGGTTCGAGGTTCTGCCGGGTGTTGATCCCATCGTCCGTCCCCCGCACGCTGTCGAAGTACTTGTTCGCGTACCAGTCAACCTGCGGGTCGTGCCGTCCGTATGGGAGCGCCAGGTCGGCGGTACTGAGGCCGGCAGCCGCCAGCGCCTCTTTACTCTTGCGCAACTCTTCGTCCAGCTTGTCGACGCCGATCGAGGTGAGATCGACGTGTTCGTAGCTGTGTGCGGCGATCTCATGTCCGGCCTCGTGCATCTGCTGAACCTCGGCGGCCGTCATGAAGTTCGGCGTCTCGATGGTGCTGGCATTGACGTACTGGGTGGACGTGAAGTGGTGCTTGTTCAACAAAGGCAGGGCACGGTCATATACCGACTGCCAGCCGTCGTCGAACGTAATCGAGACCATGGGCTGGGCCCAGCGGAGGGGGCCGGGCTTGGTGACGTCGGTGAGTGAATAGTCGCGGACACGCGTCGTGCCGTTCCCGTGGGACACCAGGGTTACCATTGCCGACTTCGCACCGCCAGGGACCTGGAATGCCTCGCCTATGTTCGTCCATTCCCCCGCCGGGGGCACGGTCGCAAGGTTGTGGAACAAGCGCCCGCCGTCCGCGAGCTCGAACTCGGCCACGACGTCCACTTCGCGCTCGGACTGGTAGCTCGCACCGAACTCGAAGGACTGGTCGGTGGTCACAGGAACCGGCGGGTACTGCCATTTCGCCTCGCCGCTCTGGTAATTCGCGATACGGGTCCAGAGGAAGCTGCCGTTCTTGTCTGCTCCGCGCCCGGACTCCGCGGCCAAGGCTCCGGAGGCGTACGGGGACCATGAGTCGGGTGCGCCCGGCTGGGGACCGGCGAGCCCCGGGTTGGGGACGAGGTTGGGGACCGTCGTCGCGCCCGGCTGTAGCCGGACGTCGTCCGCCTCCTCGAGGTATGCGCCCTCGACCCGGAGGGTTCCCGTCGAGGCCAGCCGGAAGACGTACTCCACTGCGGTCGTCGTGTTTCCGCTGGTGAACGCGTCGCTCACCGTGAACGGGGAATTGCCGGGCTTCTGGAGAGGGTTCCGTAACTGCTCCAGAGTCGTGCTGCCGTCGGCGTGGTACTGGCGCGCGAGCAACGTGAAGTCCGCGTCACTGGCGGCGAACGCCTTGAACAGGTAGGTCTTGCCGGGTTTGACATCCGCCCGCGGGCTCGTCAGAGTCACATCGCCCGAGGCGTAGTGGGTGATGTCGAGCTTCAGTGCCTGGTTGCTGCTGACCTGCCCGTCCACCAACTCCAGAGACGTCCCGGCATCCCCGCTATGGCTGGCGTTCCAGCCGCCCGTGGAGCCGGCGGCTCCCGACGTGCCGGACGCTGCCGAGAGAGCTCCGGCCGCAGTCCGATCGAGCGTGGGAAGCAAGTTGGCGCCGGGCCGCGGCTGGGCGATGCTGCCCGTCCCACCGGTGTACAGCAGCCACCCGGCGGCGAGCATGACGACCACCACCGAGGTGACCACGAGCGGATTCAGCAGCACGCGGGAAACCCGCCGGCGCTTATGCGGCATGAGCTACCACCACCACGCTGCCGGCCCGCTGCGGAGACTTCCATGTGTTGGTCTCGGGACGCCGGAACAGGCCGCGCGAGCTCGCGATGCAGCGAAAAGCAGCCGTCAGCTGCACCAGGTCCATGACGTAGAAGAGGAAGTACGCAGTCGGCGCGTACATGGACAGCCGGGCGCGTTCACGCTCGGTCAGGTTCTCATCCATCCAGATCGTCAGGAGCGTATAGGCGGTGATGGTCGCGTACGCGCCGAGCACCAGGCCAGGAGTCCGCGTGACGAGCGACCAGTAGACCGCGTACGTCAGGGCCAGGGGCGAGACGAGCAGCGTGAACTCGCTGAGCAGCGCCATCGGCATCCGGTAGCAGGTCAACGTGCTGGTGTACCGGCGGCTCGGGTTGAGCACCATGTGGCGGTATTTGATGAGGTTTTGGATGCTTCCGTACTTCCAGCGGTAGCGTTGCCTCACCAGTGCCCGGAGCGTGAGCACGCCCTCCGTCTTCGCGACCACGTCGCTGGCATAGATCATGCGGAAGCGCCGGTTGCCCAGGCTGGTGATCTTCGCGCTCAGGCCGATATCCTCGGTCTGGGTATCCGTGTCGTAAAAACCGACCTTGCGCAGCACACGCATCCGATAGGTGGAGGCCACCCCGCCCACCACGAACTCGCAGTTCAGCAGCGAGTAGAGCTTCTTCGAGCGGTAACCAATCATGTGCTCGAACCGCTGCAGGAGGCCGAGCACCGTCGTCTCCTCCAGGATCTGTACGTTGGCGGCGACGCCGGCCACGTACGGGTCGTCGAAGTAGGACAGCGCGTTCGAGATGGCGTCCGGCTCGATGATCGAATCGGCGTCGAGCGTCATCACGAACTGGCCGCGCGCGTGGCGGCTAATCGCCGAGTTGAGCGCCGCGCCCTTGCCCACGTTTTTGCGCATCCGGACGATGCGCAAGTCCATCTCGGGGTGCCGCACCTGGTAGTCGCGGACAAGCCGACCGGTGAGGTCGGCGGACGCGTCGTCCGCGACGAGGACCTCGAAGGAGCGATACGTGCTGCGCCGGATGGAGTCGAGCGTCCGGACGATCACCGGCTCCTCGTTGTGGGCGGCGATGGCGATGGAGACCAGCCCGGGCACCTCGGGGAGGGCACGGCGGGTCCAGGTGGCCGTCGCCGCGCACTCCGCCGCGTACCCGACCGGGAGCCGGACACCCCGCATCCCCTTCCGTCTCTGCTGCCAGACGTCGTAGAAGTTGGCGCCCACCAGGTACAAGCCGAAGTGCAAGACGTAGAGGATGCTGACGCTGGCGAACAGCCAGAAGATCATGAGCGCGATGTCCATGCTCATGACTCGGTGGAGTTGGAGGCAAATGCCTGCGCGTGCGCGGCTTGCCGGTGCTCGGCGCGCCGGCCGCGAGTCGCGCGGAGCTGCACATTCAAGGACGGGGCGACGGCGGTCGGCTGGACCAGGTCCATCACGGCTGTGGTGGTCGGAACCGTTGTTTCCGTCATGGTGATGATCGGAGCGGTAGTGGTCGGAACGGTAATGGCCGGAACGGCGGCGCTTGACGCCACGGTCTCCGCGGGAGCCGTGCGGGAGGAGCCGCGCCGATAGATCCGGATGCAAACGAAGCGGAAAACTGCGGTAAGGACCACGAGGCTCCACAGCACCACGCTCAGTTGCGCCACGAAGCCGAGCAAACTCTCGAACATCGCGGCGTCCCGGCCAAAAGTCGCCTGTGCCGCCGCGACGACGCTCTCGTGGTGCGTCATCGGAGGCTCTCCGCTGACGCGGAGGCGGTGCCGCCCGTCCAGTCTTCGGTTCCGGTTGAATGCTGCATCATCGCATTCCCCTCTCTAGGGCAAGATGTCGTCATTGGCTTTGGGGTGTGGCTTCCGCTCCGTTGCGCGGGGATGACGATTTCCGGTTCAGGGGGAGATCGTCGGGGGGCGTTCGGGCGAAAGAAGTTTGGTTCTTTCGTGGAGGAGAGAGGTTCGTCAGGGCAGCGGTGCGCCACGTGGACATCTCGATTTGGGGGCCAAGCTGCGCGTACTGGATTCCGGCATGCGCCCGGGTTCCAGGCCCTGGCGATGCGTCCGAGGGATCGCGTCAAGCAGAGCTGCATCTGCTGCTGGTTCTCTTTCGCACCGATCATGGATCCCTCGTGGGGGCGCTAACGGATGAGTGAGAAACTAGTCGAACAAAACGGCGTCGACGGCCGAAATGAGAAAAAGATCATCAAATTGTTGCGGATGACCAAGGTGTCTACGACTACGGTCTCAAAAATCCGAATGCGGCGATTGTCGCATTCACGTCTACCCCCTATAGATTGCCGGATTTCGCTATCTGCTCCGTGTCTTGCCCCGCATACCCCAGAGGGGGCAACAACCACGGCCAGCGTACGACCGGCGCCCAGCGTGGCGTGCGAGTGCCGGATACTGGTCTTTTCAGGGTGGAAAAAACAGGGGTGCTTAACTACTACCCGAACCTTTTCGAATCCGGTCGCAATACCCGAACCCCAGGTCACAACCGGACATAGAGCAGCGATATCCTCCCGACATGGGGAACTACAGCACGGGATATCTGGCCAGGGATCAACGACGCGAGCGTCGGAGAAGGATTCAGCGGAAGCTGTCCTATGTTGGATTAGGGGTGTTGGCTGCCGCCACGATTTTCGTTGTCACGATTGCCCTCCGCCACTGAGGCGAGCACTCCGGCAGGCGGCGTCGCGTAGAGTACCGAGCGCGCCGCCGTCGTAATCCATCTTGAGCCGTAACAACTGGCAATGCCGGTCGATCGAAGGGTGCGCTCGGATAGCCTTCAACCATGGGGGCTATGGGGTGGGTTCGGCGGGTGCTGGTTGTCGAAGATCAGCCATTCATGCGGGGGCTGGTCGCTGATGCCTTGAGGGGCGCGGACTTCGAAGTGCATGACTGCGCGTCGGCGTCCGAGGCGCTGTCGATGTTCGCCGCCGTCGATCCCGATGTTCTTGTGACTGACATCGATCTGGGAATGCGGCCCAACGGCGTCGAACTAGCGCACGTCGTGAAATCGCTCTCCCCCGGGTGCGCCATCGTTTTCCTCACCAACTATCCGTCGGAAGCTCCCTTTTCAGAGTTGCCGCCGGGATCAACCTTCGTCAACAAGTCGTCCCTTGACTCGGTGGACGCCCTCATCAGTGCGGTCAACTCGGCCCTCGTGGAGCTTCCCGTCACCGTGACTCCCCCTGTGGCATCGGACGAAGCGAAGATCGGCGCCCTGACCCGCGTACAGCTGGATATCCTGCGCATGATCGCGGAGGGCTGGTCGAACGCCGAAATCGCCAAACAACGGGGAAGCAGCATGCGCTCCGTGGAGAAGGCCGTTTCGCGCACGTTCGAGGCCCTTGGCCTGAACCGCAATCCGGGCGTCAATCCGCGGGTTGCCGCGGCAACGCTGTACGTGCGCACGTTTGGATTGCCGGCCCCTGCCGATAGCGATCAATGAGCGGCCGCTCCCCTGAGCTCTGGGCGCGGGGTATCGGCGGCAGCAACGCCTTGAGCCTCTGGTCGTGGCTTCTGACCTTGCCCTTGGCGCTGACGGTCATGAACATGTTCGCCGGATCGATCACGCTCGCCGGGACGGTATCGATCACGCCGGCTGCGGAAAGTTCCGGCACGGCGATCGTGTTTCTGGTGCACGTCATCCTTGGTCTTTTGGGGATACTACTTCGCCCCTTGATCACGGCACGGCCGGGCCTCAAGGGCAGAATCACGACGGCGTTCGGCACCTTCGCGTTCCTGGGCGCCTGCCGCCCGCTCCTCGTAGCCTGGTCCGCGCAGGCCCTGAATATCGCGGACCTCAGCGAAGATCTCTGGGCCCGCGTCCTCATCAACATCGGGGCGGCCCTGGTCTTCCTCTCGGCGATCGCGATGCTGACGGACTCCATCCGCGGGCACGCCGTACTCGAACGCCGGCTCCGCGCTGCTCAGTCTGCGATTGAGGCGCAGCTCGGATTCGATGAGAACCGTCTGCGCTCGATCCGTTCCGACTATGTCACCGAACTGTCCGAGCGTCTTGACACAGTCCTCTCTGCCCGGATGGTGACAGCCCTCGACAGAGCCGAGGCCTCACGCCTACTGCGGACGATCTCCGATGACGTCGTCCGCCCGATGAGCCACCAGCTCTTCCACGACCGCACACCTTTGCCGCCTGAGACAGCCCCTCCGCGGCCGCCTTCCCGTGCAGAACGCACGGAGCGACTCACGGATTTGATCCGTGCTGCGCCGCTCGCATTGTCTGTGCTGCTCTTCGAATCACTCATCTCAGTGCGTCTGCTGACGGAATACGACGTTCTCTTCCTGCTGGTTCAATGGGTTGCAGGCGGAGCCGTCCTGCTCGTGGGGAACGCCGCGACGGCCCGTACGGTACGGAGGATCGCCAGTCCCCTATGGCGAATTTCCGCCATGGCCCTCTGCTACGCGGGCACGGCCGCAATTGGCGCGTCGATGGCTTGCCTACTGCAGGAGGCGTTCGGCTACGTCCCGTATTTCTATTGGGCCGCCATCTGGGCCTATCCGCTGACTGCGCTCACTGTGGCGGTTCTTCGAGCTGCCGAGCGCCAACGACGGCGGCACGAAGTCAGGCTGGCACGCTCGCTCAACGAGCAACTCAAGCTTGCCGGCCGCGCGCACCAAAAGCTGCTCCACACCCGCCGTAGGGTCGCCAGGATCCTGCACACCGGCCTCCAGGGAAACCTGGTCTCCAGTGCCCTTGCCTTGACTGCCCACGGAGGGAACCGCCCAGCCGAGGATCTGGCCCCGCAACATGTCAGGGATATCCTGACGAGTGCAGTGGCTGCGGCGGAGAGTGAGATCTTGGAGGAGCCGCCCGGGCGGACAGGGAGCGCAGCATCGAGTATCGAGGACCTGCTGAGTACCTGGGGCCGCGTGCTGGAGCTGGCATGCGACATTGACCCTGGAGTGTGGGCCCTATGCGACGAGGATCCCGCCAGGGCCGAGGCAGTCATCGAGGTCCTCTCAGAAGGCTTCACCAACGCCATCCGCCACGGCGAACGAAATCATGTCCGCGTCACAATGTCTGTCCAAGAGCCGCACCCAGCACGAGCGGTGGGGAGCGGAGCTATTCACATATCCATCAGTTCCCCTGGCCGGCTCCGACGCCAGATCCACCCCAGCCTCGGGATGACGACGCTTCAGGCCCTGTCGAAGGAAGTAACACTCAGCGAGGATGGCGACAACGTCGTCCTCCGGGTGAGGCTTGCATGAGCCGGCTCGCTGCGGCATCCGCGCTGGAACTTTGGAGGGAACGCTGCCCCGGAGTTGGGCGGGAGCGATGCGATCCGACTAAAGGCTCTGCCGGAGCCACGGAACCAGGTGCAGCAGCTTCGGCAGGTACTTATTCCACATGCCAGCCGCGAAACCCGTAGCCGCCAGAGTCAATACGGAAGCAGAGAGCACATCTGTCGGATAGTGCACCCCGAGATAGAGCCGCGACCAACCGACTACGGCAACCATCAGCACGCCTCCAAGCAAGACGAGGCCGCGCCACCGAGTCTCGTTGGAGAGCCAGTAAGCCGCGACCCCTAACGAAGCCACGAATGCGACATGCCCACTGGGGTAACTGATCCAAAGAGGCTCAGTGGTGGGGCTGTGTCGAGCAACCAGCAGCTTCATCACCCAGCAACTCCCACAACCGGCAAGAAGACTCGCCGCCAGGGCAAAGGCGCTCATGACCTTCCGGCTGGCCAACAAAAACAAGCCCGCACCCGTCGCTAGCCAAGTTCCGGAGGCGATGCCGAAGAGGTCGTTCAGTAGCAAGGCGAGCCAGTCGAGGAAACCGCTACGGCGCTGGGCAAGAAAATGATCCACTCGATACTCAGTTGCCGTGAACTGTGGCCACTCCCTCACCATCAATCCGAATGCCAGGACGACGAGGGCGCAGACTAAGGGCCCGACTATCCAGCGCCGCGGCTGGGGACGCAACACAAAACCCGGTCCAACAGCTGCTATCGCAGTGCCCCGTTCGAGTGTGCCCTCCGCGCGAGCCTCTGTTTGCATATCGTTCATCATCCCAACTGCGGGCGATTACGCGAAACGAGGCGTCGCGCAAAAGTCAACCGCTACGCCAGGGTTGCCGCGCGAACCCAGAGTGCTGGTTACACCGCGGCGTCTCTAGAAGCACCCGCACAGCTAAGCCGTTGAAGGCTACCTTTTGGCTGGCGCGAGGTCAATGAGTGAGCGCGATAGTAGACACTACGACCGCGAGCGCGAAAAGCGCCGCGAGCCCCAGATAGACGAACAGATCCCGACGTGTTCTCCGATGCCGCTTACGTCGCCAGCCCGAAGGGTATCCCCCATTGTTCATGACGTCAGGCTAGAGGCGTTCCCAGAGGCTTCTTAAGAGTGGTGAGTACTTGTTCTGTGCTTCGTTTGATGTCGCGTTTGAGACCATCTCAACGAGAATCGGCCTACAAATCCGCCAGTACCGTCCCAGGGTTCTCGATCGCATCCGCAACATACCGTAGGAACCCGGCAGCCGTTTCGCCATCACAAACCCGGTGATCGAACGCCAGTGTCAGCTCGGTGACTTTGCGGACAGCAAGTTGCCCATCCACCACCCAAGGCTTGTCGATGATGCGGCCCACGCCAAGCATCGCTACCTCGGGGTAGTTGATGATCGCTGCGGAGCCGTCGACGCCGAAGACACCGTAGTTGTTCAGGGTGAAGGTGCCGCTTGCCAACTCGGTCGGTGTTGCCTTGCCGTCACGTGCAACCGCGGTCAGCCGGCGGATTTCGGCATCGAGTTCGCGCGCGCTCAACCGGTGGGCATTGCGGACTGAGGGAACCACGAGCCCGCGGTCCGTCTGTGCGGCGAAGCCAAGGTTGATGCCGTCGAATGCGATGATTTCCTGCATTTCACCGCCGGCCGTATCCTCGGCTGTGACAAACCGGGTGTTCAGCTCGGGGAATTTCTTCAGACCGCTTGTGACAAAACGAGCGATGAACGCGAGCAGCCCGGGAGCGCCGTGCGGATCGCGCTTCTTGAGTTCTGCACGCATCTCAAGCAGCGCGGTGGCGTCAACGTCTACCCAGACCGTTGCCTCTGGGATCTCGGACCGGCTGCGGGTCATGTTGGCCGCAACAGCCTTCCGTATTCCGCGGACGGGAGTGCGCGAAGCCACGGTCAAGCCTGTACGAGCATCCTGGACTCCGGTGGAAGGCTGGACAACGGCGGGCACTTCAACGGGGGCGGTCTCGAGTGTGGCTCCTCCGATGGCGGCCTCAATATCGCGACGAAGGATGAGCCCGCTCTCCCCCGAACCAGGCACGGCGTCCAGCGAGACCCCATGGTCCCGGGCCATCTTCCGCACCAAGGGGGAAATCACGGCAGAGAGCTTCCCTGGAATCCGAGTACGGGACAAGGAGAGTTCGGCAAAGTCGGGCTCCGAGGTCACAGCAACGGCAGAACCAGCAGACACCTTCCGCGGCCGGGTGCGGCGAGCTTCGCCGCCGCCGGATGTGCCGTAGCCAATGAGGACGTTCCCGGATCCGGCTTTCTCTTCGGTCCGGTAGGTCTCGGCAGCTGCGGCGACCGCGGGTGCCTCGGAGACCTCTTCTTCCAAAGGCTCGGGCTCAGCAGTAGCTGGAGCACCAACAGGGGCCACTGAGATCAGCGGCTTCCCGACGTCGAGTGTCTGGCCGGCTTCGCCGTGCAGCACTGCGACGATGCCCGCGTACGGCGAGGGCACCTCCACCATGGACTTGGCGGTCTCAACCTCGGCGATCGGCTGGTCCACGCGGATCTCGTCGCCCACGGCAACAAGCCAGTTGACGAGTTCGGCCTCGGTGAGGCCCTCGCCCAGGTCCGGAAGCAGGAACACTTGCATTTCTGCGCTCATGGTCAGTTCTCCCATTGAAGGTCGTCAACGGCGTCGAGGATGCGGTCAACGCTTGGCAAGTAGTAGTGCTCCAGCTTCGGAGCCGGGTATGGGACGTCGAAGCCGGTCACGCGGCGGATGGGCGCGGCCAGGTAATGGAAGCAGCGCTCCTGCACCCGGGCCACGATTTCGGAGGATACGGAGGCGAATCCGTGAGCCTCGGCAATGACGACCGCTCGCCCCGTCTTGCGCACTGACGCGCAGACGGTCTCGTCATCGAAGGGCACGATCGAACGGACATCAATCACCTCAAGGCTGCGACCCTCTTCAGCGGCCGCGGCCGCGGCGGCTAGGGCGGTCGGGACCGAGGGGCCGTAGGCGATGAGCGTTGCGTCGGTGCCGGGGCGCGCGACGGCGGCGCGCCCCTCGCTGCTGGATCCTGTCGCAGCGTTCGTAGCGTGCTCGGCCCGCAGGGCGCCCAGGTCCACTTGGTCTTTTGACCAGTAGAGCTTCTTGGGTTCCATGAACATGACGGGATCGTCGGAATCGATGGCCTCGCGGAGCATGCGGTAGCCGTCCGCTACGGTCGCCGGCGTGAAGACCTTTAGGCCTGCGGTGTGGGCGTAGTAGGACTCGGACGAGTCGCAGTGGTGCTCTACGCCGCCGATCCCGCCGGCATACGGGACGCGGATGACCATGGGCAGCTTGACGGCACCCTTGGTCCGGTTGTGCATCTTGGCGACGTGGCTGACGATCTGTTCGAAGGCCGGGTAAGCGAAGGCGTCGAACTGCATCTCAATCACGGGACGCATTCCATTCATCGCCATGCCGACGGCCATGCCCACGATGCCGGACTCGGCCAACGGGGTGTCGAAGCACCGCTGCTCTCCGAATTTGGCCATGAGGCCGTCGGTGATCCGGAAGACGCCACCCAGGCGGCCAACGTCTTCGCCGAATACCAGAACGGAAGAATCGGCCTCCATGGCGTCCGCCATCGCGGTGTTGAGCGCCTTGGCCATGGTGATGGTCTGCGGACCGGAGGCTTCAGCGACTGCTGCTGCGCTGGCTGCCGCACTGGCGGTGGCGGAGCTGACGTCACCGGTTGCGGCGCGCTCGGTGGCCTCAGAGGATGTGGTAACGGCGGGGCTCATTTGCCTGCCTCCTTCTGGTTGGATGCCTCACGGGCGAGTTCGTCGGCGAGCAGGGCGGACTGCTCCTTCAGTTGCGGCGTGGGTGTGGAGAAGACGTAACGGAAGAGATTCTGCGGATCTACCGGGACGTCCTCACCCAGGCCTTCGCGAAGCTGCGACGCAACGGCTTCAGCCTTTGCGGCGATTCGTGTGGAACCGTCGTCGTCGAGGAGTCCACGGCCCGTGAGATAAGACGTCATGCGGCTGATGGGGTCCTTGGCGGTCCATTCGGCCACTTCGCTGTCCTCACGGTAGCGAGTGGCGTCGTCGGCGTTGGTGTGGGCCTGCATGCGGTAAGTGTGGGCCTCGATGAGGAGCGGGCCGGAGCCTTCGCGGGCCAATTTCACGGCGCGGTCCAGCACGGCGAGCAAAGCGACCAGATCGTTGCCATCAACGCGTTCGCCGGCCATGCCGTAGCCGACGGCCTTGTGCGCCAGCGACGGCGCCACGGACTGTTGGCTCAGGGGTACCGAGATGGCGTATTTGTTGTTCTGTACGAAGAAGATGACTGGCAGGTGGAAGACAGCCGCGAAGTTGAGGGCTTCGTGGAAGTCCCCTTCGCTCGTGGCACCGTCGCCGCACATGGCCAGCACCACGGTGTCTTCGCCGCGGAGTTTGGCCGCATGGGCAACTCCGACGCCATGGAGCAGCTGGGTGGTCAGCGGCGTGCACTGGATACCGACCTTGTGCTTGGTGGGGTCGTAGCCGCCGTGCCAGTCGCCGCGGAAGATGGTCATGGTCTCTACCGGGTCGACGCCCCGGGACATGACTGCTACGGCGTCGCGGTAAGTGGGGAACAGCCAGTCGCCTTCGCGCAGGCACAGCGCGGCCGCTACCTGGCAAGCTTCCTGGCCGTGGCTGGAGGGGTAAACGGCCATGCGGCCCTGCCGGACGAGGGCGGAGTTCTGGTCATTGACGCGGCGCCCGACAACGAGCTGCTCGTAAGCAGCCATGAGTTCGGCATCGCCGGGGATGGGATATTCGTGGCCGGGCTCAGTACCCTGTTCAGCTTCGGGCTTGAGCACGCCAGAGGGATCAATCATCTGGATCTGGTGGCGGGCAGGCAGCATGTAGTCTTCCACGCTGATCCCGAACTTGCGCCGCACTTCGGAAGCTTGGTTGTTTGCGTCAGTGTCGTCCGGCCGAGCGTCAGCCAGACCCTGGGCCTCATGGTCCGCGGAGATCGTCATTGGTCCGTCCTTCTGTATCCACTATTTGTCACCAGTATGTTCCCTGGAGAAGTTTCGTATCCAGCTCTGGCCAGAATCATGGAAAAGCTTGCCAGAAACCTCTAGTCTGGAAGACAGATTGCAAATGTGAGCTGGATAACGGACCCACGCTGTGGACGAATTGGAGATGCAATGGCCGAAGTCGAAGCGGATCAGGCAGAGGTTCCTCTTGACAAAGTGGACAGGGACATCATTGCCGAGCTGACGCGGGACGGCCGGATGTCGGTGACCCAGGTGGCGGAAAACGTCCACATCAGCCGGGCGCACGCGTACTCGAGAATCTCTCGGCTGACGGGCGAAGGGGTGCTCACCAAGTTCACTGCGCTGGTGGACCCCATCAAGGCCGGCTTGAAGTCATCGGCCTACGTCACGCTCAAGGTGCAACAGCATTCCTGGCGCGAGCTCCGTGAAGAGCTTCGGCTCATTCCGGAGGTGCAGCACATTGCGCTGGTGGGTGGCGATTTCGACGTCATCCTACTCGTCCGCGCCACCGACAATATTCACCTGCGCAGGGTCATTTTCGATCAACTGCAGTCGATGCCAGGTGTGCAGGACACGCAGACGTTTCTGGTGTTCGAGGATCTGGATACGCGGTAACGCAAGGCTCACTAAGTTCAGCGCGGCTGTGAATCTTATCCAGGTCGAACTGAAATCGTAGGCTGGCCTCATGGTCACTGCACAGCCACATTCCTGACGCGAGCACTCAGCCTATTGAGGTTTGCTCCCGAAGCCCTGCACATTGACGTGGCTGGCCGCTGCTTCGCGGTCACCGCCGGCGTGTCCTCGCACTAACTGCGGCGCATCTAAGTGTCTTTCGTCGAGTGATTTTCGGTGCTCAGAGTGCGGGGCAGGCTGCCCGCTAAGCATCCAACCCCGGAACTGGACCACGAGCCTTATATGAGTCCATCGGGTGGCGACTACGGCGATGTCACGGAACTTCTCATGCAGGCAATAAGCCCTTGGTAGCAGCTATGAGGAATTGATGACGCCAGTCTCCCCGCGTGCCGCCCCCGATTCGGGGGGAGGCTGTCCGTGACGATTGAAAGCCGGGTCATCGCATTTGAGGGATTGGCCGGCGTCGGAATCCGCCGGTCTCGAAGAGTGATCGGGCAATGAAGTTGGCAAGGTTCCTAAAGCCGAGGGCGGAGCCGCGGAGATGCTCGAGCCGGCCATTGAGTGGTTTTGTGGGCCCGTTGCTGGTGCCGTGCCGGTGCATACCCAAGGCCACTTCGACTTCTGCCTGTTTGCCGGCAACGAACAGGGCTTCCAACCTGTCCTTCTGCTTGTCGGTGAGCAGATCGTGCCCGGTGTGCAGGGTCCGGCGGGCTGCGCAGAGCGGGTCCCCGGACGGTCCACGGTGACCAATGGTCTGCTGCTGAACGCGCCGACGACACCTGTCCAGGGCATCGCCCCCAAGCCAGACGACGCGAGACGGGTCCATGACCTCGACCGCGTCCGGGAGCTCTTCGGCGGCTGCAGTCTTGAACCCGGTGAACCCGTCCATCGCGACGACCTCGATCCCGTCCCGCCAGGCCTTGGGCCTCCCGGCGAGCCAAGCTTTGAAGACCTGTTTCGAGCGGCCCTCGATCATGTCCAGCAACCGTGCCGGGCCGGTCCTGTCGCGGACCGGGGTGAGGTCGATAATCACGGTGACGTACTTGTCCCCGCGCCGGGTGTGCCGCGAGACATGCTCATCGACGCCGATCACGGCCACCCCGTTGAACCGGGCCGGGTCCTCGATCAACACGCGCTTGCCCTCGGCAAGGATCGCGCTGTTCGCGGTATGCCAGGACACGCGCAAGCCTTCGGCGACACGGGCGACGGTGAGGTGCTGGCACACGGTGCCCTCCAGCGCCCGGGGCTGCGCGGCTTTGGAGATGTCCTGCGGCCACAGGCGACCGCACCTGATGCACTTGTAGCGGCGGACCCTCACCAGCAGCGTCGTGGGCCGCCAGCCCAATGGTTCGTGCGCGAGGGGCCGCGTGACGGTGCCGCGAGCACCACAGGAACGGCACCAGTCATCCGGATCTACAGTACGGCATTCCAACAGCGACCGGCCAGGGGGCGAGAAGCTGCACGGCAGCTTCGAGCCCAAGCTCATCAAGCCGGCAGAACGTGGTCAGGTCAGGAGGCAGGAAGGTAGCGTGGGCCACGTCGAGGTCTTTCGGATGGGCAGTGTAGGAACCTCCATCATCGGAAGACCTCGACACCTACCCGGCCACCGACGCGCCCACCCCGGCTACACCCTCAAAATGCGATGAGCCCGAAGCCGAGCCATTGTGACGACTTGGCGTCCAGCGGTGATTGCACACCTGAAGTTGGGATTCTTGATCTTGCAATTAGACTGAGCGGGTACTGGGACAGTTCCAGATTTGCGAGCGACCTTTTGGGGGAAATTTGAAGAATGAGGCTGTGCCATCCAGATTAGAACCAATACGAAGGATTGCTTCCTTAGACGGGCTGCGGGGTCTCGCTGCCGCGATAGTTCTGGTGCACCATGCCCTGTCCATTTCCTCGGTGATGCGAGAGCCATATGCGACCGGCTCAGCAGTCCCCCTGGATCCCATCGTTCCATGGCTTTTCATCCACACGCCCCTCCATGCCCTCTGGGAGGGCCGGAAGCTGTCTACATTTTCTTCATTCTCAGTGGCATCGTCCTGACCCTGCCCGTGTTGAGAGCTACAAAGTTTCGATGGATTTCGTATTATCCGAAACGTCTCGTTCGGCTCTACGTCCCGGTGATTGCCGCCGTGCTTATAGCCATGACTATCTTCGCTATCGTGCCACAACACGGCTTTCCCGGAATCAGTGAGTGGGCGGCGTCTCAAACCGCAGCTCTGACTGTTACTGGATTCATGAAAGATGCCACGCTAATTTTCGGTATATCTTCGGTTCTCGGTGTCCTTTGGTCCCTGCGTTGGGAAGTTTGGTTTTCCCTGCTGCTACCGGTTTTCGTCCTGGCCGCCGTCCAATGGCGGTCAGGGTTCTGGGTGAAGCTTGCTGCGATCATGGCGGTGATAACGGCCGGCGCGTTTGCAGGTAATCCGGCTATCTTCTACATGCCGATGTTTGCGATAGGGGTCCTCATCGCCAGCGAACTTGAGCGAATCAAGGCGACTACAAGCAGGATCGCGCAAAGCAAGCACGGCAGCGCATCCATGATCGGCATCGGCGGAGTCGCAGTGCTCGCGTTCTGTTCCTACTGGCTGATCCTTCCTATCACAACCAACAAACTCTTGGAGCCCACCAGCCGCCCAGTCGTGGTCATCGGAGCAGCAATGATCGTCGTCATTTCGGCGTTCTGGAAACCGGCTCATCGCATTTGAGGGTGTAGCCGGGGTCTGAATCCGCCGGTCTCGAGGAGTGATCGGGCGATGTAGTTGGCAAGGTTCCGGAAGCCGAGGGCGGAGCCGCGGAGGTGTTCGAGCCTGCCATTGAGCGCTTCCGTGGGGCCGT
>NZ_JBFRHB010000014.1:0-112644 GCF_052115645.1 Arthrobacter sp. 2MCAF14 | reverse complement strand
CGCCCGCTCCGTGCCCTGCTCCCTGATCAACGCATCCAAAGACTCAACCCACTCGGCAGTCTCTTCCGGATCACGATCAGGCAGCTGGGAAGTCAACCCGCTAAGGATGTGTGAGGTCTCTTCTCCTGCAGCCACGTCCAACCTCTCTTTTGGCGCATTCATCGTCGCCTCAGGTCCGGCAGGGTAACTGCCCGTCATGAACGCGGCGTGTGCGACATATCGGTTACAACAGCCCGGTCATGTGCGCCGGGCAGGTTCTCTTGAGCTCAAGCTGCGCTATTCGCGGCGGGCGGTTGCCCTGCAGCCAAAGTCTTCACTGGCCACTGTAGCTTCGTAGGAGCCGCGATGCGTAGCCGCGCGGTCGTGAAGGCGTTGTATGTCACACTCAAGCTGTTACATCGTAGGCAGTTGTGGCTGCAGTCATGGCTATGGCCCCGAATGTAGCCATGGCTTTAACCGTGGCTGGGGCGCGGATTATGGTGGAACGCGGGACAATGGCTTGAAGCACACGCCCAAAGGGTGTTGGCTTGTAGTAATCGAAATCACTTCAAGAGGAGGAAACGTGAGCGAGGCCGACGCCGCCACATCGGTAAATGTGGCGGAAAGATTGGGTTTCAAAGATGGGGATCTAATTCAGGAACTCGGTTACGACGATGATGTCGATTTCGATTTGCGTGATGACATTGAGGAACTCACGGGTTCCGAGCTGCTTGACGAAGACGATCACGAGGTAGTGGATGCGGTCATTTTCTGGTGGCGCGATGGTGATGGAGACCTTGTCGACGCACTAGTTGATTCACTGACCACCTTGGGTGAAGGCGGCGTGGTCTGGGTGCTGACCCCTAAGTCGGGCCGCGACAACTATGTCTCGCCCTCGGATATTCAGGACGCTGCTCCCACCGCCGGCCTGCATTGCACTACCTCCGCAGGCGTCTCCAAGGACTGGAGCGCCACGCGGCTTGTAGCGCGCAAGAAGAACAAGTGACACACACGAGGTTGAACCCTCCCGGACTGCATCCGGGAGTTGCCGTTGCGGGCCAGGAAGCCCCGGATTTTGAGCTCGTGAACCAGTTTGGGGAGCCGGTTCGCTTGTCCGAGCTTCGCGGCCGCAACGTGGTGGTGGTCTTCTATCCCTTCGCCTTCTCTGGAATCTGCACCGGGGAGCTGTGCGAGATCCGCGACAACCTGGGTATTTTCGAACACGCCAACGCCACAGTCCTCGGGGTGTCGGTGGACAGCAAGTTCGCTTTGCGGGCTTACGCGGAGAAGGAAGGCTACGAGTTCGATCTCTTGGCCGACTTCTGGCCGCACGGGGAAGTAGCCAAGAAGTATGGCGTGTTTGATCCAGCTACCGGCATGTCCTTGAGGGGCACTTTCATCATCGATGCCGCGGGCATCATCCGCTATGTCGTCGTCAATCCGCGCGGCCAAGCACGCGACCTGGCGGAATATCGCGAGGCATTGTCCGCACTTGGCCAGGCCTAGCGGCGATGAGCGCCCAACGGCCCGGCGTCGGAATGACTGGCTTCGCCATACTTCCGCCGGCCCTCACAGTTGAGTTGGATGCCGACGACCTGGACCTTCTCCGCCAAGCCGCCGCGATTCTCAGCGGCAAGCGGCTTGCTGTCTTGACAGGAGCCGGCCTGAGCACGGACTCCGGAATCCCTGACTACCGCGGCCCGGGGGCCGCGCCGCGGAATCCCATGACCTACCAGGAATTCATCGGAAGTCCTGCCAACCGGCGCCGGTACTGGGCGAGGAACCACCTTGGATGGTCGCACCTCCGGCACGCGGACCCCAATGCCGGGCATGCCGCCGTCGCGCTCCTTGAGCGGCGCGGGCTGATCACGGGGCTCATCACGCAGAACGTGGACCGTCTACACGAGGACGCTGGCAGCATCAATGTGGTGGACCTGCACGGTCGCTACGATCGCGTGATCTGCCTTGACGAGGGACACGTCTTCACCCGGCGGCTCGTGGCGTCGATTCTCGAGGAAATCAATCCCGGCTTCCTTGAAGCCGCGCAGGCTTCCGGCGTCGTGGAAATGGCGCCCGACGCGGATGCCTCGGTGGAGGATCCCGAACTCATCCGATCGTTCGTCGTCGCTGTTTGTCCCGTTTGCGGGGGAACGCTCAAGCCCGACTTCGTGTACTTCGGTGAAAATGTGCCCAGGGACCGGGTGCAGCGCGCCTATTCCATGGTGGACGAAGCCGGAGCGTTGCTGGTGGCAGGTTCTTCGTTGACCGTAATGAGCGGGCTGAGGTTCGTGCGGCACGCAGCCAAACTCGGCAAGCCGGTGGTGATCATCAACCGTGGACCGACCCGCGGCGACGGGTTCGCGAACCTCAAGGTGGAAGCCGGAGTCAGCGGCGCGCTGGCCTGGCTTGCCGCTGAACTTCCCGATTTGCCGCCTCCAGGCCAGTCGATTGGTGTTCCAGGCGATTGATCCGGTAGAGTACATGTTCGTTGGTTGAAGCGCTGAGGGCGCTGAAATCAGTGTTTGGGTCTTTAGCTCAGCTGGTAGAGCGCCACGTTTACACCGTGGATGTCATCGGTTCGATCCCGGTAGGACCCACAGGCAAAAAGAGCCCCTGAACTGCGAAAACGCAGCTCGGGGGCTCTTTTCTTTTGATCTGGGGCGTATAGCCCGAACGTTGCCAGTCCGCTTATCCTTGGCTTGAAAGAGGGGATACGATGTGCCTGCGAGCGACGCTGATCCGCTGACCGTGATCGTTGCTGCCGTGCGGCGGTATTGGTCGGAACAGGTCGAACTTGTTGGGCTCTGGCGAGTAGGGGAGATCCGAACAATATCGGCATCGTTTACCGGCGGCGCCTCGATGAGACTCAGCAGCTTTTTGGGCGTCGTGTGAAGTTCTCAGCGCATGAGGCCGACGGAACCGTCGTAGGCATTGCTGCCGACCAGGCCATCAACATGGCGGAGCCCCCCGGTGCGCTCATGAGTACCGCACGCGTGGACGACCACGGAATCATGTGGTTCGGCTACCAAGCAGACGCGGCGTTGCCCGTTGTTCCCCGGCATGTGTATGAGGCCCTTCATCCAGGTGGTCCTTACTCATAGCTACTGTTGCGTAGGGCGGCTCGTGCGACCGCTTTGGAGTTGTCCCCGCGATGCTAATATGCATCGCGGGATGGATTCGGAAATGGACGCAGGTGACGTTGTGAGGGTGGCTGCCGCGCGTCCGAACGCCCGTTCCACGATGAAGGACGTCGCACGGGTCGCCGGAGTCGGTGTCGGCACGGTCTCCCGGGTCGTCAACGGCAAGTCGAACGTGAGCGAAGAGAGCGTCGCCGCGGTCAACGCTGCGATCGAGAGGCTCGGATTCCGTCGCAACGACAGTGCCAGGATGCTCAGAACCGGGGCGACGGCCAGCATTGGGTTACTGGTCGAGGATGTCGCTGACCCGTTCTTCTCCCTGCTGAACCGCTCCGTGGAGGAGGAGGTCCTGCGCCGCGATTCCGTGCTCCTGACCGCCTCCTCGGACAAAGACCCGGAGCGCGCCCGCAAGATGATCCTCACCTTCTGCGCCCGCAGGGTCGACGGCCTGGTGATTACCCTCCCCGAAGGCGGCGACGAGGAATACCTGCGTGCGGAGCTCGACGCCGGTACGAGCATGGTCTTCGTCGACCGCCCGCCGCGGGTGCTGGATGTCGACGCCGTGATCGTGGACAACCGCGGCGGCGCGCGCACCGGCGTCGCTCATCTCATCGGCTACGGGCATAGGCGGATCGCGTGCTTCACCGATCGGCCGGACCTCTACACCGCGAGCGAGCGCATCGCCGGCTACCGGGCCGCACTCGAGGAAGCGGGCATCCCCTTCGACCCCGAACTCGTCTACTCCAGCGCGACGACACGCGAACCGGTAGACGAGCCCCTCGGGCGGATGCTGGCGTCGGACGACCCGCCGACCGCGGTCTTCGCCGGCAACAACCGCACGAGCGTTAACGTGATCGGCGCGCTGCGCATCCACAACACCTCGCTGGCGATCGTGGGTTTCGACGACTTCGAACTTGCCGATGTCGTCGTGCCCGGGATCACAGTAGTGGCGCAGGACCCGAAGGCGATGGGACAGATCGCGATGAGGATGCTCTACAAGCGTCTGGATGGCGATGTCTCGCCCTCGCAGACGATCACGCTGAACACTCGTCTCATCGTGCGGGGCTCGGGAGAGCTGAGCCGCGACGCGGTGCTCGCCGCGCGCTGACGCCAGTTCAGAGTCCCCTGTAAATCCCCTTGACC
The DNA here is from genome assembly GCF_052115645.1 of Arthrobacter sp. 2MCAF14. Taxonomy (NCBI): domain Bacteria; kingdom Bacillati; phylum Actinomycetota; class Actinomycetes; order Micrococcales; family Micrococcaceae; genus Arthrobacter; species Arthrobacter sp. 2MCAF14. The sequence goes on along the minus strand of NZ_JBFRHB010000014.1, from coordinate 108,385 downwards.
GGTATTCATCTCGGTCACTATTTACTTCTCCGGCGTTGACTCGGTCGAGGTGTGCTGAGTAGACTCGGCCGCGTGGAAACGTTTCCACACATTGCATTGCTGTCCGTCATCGCTCGGCAACGGACAGCGGTGACGAGCGATGATGCTCGATACCCGTGAGCCAGGTCAAGGAGGACACCCCACGATGTCAAGCCCACACGACAGTCCGGCTGTACGCCCACGGAGCCTGGGAAGGCCTCGGCGATCGCGGCTCGCGCCAGCCATGGCGGTTGCGGCCGCGCTCGCAATCGGAACTCCGGCCGAGGCATCCGCAGGTCCGGCCGTCACCGACCTCTCCAGCGAGGTCAACCCGTTCGTCGGCACCGAGAGTGAGGGCAACGCCTTTCCGGGGGCGACGCTCCCGTTCGGAATGGTGCAGCTCAGCCCTGACAACACCAACACCTACGGTTCCACGTCGTACAGCAACAACGCCGGTCGCGTGTGGGGATTCAGCCACCGGCACGTCAACAGTGCGGGTTGCGCGGCCGCCGGTGAGCTCCTGGTCTCGCCCAGCACCACCGCCACACCCACCACCTCGCGGCGGTACACCAGCATCCAGTCCGGAAGCGAATCCGCCACAGCCGGCTACTACGCTGTCACTCTCGACAACGACGTCAAGGTCGATCTCTCGGCCACCACCCGAGTGGGCGCGCACCGGTACACGTTCCCGGCCGGCACGACCTCCAATCTCTCGTTCAACACTGGTCAGACGCTGCGCACCGCCGGTGCGAGTTCGGTCTCCTGGGTCGATGGGACCACCCTCGAGGGCTGGATCGACAACGGTGGGTTCTGCAGTGGAAGCGAGAAGAAGTCCCGCTACTTCTTCAGCGCCACCTTCGACCGCGCTCCGCTTTCGACGGGCACCTGGGGCACCAACGCCCAGTTCTTCGTCGACCGGAACTCCAGCGAGGTCACCGACGGCAACAACGGTTTCGTCGCCACGTTCGATACCACTACCGATCGCGATGTCGAGGTAAGCGTCGGGGTCTCGTACGTGAGCGTCGAAGGCGCCCGCGGCAACCGGATCGCAGAGGCGACCGCCGACGGCGCCCGGGTGCCGTTTGATCAGATCCGCGCGAAAGCCCGCGACGCCTGGAACGCGGAACTCGGCCGGTTCGACATCACGGCATCCGCTGAGCAGCGCAAGATCTACCCAGCTGTATAAGACGCTGCTGTCGCCAACCATCGGAAGCGACGTCGACGGCCGGTACACGGGAATGGACGCCAAAACGCACACCGCCAACGGGTGGAACTACTACCAGACGTTCTCGCTGTGGGACACCTACCGCACGCAAGCGACGTTCCACGCGCTGTTCGCAAAGAACCGCGCCGCCGACATCGTCAGGTCGATGTACCAGGCCCGGGTCGAGGGCGGCTGGTTCCCGCGCTGGTCGCTCGGTTCGGTCGAGACGAACATCATGGCCGGCGACCCGGTCTCGCCCTGGATCGCTGAGAACTTCACGCTCGGCACCGTGCCAGATGACATCGCCGGCCGGATGTGGGACTACCTCGTCGAGAACGCGACAACCGCGCCCCCCGTGGGCGTCGCATCCGTCGGCCGTCAGAGCGCCGCGTTCTACCTGGCCAACGGCCACATCCCCTACTACCCGGAGGGGGGCGGTGGCCTCGGCGCCCAGTTCGAAGAGTACCGTCACGGCGGCTCGGCCACGATGGAGTTCGCAGCTGCGGACGCCAGCATCGGCTCGGCCGCGCAGCGGCTTGGGAAGACGGGCCAAGCGGCAGAGTTTCTGGCCCGTGGCACCAACTGGTCGAAGCTCTGGAACCCGGATGTCACACTCAGCGGCGGCTTCAAGGGCATCGTCAACGCCGTCACTCCCGAGGGCCAGTTCGTCTCGGTTCCCGAACGCACGGATGTGACCAGGTCCGGTTTCCACGAGGGAACTCCGTGGCACTACCAGTGGATGGCGACGCAGGATGTGGTCGGTCTGCAGCAGAAGATGGGCGGTCGCGAGGAGTTCGTCAAGCGACTCGACTACTACTTCAACCAGCCAGCCCTCCAGTCCGCTCCGGGGGTCTCTCCGAGCAGCTGGGCGGCGGGTGGCAGCACGTACTACACGAGCATCGGGTACAACCCGGGCAACGAACCGATGCTGATGAACCCCTGGCTGTACGGCTTCGTCGGTGAGCCGGCCAAGACCAACGACGTGCTCGCGGCCAACCTCAACCGCTTCCCGAACACTCCCGGCGGCGGGGTCGGCAATGATGACCTCGGCACTCTCGCCGCTTGGTATGTGATGGCCTCGCTCGGCATCCAGCCGGTGATGCCCGGCTCGGGGATCATGGCTCTCAACGCTCCCAAGGTTCAGGCCGCCACGATTACCCTCGAGAGCGGTGAAAAACTGCGGATCACTGCTGCAGGCGCGAAAGAGAAGCTTCCGAGTTACATTGCTGGTGTGACCGTGAACGACAAAGTGCACACGGCTGCCTGGGTCGATGTGGACGAGCTCCGGAACGGCGGTCGGCTCGACTTCGCACTGTCCGGCACTAACGCAGGCCTCGACTGGGCCACGGCCCAGAAGGACTGGATCCCGAGCGTCTCCGCTCCGCGCAAGGCCACTCCGGTGATCGTGCCGGGTGCGGACCTGACCGCGATCGCGGGCCAGGAGAAGACCATCGAGGTCGCGCGGGTCACGTTAGCCGGCGCCGTCGAACCCATCACGGCAACGGTGTCGTGGGCAGGGGGAGACCCGGTCGCGGCAACTGTGACGGAGGACAACGGAGCCTGGGTCATCCGTTCCACGTCGACGTTCGCAGCGGCCGCATCCGTGAGCTGCGTGGTGAGCATCGCCAGCGCGGCGAACACGCCGAGGTTCTCGCCGCCCCTGTTCGCGCCGACCTCGACCAACCTCACGGTCTTGGTCACTGCCGCACCCGTCGATCCTCCGGTGGATCCGCCCGTCAATCCGCCCGTCGACCGGCCGGTCGATCCGCCCGTCGACTCTGGAGTTACCGTGGTTCCCCCAACCACCGGAACCGTTAAGGCAGTGAGCGGACTGGCCGACACCGGGATGGCCCCGACCATGTTCTCCCTGTTGTTCGCGGCTCTCGGCGCCATTGCACTCGGCTCGGCCTTCGTGATTCGCCGCAAGCGAGCGCACTCCTAGGAGGAGCCCCTGAACTGCGAAAACGCAGCTCAGGGGCTCTTTTCATTTATTCCGGGTTCGTTCGCCTCCATTGGTTGTCGCCAATCGTTTGGCGGTTCAGAATGGCAGCATGACAGCGTCCGGAGATGCAGCGCGCGACAAAAAGCTGGCGGAGATAGGTACGGCCGTGTTCGCCGCCGCCCCGGCAACCGTCGCCGGCCTGTTGCCTTGGGTGGTGACCCGCTGGAAAGTGCAGCAGCCCGTGCCAGGCGGACTGGCGGCCCAGTGCGCAGGTGTTCTCCTGATCGGCGTCGGCACGGCGGTGATCACCAATTCTTTTGCGCGGTTCGCCCTTGAAGGATTAGGCACGCCGGCGCCCTTTGCGCCGCCGAAGAACCTTGTGGTCAGCGGTTTCTACAGGTTCGTAAGGAACCCCATCTACGTGGGCATTGGCGCCGCGATCACCGGACAGGGCCTCCTGCTGGGACAGCCGAAACTGTTCGGCCTGGCGGCTTTGGGCGCAGTTCCCGTGGTGGCCTTCGTCAGGTTGTATGAGGAGCCGACGCTGGCACGCAAGTTCGGCGCCGAGTATGAGGACTACCGTGCCAACGTCCCGCGCTGGCTGCCACGGCTCACTCCTTGGCAGCAGCAGAGCTAGCGTCGAGCCTGATCCGCTGCCGGAAATTGGAAGAGTTCTCCACCGCGACTATTGGGGGATGCCGCGGTGGAGAACTCATAGATGAATATACAGAGAATTTTTGGATATGGAAAGGAAGCCGTTCTCCGTCCGGCGCGTCCCATCCCAGAACAAAGCCACTATGATGGTGGTTGTTCAGTGGATTGAACAAGCGTGATTGCCTCGGATCGGAGTTCCGCTGCCCCCGGGTAGTGTTTCTTCCTGGCACGCGCCCACTCTGCGCCAGACGCACGATTGCGAAGGAGAATCATGGCCGATTCCCGCACCCCCCGTTCCGCCGAAGGACTGGGGAGCTCCTCGCCGGCGCCTGCCGTGACCCGCGCGGCCGCGGTCCTGGATGCCTTGGCCGAGGCACCTTCCGGTCGCCTGACACTCAGCGATCTTGCGAGGGAGCTCGGGATTCCGAAGTCTTCCACGTCAAACCTGCTGATGGCTCTTGAAGAAGCCCGGCTTATTACCCGCGAAGGTGCCGACTTTTCACTCGGTCGGAAGCTGGTCGAACTTGGTGCCGCCTATCTCAGCCGGCTCGATGAAGTCCAGGAGTTCTACAAGTTCTGCGAGCAGGCACCAACGCTCTCCGGCGAAACAGTGCGGATTGCGATGATCGACGGCGATCACATCATTTACCTGGCGCGCTACGAAGGGCACCCGGCCGTCCGGCTCACGTCGAACATTGGCGACAAAATGCCGCTTTCCCTGAGCGCCGTCGGGAAGGTCCTCCTGGCCCAGCTTCACGACCATGACATCGAGGCGATGTTCCCGGACGACGTGGAGCTCCCTGTCATGACCCCGAAGTCCCTCCGGAGTGCCGCTGAGCTCAAGGCCCAGGTGGCCGCGATCCGCAAGCAAGGCTATGCCCTGGAGGACGAGGAATCCACGCTCGGCGTGGTTTGCCTTGCCGTGCCCGTGCCTACCCACGGGGCACATGGCCCCAGCCTCGGTCTTTCGGTGACAGCCCTGAAGGCCACCTTTTCCGAGGAGCAGGCTGCCCTGATGGTGAAGGAACTCAAGGAGCTCGCCCACTCGCTGGGCAACCCGATGGGCTAACTGATTTTGCCGCACGAGGGGTCATAAACCCGCCGTTCGGTGGGGTCATAATTAAATCTGATTACACCACTTGAAACTTGTACAACGTGCTGTACTCTGTTCACTATAGTGATTCACGCCATGGCGGCTGACACTATCTCGCCAGGCCAACGGGGGTCTGGAGTGTTCTTGAGGGAGTGCTTGTGACAACTCGTACTAAGACAAAGATTGCTGATATGGACGGCGCGGTAGTTGAGCCGGAACAGCTGCGAAGGGCAACTCTTGCCAGCTCCGTAGGATCCGCCCTGGAGTACTACGACTTCTACATTTATGGCCTGGCTTCGGCCCTGATCTTCGGACCGCTGTTCTTCAAGCCCTTGGGTGAAAGCGGCGCCCTGATCGCGTCGTTCGCAACCTATGGCGTTGGATTCGCGGCGCGGCCCTTCGGCGGTATCTTCTTCGGATTCATCGGAGACCGCTTCGGCCGCAAGATGGTCCTCCTGATGACCATCGGCATGATGGGCCTTGCCAGCTTCGCGATCGGCTTGCTGCCGACGTTCGACCAGGCGGGCATGCTCGGGGCTGTCCTGCTGGTGACGCTCCGCATTGTCCAGGGCCTGGGCGCTGGAGCCGAACAAGCAGGCGCAACCACGCTGATCTCCGAAGTCGCTCCGCCCAAGCGCCGTGGCTACTTCGCTTCACTTCCGTTCGTTGGCATTCAACTTGGAACCCTCCTCGGCGCCGGCACCTTCGCACTGATTGGCATGGCCAACAAGAGCGTGCTCGAAGGCTGGCTGTGGCGTGTGCCTTTCCTTGCCAGCATCATTTTGATCGTCGTGGCAGTCTTCATCCGTCTGAAGCTGAAGGAAACCCCGGTGTTCCAGGAGCTTGAGAAGCACAAGAACGTGGTGAAGAACCCCGTTGGCGAGCTCTGGAAGCACTCCAAAAAGAATGTGCTGGTGGGCATCGGTCTCCGCATGGGTGAGAACGGCAACTCCTCGATCTACTCGGCATTGCTCATCTCCTTCATGTCCGTCAAGGAAGGCGTCTTCCCTGGTGACAAGTTCATCGGCCCGGTCGGTCTGCTGATCGCTGCCGGATTTGCCGCCGTCATGGTGGTCACCTTCGGCGCCTTGTCTGACCGGATTGGTCGAGTCAAGGTCTACCGCTACGGGGCCCTGTTCCAGGCGATCTTCGCGATTCCCGCCTTCTACCTGGTGACCCTCGGCAACGTGACCCTTGTCTGGGCCGTCATGGTTGTCGGCATCGCCCTTGGCGTACAGTCCATGCTTGGCCCGCAGTGCCCGCTGCTGCCCGAGCTCTTCGGCTCGCAGTACCGGTTCACCGGTGTGGCATTGAGCCGCGAGCTGTCTGCTGTCCTGGCCGGCGGACTCGTGCCCCTGGTTGGCGTCGCGCTCCTTGCCGCTACGGGCAACTCCTGGGTGGTCCTGGCGGTCTACTCGCTGGTCCTGGCGCTGATTTCATACATCACCACGTTCTTCACCCCGGAAACAGCCGGCCGCGACCTCCTTTCCCTGGAGGACGCGAAGTAGGCTCCCCGTACCACGACGTACGCAAGCAGCGGCGGCCCCTTCCGAAATTCGGACGGGGCCGTCGCTTTTCGTGCCCCCGCCCGGCGCAACAAACCCGCCACACACAGCAAAGCGGCCCCTCCGGAAAACCGGAGAGGCCGCCTGGATGGCGCTGGGTTGTTGGCGGTTTAGTAGAAGTGCACCGTGTCCACGAGGTGTGGGAGTTCCCCGCCGTCGAGGAACGTACGCAGGTTGCTGGCGAAGCGCTCGGCGATGAGGCGGTTCTCAGCGGCACTGAGCGCCGAGGTGTGGGGAGAGACCATGACCTTCGGGTGGTTCCACAGCGGGCTGTCCTGGGGCAGGGGCTCGACGGCGAAGACGTCCAGGCAGGCGTATGACACCTGGCCGTTGTCCAGGGCTTCGAGGAGCGCTTCTTCGTCGACCACGGTTCCGCGGCCGACGTTGGCAAAAACCGTTCCGGGCTTCATTGCCGAGAAGACCTCGTGGTTGAAGAGTTTCTCCGTGTATGGCGTGCCGGGGAGGGTGTTGACGACGGCGTCTGCCGTAGCCAGGAGTCCCGCAAGGCCATCGTTGTCCGCGACCTCGTCGATTCCTTCGATGGCTTCGACGTTCCGCTTGGTTCCGCTCACCTTCATCCCAAGTGCGCGGGCGATGCGGGCGGTCTCGAGGCCGATTTCGCCGAGACCCGTGATGACCAGCTTGGAGCCGTTCACAAGTTTGGTGGGGGTGCGCAGCTCGGGCCAGACCTTGGCGGCCTGGTCCTGTGCAAGCTCCGCGCTGCGCTTGAATCCGTTGAGGATGCCCAGGGCTGCGAACTCGGCGAGTGGAAGGGCGTGCACGCCTGCGGAGGTGGTGACCTTGAACTTCTGCAAGGTCTCGCTGTCGAGGCCGGAGGCCTTCACGGCGCCACCGGCACCTGCGGCCATGGCGTGGATCCACTGCAGGTGCGGGTTGCTCCGCGCGATGCGGGCCAGGCCGGCCGGATTCTCATTGGGGAAACCGTAGAGGATCTGGGATTTGTTCAACATCGACCAGTAGCGTTCTTCTTGTTCGGGAGTCCGCTTGAAGTCCGGATCGCCCGAGTGGTCGGCCGGGAAGCGTTCCGGAGGAAGCAGCTCGGGTTCGTAGAGCACCGTAATGCTCGGATCTACGGCGCGGATACGCTCCACATGCTCAGCTTCGAGCGGGACTGCGATCGCGATGGTGAGTTCATCAGTCGTCATGGTGTTCATCATACTGAATTGAGGCTAGGATATTGAACAGTTTTTGAAAGATGAACCACAAAGAAGTGAGGTGCAAGCGAAAGATGACTTCCAAGACCGCAGGTTTTGTGGGACTCGGGCTCATGGGCTTCCCCATGGCAGCCAATCTGCTCGGCAACGGCTGGGAGGTGACTGCATGGAACCGTTCTGCCGAAGCGCTCGCCGAGCTGGAGAAGCTCGGCGGAAAACGTTCGGCGTCGGTTGCCGGACTCCGGGACCAACCCGTCATCATCTTCATGCTTCCGGATCTCTCCTACATCCAGGATGCGGCCGCGCCGCTCCTCGACTCCTGGCGCTCGGACGCGCCGCTTCAGGGAACCCTGGTCGTCATCATGAGCAGCGTGTCCCCGACCGCCGTGCAGGAATTCGGCCGGACGGTCCACAGGGCAAGTGGCGGGAACGCCGTCGTCGTCGATGCTCCGGTGAGCGGGGGCACCAAGGGTGCCCAGGACGGCACCCTGGCCATCATGGTGGGAGCCAGCGAAGAAGATTTCCAACGATCGCTTCCGGTGCTCCAATCCATGGGCACCACAGTTCGCCGCATGGGCAACCTGGGTTCCGGTTCGCTGGCCAAGGCCTGCAACCAGCTGATCGTCGGGACCACGACGGCGGCGCTCGCGGAAGCCGCCGAACTCGCCGAACGCTCGGGCATGGATGCTTCTGCCCTCTTCGACGTCCTGGCCGGCGGACTCGCCGGAAGCCGGGTCCTGGAGATTGTCGGCCCACGACTGGCAGCCAAGGATTACGCGCCCACAGGTCCCGCGAAGTTCATGCACAAGGACCTCAAGTTCGTGCTCGAAAGCGCCGAAGCGGCCGGTGCCGCTGTCCCGATGGCGACTGCCGGCGTCGAACTCTACCGCGAACTGATTGATCAGGGCCTGGGCGATCAGGACCTCGCAGTTGTCCGCCAGGCCATCGCCAACCTCAGCGACTCTTCCCTAAGCCCTCTGAACTAAGTAAGGAAACAACCATGAGTGGACTCTTCGATCTCACCGGGCGCGTTGCGCTCGTGACCGGATCCAGCCGCGGCATCGGCAACGCGCTGGCCCGCGGATTGGCCGACGCCGGTGCCACCGTTGTCCTCAACGGCATCAACACGGAACGGCTCAAGGACGCCGAAGCCGCCATGGCGGCGGACTTCGGGCCCGGCCGCATCCACAGCTGTGCGTTCGACGTCACCAGCGATGCTGAGGCGGCCCGCGGCGTTGCCTGGGTCGAGGAGAACGTCGGCCCCCTCGATATCCTCGTCAACAACGCGGGAATCCAGCACCGAGTCCCGATGTTGGACCTGGATGTGAAGGACTGGGAGCGGGTCATCACCACCGACCTGACGAGCGCCTTCCTCGTAGGACGTGAAGCCGCCCGCCACATGATCCCGCGGGGCCGCGGCAAGATCATCAACATCTGCTCCGTGCAGACGGACCTGGCGCGCCCCACGATCGCCCCCTATGTCGCGGCCAAGGGAGGACTGCGGAACCTGACGCGCGCCATGACCGCCGAATGGGCGGCCTCCGGCCTTCAGATCAACGGCATCGCTCCGGGTTACATCCACACCGAAATGACCCAGAACCTCGTGGACGATCCGGATTTCAACTCCTGGATCCTGGGCCGGACGCCGGCCCACCGATGGGGCACCGTAGCGGATCTTGCCGGTCCGGCGGTCTGGCTTGCCTCCGAGGCGTCGAACTTCGTCAACGGCCAGACGATCTTCGTCGACGGCGGAATGACGGTGGTCGTCTAATGAGCGGCTTTCAGCTTCCCCAGTCTTCACCCGCGGTTGTGGCCCACGCCGCCGGCGACCTTCGCATCGAGGACATAGCCCTCGTTGTGCCCACCCCTGAGCAGGCCGTCGTCGAGATCGCCTACGGTGGCATTTGTGGCTCGGACCTGCACTATTGGCTCCACGGCGCGGCGGGGGAATCGATCCTCAAGGCTCCCATGGTGCTCGGCCACGAAATCGTGGGCACCGTTGTCCAGCAGGCCGCCGATGGCAGCGGCCCGGCAGCCGGAACCGCCGTCGCGGTCCACCCGGCAACCCCGGCTCCGGGTGCCGCCAGGTATCCGGAAGACCGGCCCAACCTCTCCCCGGGCTGCACCTACCTCGGCAGTGCGGCAAGGTACCCGCACACTGACGGTGCTTTCAGCCGCTACGCGACCCTGCCGTCCCGCATGCTCCGGGCCCTTCCGGCCACGCTGGACTTGCGCACGGCGGCGCTTGTGGAGCCTGCGAGCGTTGCCTGGCACGCCGTCGCGCGAGCAGGAGACGTGGCCGGAAAGACAGCGCTGGTAATCGGTAGCGGTCCGATCGGCGCACTCGCAATTGCTGTCCTCAAGCGCGCGGGGGCAACCCGGATCGTGGCCGTCGACATGCACGACAAGCCTCTTGAGATCGCGCGTGCAGTGGGCGCCGATGAGGTTCTCAAGGGCGATGACGCCGAGGCAATCGCCGCAGTGGAAGCCGACGTCGTCATCGAGTCCTCGGGCAGCCACTTCGGACTGGCATCGGCCATCAAAGGCGCGGTACGCGGCGGGAAGGTGGTCATGGTCGGGCTGCTGCCCTCGGGACCGCAGCCCGTCTTGATTTCGCTGGCCATCACCCGCGAGCTCGAACTGCTCGGTTCCTTCCGTTTCAACAACGAGATCGACGAGGTCATTGCGGCGCTCGCAGACGGTTCGCTCTACGTGGACCCTGTAGTGACGCACGAATTCACGCTGGATCGCGGCCTGGAGGCCTTCGAGGTGGCAAGGAACTCTGCCGAATCGGGGAAGGTCCTGCTGAACTTCCAGCCTGTGGCCTAGGCCTTCAGGCGATCAGTCGATCAGTCGGGCGGCGCCGGCTCTCAGCCGTTAGCGCGCTCGACTGGAACAAATACCCGTGGCTGGCCCTCCCAGCCCGGTGACAGGTCCGCGATGGTCTCCCGCATGATGTTGTAGGAGGCCTCGCGGGCCTTGTCGCCGTCTCCGTCCCTGATGCCTTGGGCTACATCCAGATGCCATTGCAGGGCCGCTTCCTTCGGATGTTCCGGCATGAGGCCGTGAACTGTCCGGCCGGTGAGTGTCTCCGTAACCTGCCCAATCAGGTTCGCGAACATTTCATTGCCGGAACCGGAAAGCACCAGGGCGTGAAAGCGGATGTCGAGATCCAGGAAGGTGGGCATGTCGCCCGCACGGCCTGCTTCACGCATGGCCAGGGAGATGTCCACCAGTTCGCTGCGCAGGGACTCCGGGGCGTTTTCCGCGGCCAGTTCCGCGGCTACGGGCTCGACGGCGGAGCGGAGTTCGGCGAGGGAGCGCAACTGTGCGCCGCGGCCTTCTCCGGCCAGCCGCCAGCGGATGACCAGCGGATCGAAGGGATTCCAGCGGTGCGCGGGGAGGACCCGGATGCCAACTCGCTTGATGGTTTCCACCAGTCCCAGAGACTGCAGTACCCTGACGGCCTCACGTACCACCGACCGCGACACTTTGAGTTCCTCCTCAAGATGCTCAGCCAACATGACGTGACCGGTGGGGAGCTTACCGCCGACGATCCGGGTACCCAGGTGCTCGACAGCGCGGTAGTGGAGACTGGTTGACATAGTCGTAAGCATAGTGGCGTTGACCGCTCCGCCACCGGAAGCTCCGAGCGCTAGGGAACTCCCCACAGTACGAGCTCGCAACATAGACTCTTTTGTGACGCGGACGTTTCCAAAACGTGGGCGCAACTTTCCCCGACGTGGTCCAAATACGTATGGTTTATTGCAGCTACTGCTCTAGAAAGCGTTTCCTCGCTCCTAGCAGGACTCAATGCACAAGAATGAATTGGAGTTTTGATGTCAGCACACATCGGTGTCACCGGCCTCGCGGTGATGGGCGCCAATCTGGCCCGCAACCTGGCCCGCAACGGCTTCACCGTTGCCCTCCACAACCGCTCCGTCGAAAAAACCGACGCCCTGCTGGCCAAGCACGGCACGGACGGCGACTTCATCCGCACGGAAACCCTCCAGGAACTCGTGGACTCCCTCGAGAAGCCCCGCCGTGTCCTGATCATGGTGAAGGCCGGCAAGCCGGTTGACGCCGTCATCGACCAGCTCGTTCCCTTGCTGGAGCCCGGCGACATCGTGATCGACGCCGGTAACTCGCACTACGAGGACACCCGCCGTCGCGAATCCGCGCTGGCCGAGAAGGACCTGCACTTCGTGGGCGTCGGTGTTTCCGGCGGCGAAGAGGGCGCCCTCAACGGCCCTTCCATCATGCCCGGTGGTTCCAAGGAGTCCTACGACGCCTTGGGCCCGCTGCTCGAAAAGATCTCAGCCAAGGTTGACGGCAAGCCGTGCTGCGCCTGGATCGGGACCGACGGCGCCGGACACTTCGTCAAGATGGTCCACAACGGCATCGAATACGCCGACATGCAGGTCATCGGTGAAGCCTTTGATCTCCTGCGCTCCGGCGCGGGCATCGAGCCGGCCGATCAGTCCAAGATCTTCGCCGAATGGAACAAGGGCGAACTCGCTTCCTTCCTGATCGAAATCTCCGCAGAGGTCCTTGGGCACGTTGACGCCAAGACGGGCAAGCCGTTCGTCGACGTCGTCGTCGACGCTGCCGGCCAGAAGGGCACCGGCCGCTGGACGGTCATCTCCGCCCTCGAGCTGGGCTCCCCGGTTTCGGGCATCGCAGAGTCCGTCTTCGCGCGGGCCCTGTCTTCCCAGGCAGAGCAGCGCAAGCTTGGCCAGGAGCTGCTCGCCGGCGAGGAAATCGACGTCGAGGTCCCCGAGAACTTCGTCGAGGATGTCCGCCAGGCGCTCTACGCCTCCAAGCTGGTTTCGTACGCCCAGGGCCTGGACATGCTGACCTCCGCCGCGAAGGAATACGGCTGGGACCTCAAGCTCGATGAAATCGCTTCGCTGTGGCGCGGCGGCTGCATCATCCGCGCCGAGCTGCTCAAGGAAATCACCAACGCCTACGCAGCCGAGGAGAAGCCGGCCAACCTGCTGTTCGCCCCGGCCTTCACCAAGGCGATCGCCGGTGCGCTGCCGGCATGGCGCCGCGTGGTGGCAACGGCTGTCCAGCTGGGCATCCCGGTTCCCGTGTTCTCCTCCTCGCTGGCCTACTACGACGGACTTCGCCGCAAGCGCCTCGCTGCAGCAGTCATCCAGGGCCAGCGTGACCTCTTCGGTGCGCACACCTACGGCCGCGTCGACGCCGAGGGCACGTTCCACACCCTGTGGGGCGAAGACAAGTCCGAGATCTCGGCAGTCGACACCCACTAAGAACCCCACTGCCCCGCAGATTGGGGCAGGCCCTTTCGTGTCGACTCCGTCGCCACGTAGGGACCCTGCTGCCCCACTCTTCGGGCAGGCCCTTTCGTGTCGACTCCGTCGCCACGTAGGGACCCTGCTGCCCCACTCTTGGGGCAGGCTCGATTCGGTTCAAGTCAAAGGCCGGTGCTTCCGCGTTACTGTGGAGGCGCCGGCCTTTGCCGTAGGTACGTCCTGAAGGAAGACACCACCCGTAACACGAGGAGCAGTCCATGCCGCAACGCGTCGCATTTGTCACAGGTGCGTCAACCGGAATCGGTTTCGAAGCCGCCATCAAGCTCAGCAAGGCAGGAATGGTCGTGTACGCGGGGGCGCGGCGGGTCGAGAAGATGGAGCCGCTCAAAGCCCACGGAATCAAGGTGTTGTCCCTGGACGTCACCGAGGATGACTCGATGAAGGCCGCGGTGGAGCTTGTCCTGGCCGAGCAAGGACGGATCGACATACTGGTCAACAACGCCGGATACGGGTCCTACGGTTCTTTGGAAGAGGTTCCGCTGGATGAGGGCCGGCGCCAGTTCGAGGTCAACGTCTTCGGTCTCGCCCGGATGTCCCAACTGGTGATTCCCGTGATGCGTGCTGCGGCTTCCGGCAGGATCATCAACGTTTCCTCGATCGGCGGCAAAATGTATGAGCCCTTGGGCGTTTGGTACCACGCGACAAAATTCGCCGTCGAGGGCCTCAGCGACTCCCTCCGCCTGGAACTGAAGCCCCATGGCATCGATGTGGCAATCATCGAGCCCGCGGGCACGGACACGGAATGGGGAACCATCGCGGGGGAGAGCCTGCTGACGGTCTCGGGACATGGACCGTATCGCGAGCAGGCCGGGATCGTGGCGGCTGCCCTGGCGTCGACGTCGGGAACCGCTCTTTCGACGCACCCGCGTACCGTGGCGGGCGCCATAATCCATGCGGCGACTTCGCGAAGGCCCAGGACCCGATACCCGGTGGGCAGGGGAGCCTGGACCATTCTGGCCATGCGGAGGGTGCTTCCCGACCGGGCCTTCGACACAGTTTTCTGGAACGCCTACAAACGCTTTTCCAGCTAGATCCGGTACTCGATGTAGTACTCGGCGGGATCGACGGCGGGTTTCGTTTCGCTCTTGGCATCGCGGTGCCGCCACGTTGCGGGAACGCCGGTGATGATCGACTCAGGCGGTGCGTCCTTGACCACGACGGCGTTGGCCCCGATGGCACTGTCCGCGCCGATGGTGATGGGGCCAAGGACCTTGGCCCCGGCCCCGATGGTGACCCGATCCCCGATGGTGGGGTGGCGCTTGACCTTGGCCAAGGAACGGCCACCCAACGTCACGCCGTGGTAGATCATGACGTCTTCACCGATCTCGGCGGTCTCACCGATGACCACACCCATGCCGTGGTCAATGAAGAACCTGCGGCCGATGGTCGCGCCGGGGTGGATCTCGATGCCGGTCAGGAAGCGGGCAAGCTGCGAAATGAGCCGTGCCGGGAACCGCAGCTCAGGGTTTTGCCACAGTTTGTGGGTCACTCGATGCGCCCAGATGGCATGCAGGCCGGAGTAGGCAAAAAAGTTCTCAAAGGAGCCTCGGGCCGCCGGGTCGTGTGACCGGGCGGCCTCGAGGTCCTCCATAAGTCTTGCGAAGAAGCTCACAAAGACCTTTCTACAGGAAATGAAAGAAAGCGGTTGCGCGGGGTCCGCAATCAGCCGCGAATGTCGTCAAAAAGCACCGTGGAGATGTAACGTTCGCCGAAGTCGGGAACGATTGCCACGATGAGCTTGTCCTTGTTCTCCGGACGCTTCGCGAGCTCCAGTGCGCCCCAGACGGCCGCGCCGGCCGAGATGCCGCCCAGGATGCCTTCCTTGGTGCCGAGGGCACGTGCGGTGGCCACGGAGTCCTCAAGGGTTGCGTCGAGAACCTCGTCGTAGACGTTGGTGTCCAGGATCTCCGGAATGAAGTTCGCGCCAAGGCCCTGGATCTTGTGCGGGCCGGGGGCGCCGCCGTTCAGGATGGGGGAGTCCTTGGGCTCGACGGCCACGATCTGGATCTCCGGCTTGCGCTCCTTCAGGACCTGCCCGACGCCGGTGATGGTGCCGCCCGTGCCGACGCCGCCGACGAAGATGTCCACGCCGCCGTCGGTGTCTGCCCAGATTTCCTCGGCCGTGGTGGTGCGGTGGATCTCCGGGTTTGCCTCGTTGGCGAACTGCTGGGCCCAGACGGAGTTCTCGGTGTTGGCCACGATTTCCTGGGCCTTCTCGACGGCTCCGCGCATGCCTTCCGAGCCGGGGGTCAGGACAATCTCAGCACCGTAGGCGCGCAGCATGACGCGGCGCTCGGTGGACATGGTTTCCGGCATGGTCAGGATGACCTTGTAACCACGCGCCGCGCCGACCAGGGCCAGTGCGATTCCGGTGTTGCCGGAGGTTCCCTCGACGATGGTGCCGCCCGGCTTCAGCGCACCGGACTTCTCGGCGGCGTCGACGATCGCGACGCCGATACGGTCTTTGACGCTATTGGCGGGGTTGTAGAACTCCAGCTTCACGGCAACCGTGGCGCCCAAGCCTTCGGTGAGCCTGTTCAAGCGGACCAGGGGGGTCCCGCCGATCAGCTGGGTGACGTCGTCGTAGATCCGTGCCATGTAATCATGCCTATTCTCTGAATTCGCTGAAATAGCTACTGCTGAGGTCAGCCTAACGAGCGGTGCTACACGCTGCTACGCGCGGAGCCACGAAGAGTAATATTTCCGGGCCTTGGCGAGCTTGGGGTTGATGATCACCTGGCAATAGCCCTGCTCCGGGAACTTGGCGTAGTAGTCCTGGTGGATGGACTCCGCTTCGTAGAATTCCGGCAGCCTGCTGACTTCGGTCACAATCGGCTTGGACCACAGTTCCTGGTTCCGCAGGATGGCTTCCTCGAAGAGGATCTTTTCTTCCGTGGTGGTGTAGAACATCGAGGAACGGTACTGGGTCCCGACGTCGTAGCCCTGGCGGTTGAGAGTGGTGGGATCATGCAGCGCAAAGAACATGTCGAGGATGATGTCCGCCGGAATGATGTCCTCCTCGAAAGTCACGGCGACGACCTCCGCGTGGCCCGTCATTCCGGAGCAGACATCGTAATAGTCAGGGTTGCGGATGTGGCCGCCCGTGTAGCCGGAAACCACGGAACTGACGCCCTTGGTCTTCTGATAGACAGCGTCGAGGCACCAGAAGCAGCCTCCACCAAGTACAAAAGTTTTCATGATCTCTTCAATGGCTGGGAGTTCCGGATGATTCCCGCACAACCTTACGGGACTGTGACGGAGCAGACCCGGCCAGTGGCGACAATCTTGAACAGTCCGGTTGCCTCAAGCGCGATTTGGCCGTCGGATGCGTAAGAATGTAGTGCATGGAAGCTGTGAACACCGCGGTTGCAGGTACAGGATCCGGCGAGGAACCGGAGAATGGTGCGGCCGGGAGGCCAGGTACCCCAACACTCGGTCAGGTCTTATTGGCAGTGGAGGAGCTCTGGCCCGAATCGCTCGCCGAGGAATGGGACGAGGTCGGACTGGTGGTCGGACGGCCAACCGCCACAGTCACCAAGGTCATGTTCGCCGTGGATCCGACCCTCGCCGCGATCGAAGAAGCCATTGAATGGGGTGCCGAGCTCCTCGTGACGCACCATCCTTTGCTGCTCAAGGGCGTCACCTCCGTTGCCGCCACCACAGCCAAGGGCCTCGCGGTCCATCGGCTAATTGAGTCGGGTACCGGGCTGCTCACCGTACACACGAACGGGGACTCCGCCGTCGGAGGCGTTTCCGATGTCCTCGCCGACGCGTTCGGGCTGGACAACGTTGTGCCCCTGGCTCCCGCGGCCCACGGCTTGCCGGAAGAGGGGATCGGCCGGGTTGGCGACCTGCCCGAACTCATGACCTTGGGAGATTTCGCCGCGCGGGTGTTTGAGATCCTGCCCTCAGTGGCCGGCGGCGTGCGGGTTGCCGGGGACAAGGATGGACTCGTGCGCCGCGTGGCTGTTTGCGGCGGAGCCGGAGACAGTCTCTTCGAGGCCGTCCGCGCCAGCCAGGCGGACATCTACGTCACCGCGGATATGCGGCACCACCCTGCGTCCGAGGCCCGCGAAGCTGCCGTCGACGGCAGGCCGTACCTCGTTGACGTATCGCACTTCGCGAGCGAGTGGCTGTGGCTGCCCGCCGCGGCCGAAGCGCTCGGCAACGTGCTCGCGGACCAGGGTCACGACGTCGAGATCCGGGTGGCTTCCACCAACAGTGACCCGTGGGACTTCATTCTGACTCCCGGCTAAGCCCTGCGTGCGAGGTCCTTCGCCGGGCCCACACCGGCGAGGGACCCACCCCGGGCGCAGCGAGGTTTGGGGGCCGGTGGGGACGTAGCGAGGCAGGGGAGCGCCCTAGGCGATAGAGTCGAGACAAACAGGCCCAAGGCCTGGCTGGGGCTGAATATCATCCCCGGCACGATCAAGCGGAGGTAAGCGTGGCCAAGGCAGCACCGGCGGAACAGTTGAAATTGCTCGAACTGCAGGGGTTGGATGCGAAGCTCAAATCCTTGGCGAACCGCCGTCGCACTTTGGAGACCGACCCCCGCATCACCGATCTTCAGGACGCCCTCAGCGTGGCCAACGGTGCGCTCGGGACCGCGAAACTTGCTGTCCACGACGCCGAAGCCGAGCTGCGCAGATCAGAGGCCGACGTCGAGCAAGTGGCTAGTCGCATTGCGCGGGACGAAGCAAGGTTGAACAGCGGCACCGGACTTTCCAAGGATCTCGTTGCGCTGCAAAGCGATATCGCCTCGCTGAACAAGCGACGTTCGGACCTTGAAGATGTCGAGCTGGAAATCCTGGAACGACTGGACGGACTCAGGGAGCGTCAAGCCGCGCAACAGCAGATCGTCGATGACATCCAGGGTTCCTTCTCCGGGATCCGTGCCGAGCTGGACACCGCGATCGCCGAGATTGTTGGCGAAGAGACGCAAGTACGCGCCCAGCGGACCGCCTTCGCCGAAGGGCTCGACGCCGGGATGCTGGCTATCTACGAAAAGACCCTTGCCAAGCGCGGGGTGGGGGCCGCCAGGCTTTTCCACGGGAAGTCTGAAGGCTCGGGAATGACGCTCAGCCCCGGCGACCTTGCCGAAGTCAAAGCCGCGGCCGAAGACGAGATCGTGTTCTGCCCCGATTCCGGCTGCATCCTGGTGCGCTCCGCCGAGTGGAACTAACCATCTGTTCCCCACCCAACTAACTCGCATTTGATGTCGTTTTCAGCCCTCAGAACGACATTAACTGCTAGTCAGTTGGGGAGGATGATGCTGAGGGTATGCGGCTTGCGCGCCGTGCCTTCCGTCAACTCCGCAGTCCACAGTTCCGAGGCTGCCTTGAGCAGCTGTTCGGGCGTGCCGGGCGCCTTGCCTCGACGGCTCAGCAAGTGCCGGGCCAGTTCGCCGCGGGTGTGCTTGGCGAAGTGACTGACGACGGTGCGTTTGCCATTGGACTCGGAAAAGACGTTGACGGCGACAGTCTGCGCCGGGGGCGGTGCCCAAGCCGCGGCGTAGGTGCTTGAGCGGCAGTCCACGAGCAGCTCGGCCTCCACCCGCGCGGCGAGGGCCTGCGTAAGCTGCGGCTTCCAGAACGACGCGAGGCGCCCGACGTCGGGCAGTGCCGTCCCCATCGACAGGCGGTAGGCGGGCACTCGGTCGCCGAAGCCGATGGCGCCCCACAGGGCGGACAACACGAGGACCGACTCCACCGCCTTGCGGCGCTGCGCCGGTGTCAGGGACTTGTAGCCGAGCGCGTCGTAGAGAACACCGGAATACACCTGGTGCGCCGGGGCTGCGGGTTCGGCGTGGAGCCGGGTATTGCGCTCGACGTCGTCCTTCAACGACGCGCCCACCCCCAACAAGGCGAGGGCGTCCTCGTGCGCGCTGACCAGGCCGAGCGCGTCGAGCACTTTGGCCCGGTAGCTGTTGAGTTGCGGAAAGCTCAGGGACTCCCAATCGACGGCGGAGCCCTTGGCAGCGGGGGTCTTGCCTTCGGAAGGTGGCAGCAGAATCAGCACCAGTCGATATTAGCGGTATTGCTGCCGCTGGTTGTCCGGGCAGAACGATTCGGCAGTGCTGTCTGAAAATGCGGGGGGCCCGACGCCGGTAGACTATAGGGCGGATGGGTTGACTAGGCGGCCGCGCGCCACGCGAGTGGCTCGAGGAACGTCCGGGCTCCACAGGGCAGGGTGGTGGGTAACGCCCACTCGGGGTAACCCGCAGGCCAGTGCCACAGAGAACAGACCGCCCGCGTCTGCTTGTGCCAGCACAGGCAGGCAGCAGGTAAGGGTGAAACGGTGGTGTAAGAGACCACCAGCTCCTTGGGTGACCAGGGAGGCTAGGTAAACCCCACCCGGAGCAAGGCCAGACAGGGCACGATCGAGGGCTGCTCGCCCGAGTGTCCGGGTAGGCCGCTGGAGGGCGTCGGCAACGGCGTTCGTAGATGGATGGTCGCCACTCCTTCGCCGGCAACGGCGGGGGAGGACAGAACCCGGCGTATCGGTCAACCCATCCCACAGCCTTGTGTGAGTGATTTCACGCGTTCCGGCGGCCAAGAGGTCCCGCGCCAGACCTTAGAATGGACAGTGAACGTAGAAGTTCCACCGCCGGTTCTGCGTTCGCAGCCGGCGGTTTTTCTTTGCAACGTTCGTGGTGTCCGGGCAGACCGAAGTCCCGCCGATGCCAGTGCCGCAGGATTACTCCGGGCGGCCACCATCTACGTACGAGGACGTATGTAGCTGACCCTAGGAAGGTAGTTCTGTGAGCCAGTCATCAGATTCTTGTCTTGATACGTGGATGGGCCGCGAAGCGCTGGCCGAGGCCATGATTCCGGTGATCGGCCGGCTGTACCGTGAAAACAATGTGGTGACGAGCATCCACGGGCGCAGCCTCATCAACAAGTCGTCGATGAACATCTTGAAAGCCCACCGTTTCGCGCGGCGGATGAGCAAGGACGAACTCAGGCTCGAGGAAACCGCGCCGCTACTGAACACACTGGCCGAACTTGAACTCGGGGCCGCTGCGATCGACATCGCCCGCCTGAACGAGAAGTACAAGGCCGAAGCCCCCGGAACGCCCCTGGAAGACTTCCTCCGCGCCGAGCTTGCCGAGGTTGTCGGGCGCCGCGGCGCGGACGACCGGACCAGCACCGACGTCGTGCTCTACGGTTTCGGCCGCATCGGCCGCCTGCTGGCGCGCCTCCTGATCGAAAAGGCCGGCGGGGGCCACGGCCTGCGCCTGCGCGCGATCGTGGTCCGCAAGGGGGCCGAAAACGACCTTGTCAAGCGCGCCAGCCTGCTGCGGCGTGACTCGGTACATGGTTCCTTCGAGGGCACCATCCGCGTGGACGAGGCCGCCAACACGATCACGGCCAACGGTGTCCAGGTCCAGGTCATCTACTCGGACAACCCCTCCACCGTGGACTACACGGCCTACGGCATCAAGGATGCCCTCGTGGTCGACAACACGGGCCGCTGGCGCGACGCCGAGGGCCTGTCCCAGCACCTGCAGAGCAAAGGTGTCGCGCGCGTGCTGC
The DNA here is from genome assembly GCF_052115645.1 of Arthrobacter sp. 2MCAF14. Taxonomy (NCBI): domain Bacteria; kingdom Bacillati; phylum Actinomycetota; class Actinomycetes; order Micrococcales; family Micrococcaceae; genus Arthrobacter; species Arthrobacter sp. 2MCAF14. Next base: position 87,860 of record NZ_JBFRHB010000014.1, on the reverse strand, counting down.
TCACGGCTCCGGGCAAGGGCGAGCTGAAGAACATCGTCCACGGCATCAACCACTCCTCCATCGAGGACACGGACACGATCGTCACTGCGGCCTCGTGCACCACGAACGCCATCACCCCGGTGCTCAAGGCACTCAACGACAAGTTCGGCGTCATCCACGGCCACGTGGAAACCGTGCACTCGTTCACGAACGACCAGAACCTGATCGACAACTTCCACAAGGGCGACCGCCGCGGCCGCTCGGCCGCCCTGAACATGGTCATCACCGAAACGGGTGCGGCCAAGGCAGTGGCGAAGGCTCTTCCGGAACTGCAGGGCAAGCTGACCGGCAACGCGATCCGCGTTCCCACGCCGGACGTGTCGATGGCCATCCTGAACCTGAACCTTGAAAAGGGAACCACGAAGGAGGAAGTCAACAACTACCTTCGCGAAATGTCCCTGCACTCGGAGCTGCGGAAGCAGATCGACTTTATCGACTCACCCGAGGTCGTCTCCACGGACTTCGTCGGCTCCCGCCGTGCCGGCATCGTGGACGGCCTGGCCACCATCGCCACCGACAAGCACCTCGTGGTCTACGTCTGGTACGACAACGAATTCGGTTACTCCTGCCAGGTAGTGCGCGTCATGGAAGAAATGGCCGGCGTGAACCCGCCGTCGTTCCCGGCACGCGGCGTCGCTGTGAACCTTGAACCTAAGGCAACCTTGGAGCCAGCCGGCGTCTAGCCGGCTCCGGCCAACGCGAGGAAAGACACAGGGTATTCCCGGCTGATGCGCTGGTATCAGCCGGGAAACCTGACCAGAATGGACGCATGGAAAGCGAAAAGATTCTGGATCACGAAACAACCCTTGAACACGCACTGGACGTAGCGCGCGCCAACCTCAAGGAAGCCCAGCGGCTGCTCGACGAAGCCAAGGCCGCACACGCGGCGGGGGATATCTCCGAGGACAGGGTCATCCAATTGGGGTCCCTTCTTGAGCTGGCGGTCGAAGACCTGAAACGCGTCACCAAGGAGCAGTAGGCCGCCGCTGCAGCTTGCGCTGTAATTGTTCCGACATTCTGACCTGTCCTCCACACTGTGGATATCAGCGTCGGCGAACAGCGCCTCAACTAGTCTCAAGGGACGTATTCCTGCCCGAAAGGACGCAATCCCTTGAGCACCACCTGGGCCGCCTATCGACGCGCCCGCCGCCAGTCCCGACAGGCCTGGGTGCTGCTGATTCTCATCCTCGCCGGTGGACTTACGGGCATCGGGTGGTTCTTCACCAACGGCCAGTTCGCAGTTGGCCAGGACCCGATCAATGGACCAACGGAAGCTCCTGTCTTCGACCCGAACTGGATGAAGCCGGTAGAAGCTGTTCAGCCGGTACCGGCCGGTTCGGCCGCTGATGCCTTGGAGGCGCTTCCTGTGAAGGGGCGCGCAGCCAAGGACACCTACGACCGCAACGAATTCGGCCAGGCCTGGCTCGACCTCGACCGAAACGGCTGCGATACCAGGAACGACATCCTGAGGCGGGATCTTACGGCAGCGGAGTTCACGGCAGGCTCCAAATGCAGGATCGCGTCCGGGAAGCTGCGCGAGCCGTACACCGGCCAGGACATCCATTTCCGCAGGGGCTCCGAAAGCAGCTCGGCCGTACAAATCGATCATGTGGTGGCTCTCGGGGATGCCTGGCAGAAGGGCGCCCAGCAGCTCACTGCAAAACAACGCCAAAGCCTCGCCAATGACCCCCTCAACCTCATTGCCGTTGACGGTCCGGCCAACGTGAAGAAAGGCGCGGGCGACGCCGCGAGCTGGCTGCCTGCCAACAAGGGTTTTCGCTGCCATTACGTAGCCCGGCAGGTTTCCGTCAAAGCCGCGTACCGGCTCTGGGTCACCCAGGCGGAGAAAGACGCCATGAGGCGCGTCCTGGACTCGTGCCCCGGTCAGCGGACCATCAGGGCGATGTAGCCGCCTGAGGGCGCGGGGCGGCCGCGTCAGGCGTGGTTGGCCTGCGCTGGGGGAAGCATCAGGTGGCCGTGTCCGAGTTGCCAGGCCCCGCCGTCGTCGATCCTTTCCAGCACCACCCTCTGAAGCGACGTCTCGCGGGGGAGCCGATCAAGGTTTTCCATGCCCCGCTGCCGGAAGGTGAAGTAGACAGCGTCGCTCGGAGCGTCTGAGCAGCGGTCCAGAGTGAATCGGCGGGCAAAAGCGGCGATGTTGCTGTGCGGCAGTTTCCGGGCCAGGTAGGGATCCAGCATCCAGGAGTCGCAGCTCGCCACGGAGACCGCCTTGTCCGGAAAGTATCGGTCGAAGAACTCCCTGGCCTGGCTGAGGCTCGTGTCCACGAGGGCGGGGGAGAGGCCGCCATCCTCGGGGATGTGCACGCCCAGCACCCAGGAGTCGCTTGCGGCGGCGGATCCTCCTGCGTCACCGCGGACGAGGTGAAATTGCAAACGGCCGATCCGGAAGATGTTTCCGGCCATGTGGAGGGTCAGCCATGCCCACGTGTCCAGGCCGAAGCGACCGTGGACCCGTCGGTTGATTCGAAGATTCAGTCCTAAATCGGCCAGGATCGCGGCGGAGGAGTCCGGCGGGATGCCAAGGGAAAGATGATGGCGGTGGACTACCGGCGCGAAACGCAGGAGCGCCTCGATCCAGTCCGTTTCCGTGCAGTCGTCCATGGTGGCAGATTTGCTTGGAAAGACGCCCAGGCGGGCGTGAAGGCTGGCAAGGGCCCGTCGAGTGCCGTCGCCAGGAGGCGACTCCAGCAGCGAGGCACACTCAAAAGCGTCCTCGCCGTGGATGTCGAGAAGCTTGAACAATTCGTCCTGCGTTTTGCCGGTCATTGGTCAGTGTCCGAAGGGGTCCGGGTCGACACCCGGCATCCAGCTCAGTCCTGGAACTCCCCAGCCGTTCTTTTTGGCCTGCTTCATGGCCTTCTTGGCGTAGCGGTCAGCCAGGCGGTCCACATAGAGCTTGCCGTCGAGGTGGTCGAATTCGTGCTGCATGACCCTCGCGAACCAGCCTGTCGCCACGAAATCCACCGGTTTGCCGTAGCCGTCGAAGCCTTGGACGCGGGCCCATTCGGCCCTCTGCAGGGGGTAGTGCTCCCCGGGGAATGACAGGCAGCCTTCGATGTCTTCCTCGGGATCGGGAAGGGCGCCGGGGATCTTGGAGAGGGTGATGACCGGGTTTACCAGGACGCCTTCGTCCGGTGCGTCGTCGTCGTTCGCGTATTTGAAGATGAAGATCCGTTTGCCGACCCCCACCTGAGGTGCGGCCAGCCCGACGCCGTTGGCGGCTTCGTTGGTCTCGAACATGTCGGCAATCAAAGTGCGCAGCTCGTCGTCGAACTCTTCCACCTCGCTCGCCCGGCGGTGAAGCACGGGCTCGCCCCAGATGGTGACTGGCAGGACGGTCATGTCAGGTGTTCCTCTGGTTCTCGGGCCTGGAATGGCCGAAATCGGCCGGGACAACGCAAAGGCCGCACTGGATATCCAGTACGGCCTTTGGCTGCGATCGATAAAATGCTACCAATCTCATGAGGGTGAGCGACGGGGGTTGAACCCGCGACCTCCTGGACCACAACCAGGCGCTCTGCCAACTGAGCTACGCCCACCATGAGCCTTTTACGCTTTCGGAATGACCCGTTAGCTGCGAAGGCAACGACAAAAACTATACCCCGTCTTAGGGGGTGGTTTTGCCACTTTTGGCCGTTTGGCTGAAAATTCCCGAAAAGGTGCCCCAGATCACGTCCTTGCCGGAGTCTCCGCGTCGGCTGCAATCTGCTTGGAAATCTTCTGGGCCGTTGCTGTATCAGGACCGGGAGCCGGGACGAACACGGCCTCGCGGTAGTAGCGCAGTTCGTCGATGGAGTCCTTGATGTCTCCGAGCGCGCGGTGGCCGCCGTGTTTGGCGGGCGACTGGAAATACGCGCGGGGGAACCATCGGCGCGAGAGCTCCTTGATGGTGCTCACGTCGATGACACGGTAGTGGAGGTGTTCAACGATGTTGGGCATGTCCCGCGCGAGGAACATCCGGTCGGTTCCGACTGAGTTCCCGCCCAGCGGGGCCTTCTTCGGATCGGGTACCCACTTCTCGATGTACTCCAGAACGATCGCTTCGGCTTCGGCCATCGTCTTGCCGTGCGGAAGCTCGTCCAGGAGTTTCGAACGGGTATGCATGTCGCGGACGAAGTCGTTCATCTGCTCAAGTGCGGCGTCTTCGGGTTTGATGACGACGTCGACACCGTCACCCAGGATATTCAGCTCCGAATCGGTGACCAGGGCCGCGACCTCGATCAGGGCGTCGTTTACCAGGTCGAGACCGGTCATCTCACAGTCGATCCAGACGATGCGTTCATTAGTAATAGGCACTCGTCCAGCCTACCGTTCAGGCGCGCGGGGAGGGTGGCGGGGCGCTCCATTCCGCGCCTGCGGCGTACTGTGGCTGGTAAACTGGGCCGTTGTCGAGCGGTTGTTGCCTGCATCGATGAGCTGGACCAATGTACGTAGGGACTGGAATATCATGACGGCAGGCGGAATGGGCGTGGGCACCTCAAATAGCCGGGATGAGGCAAAGGAACCCGCGGTGCCGTCGGAGAAGGCCGCCGCGAGTCTCTATTCTCCGAACGCCGCGCATCTCGGCGCCGGCATCCCCGGCCAGACCAAGGCCTACGTGGCAATCTGGCAAGGGTTTTTTGGATCCCTGATGATCTTCGTGGGTTCGATCGGCGCCGGCTGGATCGCGAACGGCTCGCCCATGTTCAGGCACCCCCTTGTCATCGCCCTGCGCACGGAGGGCTGGGGCGTGACGACCTCCACCATCCTGCTGACGGCCGGGGCCATGCTTTTGGTCAGGTCATGGTTGAGGCTCGGGCAAAGGCTCAAGGACTGGGGACCCCGCTCGCTCAGATCCGTGGTTGTCGCTGTCGCCGCGTGGGCGGCGCCCCTGATGTTTGCCGTGCCCATCTATTCGCGCGACGTGTACGCCTACACCGGCCAAGGCAGGCTGGTGCTGGAAGGCCAGAACCCTTACACCGCGGGCATTTCCTCGCTCAGCAACTGGTTTTCCCTGGGTGCCGATCCTGCCTGGGCTGAAGCGAAGACGCCGTACGGTCCTTACTTCCTGTGGCTCGCCAGGTGGGTGGTGGGCATGACCGACGCCCAGCCCGATTTTTCCGTGTTGCTCTTCCGGGTGCTTGCGACAGTGGGAGTGCTGCTCTGCGTGGTGTATGTTCCCAGGCTCGCCGAACTGCACGGGATCAATCCCGGCCGCGCACTGTGGATCGCCGTCGCCAACCCCCTCTTTCTCATCAGCTTCGTCGCCAGCGCCCACAACGATGCCCTCATGGTGGGCCTGGCAGTGGCGGGAATGTACTTTGCAGCCACCGGGCGCCACATCACCGGCCTTCTGCTGGTCACGGCTTCCATCGGCATCAAGCCGATCACAGTACTTCTCTTGCCATTCATAGGCCTCATGTGGGCGGGTCCGGCAGCGAGTTGGGCCCGCAAGTTCCTGTTCTGGGGCGCGACTGCGGGTATCAGTTTTGCCGTCCTGGCGGTGAGCGGAATTCCTTACAACCTTGGCTTTGGATGGGTCTGGGCCATCCTTGATCCGACGCCGGGCTACACCGGATATTCGCCTTCGGGCTTCCTGGGCCAGCAGGTCGAGGTCATCGCCAATCTCCTGAGCCTGCCTGGGTCCACGGTGGCCACGGGGCTCCGGACACTCATGAAGTGGGCCGGAATCGGGCTCGTGGTGGTACTGATGTTCCGCGGCGACTATTCACGGCTGGTGCGACGCGCGGCCCTGGCGTTTGCCGCCGTCGTCATGCTTTCTCCGATTATCCAGCCGTGGTACATCCTGTGGTTCATCCCGCTGCTCGCGGTCACGGGCATCAGGGACGACTGGCAGATCAAGTCCCTCTATGTCGCCATCACGTTTTTCGTGGCCTTCGGCGCGCAGGACCAGATTTCGGTGTTGTCCTTCGTGGAATTGAACGTCAAAGTGTCCTCTCTGGCCTTCCTGGTGGCCTTGGGATTCACCGTCTACCTGATGGTGCTGGACGTTCACACCCGCAGATTGCTGATCCGCTCCAGCCCTGCGCAACTGCTCCGCAGGCTTGAGCAGCGGCTCAGGCGCTCCGGATAGCGGTTCTTGCGCCGGACTTGCGGCCCAGTTCCAAGGTCCGCTGCACGGACCACCAGAGCAGGACAACCAGAAGCACGTTCCGCGCGGTGAGTACTGTTGCCATCACTGGGTTGGCATGGATCAGCGGCGTGTAGAACAGCGGGTAGATCACGAAAGTCGTCATTGCGATCCCCATCAGGAGGGCGGCAGGAACCCGCCAGCGATTCCAGTCGTGGGTAAGTCCGGCGATCACCACCGGCGCAAGCCAGATGATGAATTGCGGCGAACCCACCTTGTTGAACACGATGAACGCGGTGGTCATCATGAGCGCGCCCTCAAGAAACAGCTCTTCCGGTTCGGCACCCCGCCGAAGCGCCCAAAGCAACAGGGCAGAGCCGGCGACGGCGGCAAGCACCAAGAGCGGCTGCATCATGAACGCCGCCACATTGGCACCCGGTCCGTACACCTCGGTGGAATTGATGGCGACGTTGTCGGCGATTTTGGAACCGCCGACGTTGAGCACGCTCAACCAGACCCAAGGGGTTGAGAACGTGGCTTCGAGTTGCATGCCGCGCTCACCCTGGTTTGTCAGGAAGTCGAGGATATGCGGGAGGCCCCCTAAAAGATAGGTGCCCAGTGCGACGGCGGCAGTTACGGCGGCGCCGCATGCGATGATCCGCAGCCTGCGGTGGCTCGCGATGATGATCGGTACCAAAACGGCGGCCGGCCAGACTTTGATCCACGTGGCGATGCTGAGGAGGATGCCCGCCGCCACGGGCCGCGTGGCGGCATACAGCAACGCGACCAACACGATGGGTGCCGTGATGCCTTCCACGCGGGCAAAGCTGAGGTAGCCCATAAAAGCGGTGAAAAACAGCCACCACCAGGCAGGGGCAATTCCGGTCGTCCTGCGCGGACCGCGGGTCAAGATGAACAAGCCGGCGGCATTGAGCGCAGTGATGATCAACGTCCACACCAGCAGGTAAGGACCCGGACCAGCGATGTTGGCCAGGAAGATCGGAATCTGGGCGAGCACCGGGTAGACCCACGGGCTGATGGCTCCATGGAGATCCGCAGGGTTGTAGCCGGCCGTCGCCCACTGGCGGTACTGCTCAGTGTCGCTGAACGTGTTTCCCGACAGGAAGAAACTTGCCATCCAGCCGAGGAAGTACACATGTACGGCGGCGAAACCCCACCAAACGCTGGACGGACGGCCGAACCAGGCGACAGCGGCAGGCGGCAGGGCGGCGTCGCGCACGCGGGCGAGGCCGTCAAAGAATCGAACGGAAATCTCAAGACTCCTTGGCAGCGGCGGCCGGTTCGTCGGCCGGGATCTTCTTGCCCAAAAGGTACAGGCGGCGTACAGACCAGCAGAGCAGAATCACCAGCAGGACATTGCGCACCGTCAACACCAGTGCCATCCAAGGGTTGTTGTGGCTCAGTGCGTCATAGAAGAGGGGATAGATGAAGTACGTGGCCACCCCAATGGCGATGAGCATCGCCGCGGGCACCCGCCATTCCTTCCAGCTGTGGGCAAGCCCGACGGCGACGGCAGGCGCGAGCCACACCATGAACTGGGGCGACCCGACCTTGTTGAACACGACGAAAGCCGCGGCCATGGTCAGGGAGCCAGCCAACAACAGTTCGGTGCGGTCCGCCCCGCCGGTTCGCTTGCCGTTGTGGAGTGCCCAGAAGGTCAAGGCAGCCACCAGGATCGCGGCCAGGGCGAGAAGGGGCTGCATAAGGAATGACATGAAGGCCGTGCCCGGTCCATCCACCTGCATCGAGTTGATGTCGGCGTTCATGTACATCCTCGAGTCGCCAACATGAAGGACCGAGAGCCACAACCAAGGAGTGGTGAAGGTGGCTTCCAGCTGCATGCCGCGATCGCCTTGCTGGGTCAGGAAGTTGAAGAGCTTCGGCAGTTGACCTACGGCGGCCGTGAGGGCGATGACCAAAACGCTGGTGAGAATTCCGGCGGCCACCACTTTGGTTCTCTGCTTGACCACAGTGAACAACGAAAGCATGACAGCGGCGGGCCAAACCTTCATCCAGGTGGCAACGCTCAGGAGGGTCGAGGCAATGAAAGGGTGTGACACCCCGTACGCCAAGGCGATCAGCACGATCGGCGCGGTCAACCCATCCACTCGGGCGAATCCCAGGCAACCCATGATGAGGACGAAGACCAGCCACCACCATGCTGCCGGGATGGCTTCGCGGCGACGACCCCACGCTGTGAGCTTGCCGACAGCCAGGCCGTCGAGCACGGTGATCATGAGTACCCACAAAAAGAAGAATGGACCGGGACCTGCGAGGCCTGCGATGGCCATCGGCATCAAGGCGAGAACGGGGTAGACCCAAGGGCTGGGCCCGCCGCTGAGGTTCTCATCCCGGAACCCCGCAGACGTCCAGTCCCGGTAGATGAAAGTGTCACTGTAGGCCTCGCCGCGCAGGGAGAGGACCAGCGCGAACACGAGGAAGACCAAGTGCACAACCCCGAAGAGCGCCAGCAGACCCTTGGGCGAGTTGAGCTTCGCTTCCCATGAAGAGGGAAGAACACTATGCCGGTACCGTGTGAGCGCGCTGAAGAATGAGTCCGTGGAAATGGGAGGATCCTTGTCAGGTAGTTATCGTCACAGGGTGCCGTAGGCCGCAGCGGCCGGAGCCGCCATACAATATTGGTTCCATTGAATTTCGTGCGGAACCAGCGTGGCTGTGGTCTTCGGCATCAAACCAGAGCCCCACCCATCTTATCTCAGGCCACTTTCGCGGGCAGACCCACGGTCCGGTTGGCCCCGGGAAGCCAAGGGCGGCGATGCTACAGTTGCACTAATCCATGGCAACCGGCAGCGCCACTTTGGCCCGGATGCGGCAGGGAACCAGACAGGATTTTGTTTGATGGTGACGTCGAAGTTTCGTGAGCGTGAGGTGGGGAGTTCGTTGGCTCATCCAGAGGCGCTTGGCGATTCCAACGCCCCGGTACACGGCACGGAGATAGCCAAAGCGGCGAGGACGGCGATCCTCCAAGGGTTCGTCGGGTCGTTGCTCATGGTGGCAGGCTCGATCGGTGTCGGCTGGATGGCGACAACCAGCGGCTCCCTTATCCGTACGCCCCTCTTCATCATGGCCAGGACATCTCCGGTTGGCGTGATCGTCTGCACCGTGATGCTCTGCCTCGGCGCACTCCTGCTCCTGCGTTCTTGGCTGCGCATTGCCCAGCGGATCGGCGGATGGAACCCGTCCTCGCGTCCTGTGCTCCGGCGCGCATTGTGGATGTGGGCAGTCCCGATGATGTTCAGTTTGCCGTTGTTCAGCAGGGACGCATATGCCTACATCGGCCAGGGCCGGCTCATGGAGCAGGGACTGAACCCATATACCAACGGCATCTCGGCCCTGAGCAACTACTTTTCACTCGGACCAGACAAATTGTGGACGGAAGCGCCTACGCCTTACGGCCCGCTATGGCTCTGGATCGAACAGGGTGCCGTGTGGGTGAGCGCCGGCGTCCCTGAGCTTGCGCTGATTCCCTTCCGCCTGGCTGCCCTAGCCGGGGTGGTCCTGCTCGCTGTCTACGTTCCCCGTTTGGCTGCGCTCCACGGCGTGAACCCGGACCGGGCGCTCTGGCTTGGGGTCCTCAACCCGGTTCTCCTGATCAACTTCATCGCCAGCGCGCACAACGACTCCTTGATGTTGGGACTGGTTGTTGCCGGACTGTACTTCGCCTCGGTCAAACGACCCGTGCTTGGAATCGTGCTGATCACGGCCTCGATCGCCATCAAGCCGATTACTTTGATTGCCTTGCCTTTTGCGGGGCTGCTGTGGGCGGGTGCCCGTGCCGGCTGGGGCCGCAGAATGCTCTGCTGGACGGCGACCTTGGGCTTGTCCTTAGGCCTGCTGGCGGCCGCAGGACTGGTGAACGGCCTGGGATTTGGCTGGCTTGGCGCCCTCCAGACTCCCGGCGCCGTCTGGATCTGGTACGCGCCAGTGGGTTTGCTGGCACATACGGCGGGATTCGTCGTCGGACTGTTCGGGGGTCCGGGCGTTCCCGTGACGGATATCATCCAAACCGCCGGAACGGCGGTCTCGGCGCTTGCTATCATCTGGCTCGCCGTACGGACGCCCGGCCGCGGGATCGGTATGCCTGCGCCGATCGACGACGAACCCGAGTTCAACAAGACCGTGCTTCGCCGAATGGCGTGGGCTTTCGCCGCCGTCGTCGTCTTGGCGCCCGTGATCCAGCCTTGGTACATGGTGTGGCTGCTCGTGTTCTTCACCGTGACGGGGATCGCGGACGGCGCCCAGCTCCGCACGGTCTTCTATTTGACGGCGTTCTTCACCCTTATCGCCCTGACAGACCAATTGAGCGTCTTCCAGTGGATCCCCATCGAGGTGGTGCGCGGAGTGGCCATCGCCATCGCGGTCTCCTTCATCGCCTACTTGGTGTTCTTTGACAAGAAGACCCACGTGCTGTTCCGCCCGCGTCGCGGGATTTTGAAGCTCAAGCTCAAACCGAAGTCCTGAGCCTTTCACCCAAGGTGTTTCATCGCTTCACGCAGGGATAACGGGCTCAGCATGGGCCGTCGGGTTTCCACGTAGCTCAGTACCCACTCAGGATCGGTCTTGGCGTACTCCCGCAGGGTCCAGCCGATTGCTTTCCTGATGAAGAACTCCTTGTCAGCCAGATTGGCGTCAAGAGCCGTGGCAAGAAGTTCTTGGTCCGTGGACGTCTTTGCCTTGAGCTGGGAGGTGATGGCTGCGCGGCGGATCCAGAAGTCCGGGTCGCTTGCCCATGTCCTCAAGAGCGGAGTCAGCATGCCCCGGTGGTGTTGCAGAAGGGCGCAAATACGGTCGGAAACGCCGTCAACGAAGTCCCACCATGCGCCGGTCCGGATGATTTCTTCATATAGGGGCAACATCTCCAGATCCGTGGCCACGGACTTGAGCGAGGTCAGATCGATGGCCGCGTAGCGTTCTTCCCGCCATGTAGCTTCCCGCCACAGCAGCTGGACATCGTCACGAAGTTCGGCGGGGGACTCGAAGGGGAGTTCTTTCGTGGTCGCGAGGACGATGCGGCGGACTGCGGGGACCTTGACCCCGAGCGAAGCATGGATGATTTCATGTACGCCTGTGCCGCTTTCGCACGGTCCGGGTCTGCCTCTGCCTGCAGGCGTTCACGAATGATGGCGAGTCTTCGGTGTCCCATACCGCGACTTTAGGACACTCGTGGGCGAGTTCGGACACGCCTCCCGGTTGACTGCGATGAAGAGGCCCCTAGAGTGGGTTGAAGAGTTCGTCCTGCGGCCGGTCCGGCCCCCTGTTCTTGATGCTTGGAGGCCTCTGATGTCCATGGTGAAGACGCCAGAAGAGATTGCGCTCATGCGCGAAGCCGGAAGGGTGGTTGCCAACACGCTTTCGGCGGTTCGTTCGCACGCCCGGGTCGGTGTGTCGCTCAAGGAACTGGACGAGGTTGCGGCCGCTTTCATGGAGGCCGCCGGAGCCAAGCCTGCGTTCCTGAATTACCGCCCGCGGTGGGCGTCCACGCCCTTTTCAGGGGTCATCTGCACGAGCGTCAACGACGCCGTGGTGCACGGCATCCCGGACGGATATGTGTTGCAGGACGGGGATCTGTTGAGCGTCGATTGCGGGGCATTCGTGGAGGGTTGGTGCGGGGACGCGGCAGTCAGTTTCATCGTGGGCGCCGCGGATCCGGTGGACCAGGAGTTGATCGATGCCACGGACGCCGCCCTCGCCCGCGGAATCGACGCTGCCCGGCTTGGAAACAAGATGGGCGACCTTGCGTACGCCATTGGAGGAGGAGCCAAGCGCAGCGGCTACGGGATCCTTGCCGATCACGGTGGGCACGGCATTGGCCGGACCATGCACGCCGAGCCGAGTGTGCCGAACATCGGACGGCCGGGCCGCGGGATGAAGCTCGTGGAGGGCTTGGTGATCGCCATCGAGCCGATGTTGATCCTCGGTGGCAGTGACGACTACTACCACGACGACGACCAGTGGACCCTGCGCTCCGCCAACGGCCGCCGTGCGGCGCATAGCGAACACACCGTGGCGATCACCGCGGACGGACCGCTTGTCTTGACGCTGCCTTAGCGGGGTTGCTTCTGAATGCGGAATCCCGGAAATCAGCGCCGCCGGCGCATGACCGCCCTACCGGGGACCGCCGTGGAAACTGTAGAGAAGCCAGCCGCACCGAACAACTTCACAGTTCCCTGGTAGAGATCGGCCGGACCGGCCTTGGGCCGCAGAGCGGGATCCACGGGGTATCCTTCGATGATTTCGGCGCCATGCGCGAAGGCATGCCCGACGGCGGCGTGCAGCAATGCGGCCGCCACCCCGCTCCGGCGGTGGCCGGGAGAAACCACGAAACAACTTACCGACCAAACTCCCGGGCCTTCCGCGGTACTTGCTCCGGCGGCCTTGAGGATCTGGGATCGCTCGATGCGCGGATAGCACTGGCGCGGTTCCACCGCGCACCAGCCCACTGCTTCGCCGCCCCGGAACGCCAGGACGCCAGGTTCGGGGCCGTCGTCGAATTTGGCTTTGAGCTGTTCCTTCCGAGCCTCAGGTGGAGTGGTCTTCCAATCCTGCCCGGTGAGGGCGAACTACCGGCACCAACAGCGCGAAGGCTCGCCGCGGACGCCGAATAGCCTTTCAACATCGGGCCAGCTTGCAGGGCCCGTCGTGATGGCTGCGGAGCCGGCGAGGTTCAGGACCATAGGAACAGCGTAGAACGCTGCGAGCGCGGACGGCACAGGCTGTCTTGGCCTCTGGCCGCGGGTCTTCACGGCCTGACGAAAACCAAGAGCGGCCCTGAACTACGTTTCCGCAGCTCAGAGCCGCTCTTTGCGTGCCCCGGGAGGGAATCGAACCCCCGACCAAGAGATTAGAAGGCTCCTGCTCTATCCTCTGAGCTACCGAGGCAGGCGACGCACGCACAGCACGTGGCTGAGGCGCCATCAAGAGTTTACATTGCGGCGGCTGCCTGTGAAGTCGGCTCGGTTTCGACCGTGACTCTTCCCCCACAGGCGGCCATTGCGTCGGGCTATCCACATACGTGAACTAGGTACTGCCGCGGAGGTTCGCGGCACGTGAAGCTGAAGGAGCCAGGCAGGCAGCTCAACTCACGTTAGGACAAGACCATGAATGACATCATCACAGTCCGGGGATTCGTTGCCACGGAACCCAAGAGTTCGACGACCCCCGGCGGAACGGGGACGGCCGCGTTCCGGCTGGGCTCCACGGCACGCAGGTTCGACCGCGCGAACGATGTCTGGGTGGATGGCAACACCAATTGGTTCAGCGTCCAGGCGTTCAGGCATCTCGCGGGAAACATCGGATGCAGCGTCAAGAAGGGCCAGCGGGTCATCGTGGTCGGAAAACTTAAGTTGAGGCAATGGGAACACGACGGCAAGATCTACCACGTTGCCGAAATCGTCGCCGAAACGGTGGGGCATGACCTCATGTGGGGCTCGGCGAACTTCATCCGGACCACCGGTGGCACCGGCCCGCAAAGCACGCCCGCGGCCACTGAGGCGGAGCCGGAGAACCCGTGGCCCTCGGCTGATGAAGAGGGTGAAGACGGCCCGCATGACGACGAGGACGGCAGTGCCGCAGCCGAGCGGGAAGTTATCTTTTCGGCCGGAGAAGGCGACGAGTCGGTTCTTGTTGATACTCACACCGGAGAACTTGTCGACGCCCGGGCTTGAAATGACGCGAGGCCTGAAATGACGCGGCGCCTGAAACAGTGGATGCCGCGGACATCCGCGGATGCCATGCGGCGCGGCGGATAGTACGCCGCATGGCAGAATAGCCGGGTGATGAGCAGGGGAATGCCGCAAAAGCCATTAGGACGCCGCCACGCGGCCGGGAGCCCGGGTTTGCTGCTTGCGGTGCCGTTACTCGTGGCCGGGCTGGTGGCCGGCTGCACGGCGCCTGCTCCGGTGTCAGGAAGCGCGCCGGTTTCATCGCCTGCTTCGTCGCCTTCCCCATCGAGTGCGGCCAGTGCCACTCCCGCTGTCACACCCGGTGCCGGAAGCCCGTCGGCATCGGCTTCGCTCAGCCCTGGCACTGCCTCCCTGAAGCAGACCATGGAGTCCGTACTCAAAACCATTGCCGCCGCAACCCCCAAACCGGCACAAGATGCATTGCGATCGCAACTCGTTTCGGCCGGCATCCCCGCGTCTGCTGTGGAGGTATCCGCGAGCAAGACACCGACGGGACTGGACGTCGACGCTGTCGAGGCCGCCGCCAGGCTGGACAAGGACTGCGTCATGGGCGAGATCAGGGACGGCCGGGTTTCGGTGTCGGTCCTGCCCGTGTTGGCCAGCGGCAAATGCTTCGTCGGGGATTCCCGCTAGCAGGGCCGAATGTGAGTTATGCCGTGCCACCCATTAGATTTAACGGCATGGCGGAATTCATTTATACGATGACCAAGGCTCGCAAGGCCGTTGGCGAAAAACTAATCCTGGACGATGTCAGCATGTCGTTCTTCCCTGGCGCGAAGATCGGCGTCGTTGGCCCGAACGGAGCCGGCAAATCCACGATCCTGAAGATCATGGCTGGTATCGACACACCGTCGAACGGCGAAGCCCGCCTCAGCCCCGGCTACTCCGTGGGCATCCTCCTGCAGGAGCCGCCCCTGAACGAGGAAAAGACCGTCCTGGGCAACGTCCAGGAAGGCGTGGGCGAGATCTACTCGAAGATCCAGCGCTTTAACGCGATCTCCGAGGAAATGGCCAACCCGGACGCCGACTACGACACCCTGCTGGAGGAAATGGGCCACCTTCAGGAAGCCATCGACGCTGCGGATGCTTGGGACATCGATTCCCAGCTCGAGCAGGCCATGGACGCACTCCGCTGCCCGCCGGGCGACTCCGACGTGACGGTCCTGTCCGGTGGTGAGCGCCGCCGTGTAGCGCTCTGCAAGCTCCTGCTGCAGAAGCCCGACCTCCTGCTCCTTGACGAGCCCACCAACCACCTGGACGCCGAGAGCGTCCTGTGGCTGGAGCAGCACCTCTCTTCCTACCCCGGTGCCGTCCTCGCCATCACTCACGACCGCTACTTCCTGGACCACGTCGCCGAGTGGATCTGTGAAGTGGACCGTGGCCGCCTTTACCCCTATGAAGGCAACTACTCCACGTACTTGGAGAAGAAGCGCGCCCGCCTCGAAATCCAGGGCAAGAAGGACGCCAAGCAGGCCAAGCGCCTCACCGAGGAACTTGAATGGGTCCGCTCCAACGCCAAGGGTCGCCAGACCAAGTCGAAGGCTCGTTTGGCCCGGTACGAGGAAATGGCGGCCGAGGCTGACCGCACCAGGAAGCTCGACTTCGAGGAAATCCAGATTCCGCCGGGACCGCGTCTGGGTGGCCTGGTCCTGGAAGCCAAGAACCTGCAGAAGGGCTTCGAGGACCGGACCCTGATCGACGGGCTTTCGTTCACGCTGCCCCGTAACGGCATCGTCGGCGTCATCGGTCCTAACGGTGTCGGCAAGACCACGCTGTTCAAGACCATCGTCGGGCTGGAACCGCTCGACGGCGGCGACCTCAAGATCGGCGACTCGGTCAAGATTTCCTACGCCGACCAGAGCCGTGGCGGCATCGACCCCAACAAGACCCTGTGGGAGGTCGTCTCAGACGGCCTGGACTTCATCCAGGTCGGCCATGTCGAAATGCCGTCCCGCGCCTACGTCGCCGCCTTCGGCTTCAAAGGACCGGACCAGCAAAAGAAGGCCGGGGTGCTCTCCGGTGGTGAGCGTAACCGCCTGAACCTTGCACTGACCCTGAAGCAAGGCGGAAACCTTCTCCTTCTTGACGAGCCCACCAACGACCTCGACGTCGAAACCCTCAGCAGCCTTGAGAACGCCTTGCTTGAGTTCCCCGGCTGCGCCGTGGTGGTCTCGCACGACCGGTGGTTCCTCGACCGGGTTGCCACCCACATCCTGGCCTACGAAGGCGACGAGGAGAACCCGTCGAAGTGGTACTGGTTCGAGGGTAACTTCGAGTCCTACGAGGAGAACAAGGTGGAGCGCCTGGGTGCGGACGCGGCCAAGCCGCACCGCGTCACTCACCGCAAGCTGACCCGCGACTAAGCGAATTGCACCACAAAAGGCCGGCGCCCTGGATATTTCTCTGGGGCGCCGGCCTTTTTGCTTCGATATTCCTGGCGGCGTTGTGGCTGCGACGCGAATAGCTACGACGGGATCCGGAGCATCCCCTCTTGCGCCACTGTGGCGACATGCTCGCCGTCGCGGCTGAAGATCTTGCCGGTGGCAAGTCCGCGGGCGCCTTGGGCGCTGGGGGACTCCTGCACGTAGAGCAGCCACTCGTCCACGCGCACGGGGCGATGCCACCACATGGCGTGGTCAAGGCTCGCGACGCTCATGCCGGGCGTCATCCAACTCAATCCGTTCTTGCGCAGCACTGATTCCAGGATGGTGTAGTCGCTTGCGTAGGCCAGGGCGGCCAGATGAAGGTTGGGATCGTCCGGCATTGGGCCAAAGGTCTTCATCCAGACGGCATTGCTGGCGACCCGGTCCTTCGGCGCTTCCACATAGATTGCGGGGTCGACGTGGCGGACGTCGAAGGGGCGCTCGAATGACATGTGGCGGGCGAGAGGATGGTCGTACTTCTGCAGGAGTTCCGCGGTGCTCGGCAGGGTTTCGGGATCCGGGATTCCGACCGGCATGGAGGACTGGTGTTCCACGCCCTCCGCTTCCGTCTGGAAGGAAGCGATCATCGACAGGATCGGTTGACCTTCCTGGTAGGCGTGCACCCGACGAGCGGAGAACGAGCGTCCGTCCCGAAGCCGTTCAACGCTGAAAGTGATGGGCTGGTTGGCGTCCCCGGGACGAAGAAAATAGCCATGCATGGAATGGACGGTTCGGTCCTCTTCCACGGTTCGCATACCGGCGACGAGCGACTGGGCGAGCACCTGCCCGCCGAACACCCGGTGGCGCGGCTGCTTCTGGGAGGGCCCAAGGAAGATGTCCTCGGCTGTCCTCGCGCCGTCGAAGTCGGCCAGGGACAACAGTTCAATGAGGGTGGATGTGGGGTCCTCCAGGGCAACCTGGTGTTCCAGGCCGGCGTGCGCGTCAGTCATGGTTCGACTCTAGACGCCCCCCTGACCCCTCTCAACCGCGGACATGCCGGTAGAGTCAATGATGTGTCCGATGTACTGACCCAGTCCTTCCATTTCGTCGATCCCCGTGATCTGGCGGATCTCCGCACTTATGTCACGCGTGCCAAGAGCATCGACGATGGCGCCATCCGGCTGCAGGCCTCCGGACGCGTCCTGGCTGCATATGTGTGCGTCCTGAGGCCGCGCCTCCTGGGCGAGTCGACGCCGACCATTCTCGGGCTCCGGACCATCGCCCTCGCCGATGACGCGCATGCGGACGTCACCGTGACCCTGTCTTCGGTCCTGGACCGCTTGGCGCGTTCTGGTGCCGACGACGTCGAGCTTCCGATCCCGCCGTCGACGGTTTCCGAATCGTGGGCGGGAGTCGGGGCACCCCGCAGCGGCTGGGAGCCTCTGGGTTCAGTGCCCGACGCCGAACTCAGGTCAGTCGCGAATGCCGGAATTGCCGAGGTGGCCGGGATTGTTCCCGATCAGCCCGGCGCATTGATCGTCAACAACGCCAGGGCCGCGGTGTGGGGCCGGGAGATTCCGGGACTCGACGGCGTGCCCGCCGGCGCGGCGTTCGCGGCCCTTGCGCTCGGTTTCCTTGGCGACGGCGAACACCGGCTCTTCCGCAACGGCCGTTGGTTCCGGCTCAGCGGCAGCCGGGGCCACATCCTCGCACGATCCGGATCAGGCCTGGGCTTCCAAGCCCGCTGAACCCGAACCAGGCCCGGCCCAATCCCGGGCCAATCCCATGGCTACGCAGCCCGCTCGCCTACAAGCTCAGGGCTGCTGGACCGACGGGCTGTTGACCATCGTGAGCGCTGCCCGCTCCATGTAGTCCCACAGCGTATCTTCGTGAAGCGGCGACAAGCCGAGCGAATCCACCGCCGCGCGCATGTGGAAGAGCCAGCGGTCCTTGGCTTCGGGCGTCACCTGGAACGGCATGTGCCGCATCCGTAGCCTGGGGTGCCCGCGTTCCTCGCTGTAGGTGCCCGGGCCGCCCCAATACTGCTCGAGAAACATGAGGAACCGCCGCTTGGCCGGGGCGAGGTCTTGTTCCGGGTACATGGGCCGGAGCAAAGGATCTCCGGCGACGCCGTCGTAGAAGACATCGATGAGTTTCACGAAAGTCTCGTGGCCACCGATGGCCTCATAGAAGCTGTCGGTGTAGGCGGGCTGGCTGAACGGATCGTTTTGCATCAACTGCCGCCGTTCGGCCGGCTGCGGCGTTGCTGATTCCGGTTGGCTGCCCATGTCACTCGCCTGCTTTCTGCTCTTGAATCTTGAGGGATTCCTTTGAAGATTGAGGCGCACCGGATGCAGCGGTTTCGGCGGGCGCAGTACCCGGGGGTGCTGGCGGAACGTCGTCCGGAACTGCGGGTTCCTCCGGCACGTAGTCGCCTTGCGAGCGGTTGCCCACCCGAAGGATTTCTCCGTTGCGCAGATACCAGATGGCGCCGTCTTCGGCCCGGAGCCGGGTGATCCGGAGGCCTACCGATTCAACGGTGCCAATCACTTCAGTGGTCACGATCACATCGCCGATCCCGAACTGGTCCTCGATGGTGATGAAGATGCCGGACAGGAAATCGCGGATGAGCTGTTGGGCGCCGAAGCCAATGGCCACACCCAAAATGCCGACGCTCGTGAGCAACGGTGCAATATCCACATTCAGGTACTTGAGGACGTAGATGATGACGATGACCACCACCACCACGCTAAGCACGCTTGTCAGCAGCGAGCCGATGGTGTGGGCGCGTTGGGCGCGCCGTTCATGGTCGAGCGCCCGGAAGGCCGGCTGGACCCACCTGAAATGCGGTTTCTTGAAGAAGCTCGTGCCCTCTGCCACTCGGCGGGTAATGCGCAAAATGATGAACCGGGCCACAACCCAGACCACCAGCCCAATGCCCAGCGTCACGAAGATGGACGCGTAATCGATCTTGGCTGCATCGGCCACGATGTTGTCGGTCGACGAGGCGACGTTCATATGCGGGAATGCTCCTCACGGGATCCAATGGTTCGCCGGGCCCTTGATTGCCGGGCGCTGAACACTCTGTCCACGGTCAACCCTATCGCCGTAGCGTGGCCGGATCCGCATCGTGATTCTTGGCGGAACAGCCTTCCCGTCATCCGGCTAGCCGGCGGCCGCCATCGTGCTTGGCTCATGCAGAACCGGAAAATTGACGCTCCGGGCGATAAAGCATACCTGGTTCGCCTCATGGTGCAATTCGTCCACGAGTGAAATATGCGCAGGGTCGGTAACCGTGACCTGCGGCTTCAAAGTGACGTTCTCGAACTGTCCGCTGCCATCGCGATTGAGCCTCATCAAGCCCTCGGCGTGGTCCACGTAATCGGTGACCACCACCCCGTGTTTGACCGCGACATGCAGGAAAGACAGCATGTGGCACTGGGAGAGGGCGGTGAGGAGCAGTTGTTCGGGGTTGTACCGGCTCCGGTCGCCATGGAAGGTGGGGTCCGAAGATCCCTTTAGGACCGGCAGGCCGGGG
Source organism: Arthrobacter sp. 2MCAF14 (assembly GCF_052115645.1). NCBI lineage: Bacteria > Bacillati > Actinomycetota > Actinomycetes > Micrococcales > Micrococcaceae > Arthrobacter > Arthrobacter sp. 2MCAF14. Next base: position 68,105 of record NZ_JBFRHB010000014.1, on the reverse strand, counting down.
ATCTCGACGTCGTGGTCCCTCGTGTAGCCGCGGTAGGTGGAAGTCCCGGTGCCCAGATTTCCGGTCCAGCGCACGGTCAGGGAGTAGCGGTGTTCGTCCAGGCTCATGCGGAAAGTCTAGCGGGGGTGCTTCGCGGGCGGGACACTGAACGGCCCCGGTTCCATTGAAGCGAAACCGGGGCCGGACGGTGATTTATCCGACGACCTTTAGACGTCTGCCGCGCGGGCCTTCAGGGCACGGGCGACGCCGTCGCGGTTTTCGAGCATCATCCGCCGCAGGGCGTTGCTGTCCGCCGGCAGCTCAGCGAGGAACTTGTCCGTGCGATCAACCGTGGCCTGCGTGGTCAGTTGCGCCGGGTAGAGCCCGACGACGATTTGCTGGGCCAGCGCAAAGGTGCGGTTGGCGACAATCCCAGGTACGGCCTCAAAGTACTCCTTGGCGTACGGCTCCAACAGGGAGGTGTCCGGAACCCGCGTGAAGCCCGTGACGGCGGAGCTTTGAATGGCGTTGGAGAGCTCGCCCGTGACCACGATCTTCTTCCAGGCGGCGGCCTTGGCCTCGGGAGTGGGAAGGGCTGCCGTCGCCAAGGCGGCGGCGTTCTGGCCATTGGCCGTGTGGTCGCGCCCAAGTTCGGCGTCGATCCGGTCCTGGCCTTCGCGCCCGCCCACCACCAGCGCGGTGAGGAGTTCCCAGCGTAAATCCTGGTCAACCGTCAGGCCATCCAGGACGGTGCTGCCGTCCAGGACCGCCTGGACTGTGTCCAGTTGGGAGCTGCTCGCGGCAAGCAGCGCGAAGGACTTCACGAATTGGAGCTGGGCGTCCGATCCGGCAGCCGCGGTACTCGAGAGTTCCCACAGTGTGTCAGCGGCGGCCACCGTGGCCGCATCCTTGTGCTCCGCTGCGACGTAGTACGTCAGGGTGGTGGCCAGCTGGCGGAGCTGGGTCAGGATCACGGAGGAATCGGTCTCGGACGCGATGTTCGCCAGGATCAGCTCGACGTAGCCGCGGGCCGGGGTTTCGCCGTCGCGGGCTGCATCCCAGGCCGAGCCCCATACGAGGGTGCGCGGCAGGCTGCCGGCGAAGTCCTTCAGGTGGGCCTTCGCAGTGGCCAAGGATGCGGGGTCGAGGCGGACCTTGGCGTAGGCGAGGTCGTCGTCGTTGAGCAGGACCAGGTCCGGACGCGCCATTCCGGCAAGGCCGGGAACATGGGTCCGGGGACCGTCGACGTCGAGCTCCTCCCTGTGGGTCCGCTCAAGTTTGCCTTCGGCCGAGAGGTCATAGAACCCGACGGCTAGGCGGTGCGGCCGCAGCGTGGGCTGCTCGTCGATAGCCGTCTGCACGATCGCAAAGGACGTGATGGTGCCGTCCGCGTCGACCTCAAGCTCGGGGGAGAGAGTGTTGACGCCGGCGGTCTCGAGCCAGAGCTTGCCCCACTGGTCCAAGTCGCGGCCGCTGGCAGCTTCGAGTTCCTTCATGAGGTCCACCAGTTCGGTGTTCTGCCAGGCGTGCTTTTGGAAGTATTCGCGGACGCCGGCCATGAAATGTTCCGGCCCCACCCAGGCAACCAACTGCCGGAGCACGGAAGCTCCCTTGGCATAGGTGATGCCATCGAAGTTCACCTCGACGTCCTGGAGATCGTTGATCTCGGCGAAAATCGGGTGCGTCGTGGGCAACTGGTCCTGCCGGTACGCCCAGGATTTCTCCACCGAAGCAAAGGTGGTCCAGGCCCGGTCGAATTCGGTGTTTTCGACGGCGGCCAGGTGTGACATGTATTCGGCGAAGGATTCGTTGAGCCACAGGTCGTTCCACCAGCGCATCGTGACGAGGTCCCCGAACCACATGTGGGCAAGTTCATGCAGCACGGTAATGGCGCGGCGCTCGATCTGGGCGTCGGTGACCTTGCCGCGGAAGACGTATCCCTCAAGGATGGTCACCGCGCCGGCGTTTTCCATGGCGCCGGCATTGAACTCGGGAACGAACAGCTGATCGTACTTCTCGAAGGGATACGGGAATCCGAACTGGGCCTCGAAGAACTCAAAACCCTGGCGGGTCAGTTCGAAGATGTTGTCGGCGTCCAGGTACTGCATGAGGGACTTGCGGGCGAACACCCCGAGCGGGATGACACGGCCATCGGAGCTGGTGACCTTGCTGCGGACCGATTGGTACGGTCCGGCGATCAAGGCAGTGACGTACGAAGAGATGCGTGGAGTGGGGGCGAAATGCCAGACGGAGCGCGCGCCGCCGTCGTCACCGGGAGTGGTTTCCACCGGTACCGGAGCGGGTGAGTTGGAGATCAGGTCCCAGTGCGAGGGCGCAGTGACCGTGAACGTGAATGCCGCCTTTAGGTCCGGCTGCTCGAACACAGCGAACATGCGGCGGGAATCGGGCACCTCGAACTGCGTGTAAAGGTAGACCTCGTTGTCCACCGGGTCCACGAAGCGGTGCAGGCCCTCACCGGTGTTCATGTAGGGGGCATCGGCGACTACCCTGAGTTCGTTCTCCGCGGCGAGCCCGGGCAACTGGATGCGCACGCCGTCGGACACCACTGCCGGATCGAGTTCGGCGCCGTTCAACGTCACGCTGTGCACGGTCTCCGTGATCGCGTCGATAAAGCTCGAGGAGCCCTCGACGGCGGAGAACTTCACCACCGTGGTGGAGCCGAAGACCGTGGCGCCCTTCGTCAAGTCGAGGGTGACGTCGTACGAGGTCACGGTGAGCAATTCTGCGCGCTGTCCGGCTTCGGTGCGCGTCAGGTTCAGGCCTGGCAAGGGTTGCCTCCAAGAATGGTTTCGAGAAGCCGGTTGGTTTCAGCCAGCGCCGGCGCTGTGAAGTCATTCTTTCACTTGATTCCGGCATGGCAAGGAAGCTCGATCACAGTGTCGCCGGCGCGGGGTAGCGTTGGAATATGGGAAAGATGCGCGATTCGTTGGACCTCCGGGCACTCCGCTTTGCAGTGGCATTTCCATTGCTGCTGGCCGGCGCATTTGCTGTGTGCGCACTCATGTTGCGCAACAACCTTCCCGATCCTGTCGCCATCGCGTGGAACGCCGACGGCGGCATCAGCTTCGCGCCGTTCCTCGCCTACGTCTTCGGCGGAGGAGGTTTCCTGGTCGTCGCGGGCTGGCTGGTGTTCATCCAGGCTGTTCCCCTTGCCCGGCCCGTGATCATGCGCAGAGTCATGATGGGCATGGGCCTGATGGTGACCCTCTTCATCACCTCCGTGCTGGCCGCCGGCCTCGTGGGGCAAACAGGCCTCACCGACGCCCGCAGCTCGCACGTTGATGCCACGGTCCTCGCGCTGGGCGCGGGCGCGGCCCTGCCCCTTGGCGTGGTCATGATGATGGCTTTCAAGCCCGACCCGCATTGGACGCCGGAGGACGACGCCGCCCTCGAAGCCGAAAGGATCCGGACGGAAGACCCCGGCCTGGCGGAGGATTCCATGTTGCTGTGGGTCCACGCGCGGAGTTCGGTGTTCGTGATGATCTGCGTGGCCACTTTGTTCCCCGCGATGTTGATCGCGATCGCGCTCCCGTGGTTGGGCGCATTGCTGGCGGTGGTCGCCGCCATCGGAGCGTGTTTCCTCTTCGTCCGCGTCAGGGCGGACAGGGGAGGAGTGCAGGTGTTTGTCGCGGGCGTTCTGCGGGTCCTCACAGTTCCCGCTGTCGATATCGCGGGCGCGGCCGCGCAGGAAGTCAGGGCCGCCGACTTTGGCGGCTGGGGACTCCGGCACCACGGAGGAGCGACGGCCATGCTCGTGAGCAGCGGTCCCGCCGTCGTCGTCCGCCAGGTCAGCGGCCGCAGGGTGGCGTTCAGCGCCGGGACCTCGGCCACTGCGGACCGGCTCGCAGGAATCCTGAACCGCGTCGCGGCGCGTGCCCAGCGCGGCGAGCAGCCTCCGGCCCCCTGAGCGCCGGAGGATTGTCCGGCCTGCTGTCTTAAGAGGTGAGCCGGGGCCCGATCCTAGTAACCTAGGAACCGCATCCCTCACCGCCGCGCCCGGCATTGCCGCGTTCGCGCGCCAGACCGAATGGACTTCCTGTGACCACATCCCGCGTCCACATTGCCACGGACCACGCCGGCATGGAGCTCAGCGCCCACCTCGTCAGCCACTTGACTGCCAAAGGCTACGACGTCGTTGACCACGGCCCCAAGGTGTACGACGCCCTTGATGACTACCCTTCGTTCTGCATCAACGCGGCCGCTGCCGTAGTTGCCGACCAAGAGGCCGGAGTTCACGCACTGGGCATCGTCCTGGGCGGATCCGGCAACGGTGAACAAATTGCCGCGAACAAGGTCAAGGGTGTCCGGGCCGCGCTGGCCTGGAACCTCTCCACAGCGAAGCTGGCCCGCGAGCACAATGACGCCAACGTGGTTGCCGTCGGCGGACGCCAGCACACCGTCGAGGAAGCCACCGAACTGATCGAGGCCTTCCTGGAAGAACCGTTCAGCAACGACGAACGCCACGTGCGCCGCATCGGAAAAATCGCCGTCTATGAGAACACCGGCGAAATCGTTGCGTAGTGCCTGAAGGGCATTCCATCCATCGCCTGGCACGCCAGTTCCAGGATGTTTTTGCCGGCCAGGTGCTGGAGGTCTCCAGCCCCCAAGGCCGATTCACTGCGGGCGCAGCGCTTTTGGACTGCCATGAACTGCTCGAAGCGACCGCGCACGGCAAACAGCTTCTCCTCCGTTTTGACCATGGGGTGCTCCTGCACGTCCATCTGGGTCTCTACGGTGCGTGGAGTTTCGGTGGCGATGAATCCTTCCGCGGGGCGTCGAGCATCGGGGCGCCACGCCGGATCGGCGAACGCGAGACCTTCCCACAAGACGGCAGCGCAGAGAGCCCCGGAAGTAGCTACGCGGGTCCGCCCGAGCCCGTGGGTGCCGTGCGCGTGCGCCTCGTTTCAGCGAACGGCTGGGCGGACCTGAGGGGCGCCACCACCTGCGCGGCGATTACCGAGGCGGAAGCCGCGGCCGTCCTGGCGCGTTTAGGTCCCGATCCCCTCCACAACAGCCCTGGCGACCGCGAGGAGTTCATCCGCCGCTTGCTGCGCCGCAAGACCGCCGTCGGGCTCCTCCTCATGGACCAGTCGGTCGTGGCCGGGATCGGCAACATCTATCGCGCGGAGGTGCTGTTCCGCCAGCGCGTTGATCCGTGGACTCCGGGCAACTCCCTGAACGCTGAAACCGCCGGACGCCTGTGGGATGACACCGTGGCGGCCATGTCCGACGGCGTCCGTGACGGGCGGATTGTTACGACCCCATCGGCTTTGTGGAGCGGCGGGAGGGGCGGAGCGCTCGATGGCGAGGCGCACTTTGTCTACAAGCGGCAGGGACAGCCGTGCCGGCGATGCGGCGAAGTCGTGGGGATGGCCGAGATCGGTGCGCGCAAGCTCTATTGGTGCCCCGGCTGCCAGAACTGAAGTCCGGCGCTAGCAGGTGAAAACAGGCGGAAACACGAAGGGCCCCTCGATGAGGGGCCCTTCGTTGTGTGGAGGGGACGACGGGAATCGAACCCGCGTAATCAGTTTGGAAGACTGAGGCTTTACCATTAAGCTACGTCCCCGGGCAAGACTGCATGCACCTCTCAGGGTGTTCCGCGCATCTTTCCGGTGGCTGTTGAAGCCGGATATAACTAAACCTAATTCAGGGGCCAAGTGTCAAATGTGCATTCTCCGCCGAGATGCCCGTAGACTGTCCTGTGCATTCACGGGGTGTAGCTCAGCTTGGCTAGAGCGCCTGCTTTGGGAGCAGGAAGTCGCAGGTTCAAATCCTGTCACCCCGACTCTGTGTGCCTGTTCCGATCCGGAACGCGGCAGAACCCCATCCCACAAAACCAGGAGTACTTAGACTGTGAAGAGCGCTGTCGAGAACCTCACCGCCACGCGGGTCAAGCTCAACGTTGAGGTTCCCTTTGAGGAACTGAAGCCGAGCATCGATGCCGCTTACAAGACCGTTGCTTCGCAGATCCAGGTTCCCGGGTTCCGCAAGGGCAAGGTTCCCTCCAAGCTGGTTGACCAGCGTGTTGGCCGCGGCTACGTCTTGGAGACCGCCATCAACGATGGCCTCAACGGCTGGTACCAGGCTGCCGTCCAGGAAGCCGGCCTCCGCCCGCTGAGCCGTCCTGAGGTTGAGATCACCGAGGTTCCGGACCCGTCCTCGACCGACGGCGAACTGAAGTTCCAGGTCGAGATTGACGTCCGCCCCGAGGTTGAGCTCCCTGACTACGCCGGCATCAAGGTAGAGGTTGCTGCAGCCGATTCCTCCGACGCCGACGTCGACAAGGCACTGGACGAGCTCCGCGGCCGCTTCGGCACGCTGAAGTCCGTTGACCGCCCGGCCGCCGATGGTGACTTCCTGACCATCGACATCACCGCCACGATCGACGGCGCCGAGATCGACTCCGCCACCGGCCTGTCCTACCAGGTTGGCGCAGGCACCATGCTTGAGGGCCTCGACGAGGCCGTCACCGGCCTTTCTGCCGACGAAGAAGCAATCTTCGACACCACGCTGGTTGGCGGCGAGCACGCCGGCGAAGCAGCCCAGGTCAAGGTTGCTGTCAAGACCGTCAAGGAGCGCGAGCTTCCTGAGGCCAACGACGACTTCGCCCAGCTGGCATCCGAGTTCGACACTCTTGCCGAACTGCGTGAAGACCTTGCCAAGCAGGCCGCTGAGTCCAAGGTCGTCGGCCAGGGCGTCGAAGCCCGCGACAAGGTCCTGGACAAGCTCGTAGAGCTCATCGAGGTTCCGGTTCCGGACTCTGTGGTCGAAGAGCAGCTCGAAGCACACTTCAACCCGGAGAACGCCCACGGTGAAGGCGAGCACGACACCGAGGAACACCGCGCCGAGGTCAAGGCCAATACCGCCCGCGCCTTCCAGAACGAGATCATCCTTGACGCCATTGCCGACAAGGAAGAAGTGAGCGTCAGCCAGAACGAGCTGATCGACTACATTGTCAGCACGGCAAGCCAGTACGGCATGGACCCGAACCAGTTCGCCCAGATCATCGATCAGAACGGCCAGGTTCCCATGATGGTTTCCGAGGTGCGTCGCCGTAAGGCCCTCGCAGTTGTCCTCGGCCAGGCCGAGGTTGTCGACTCCGAAGGCAACAAGGTCGACCTCAGCGACTTCGTGCGCCCCGCTGGCGAAGAAGTCTCAGTCGAGGAAGCCGAAGAAGCAGCCGTTGTTCCGAGCGACGACCCCGCTGCAGTGAAGTTCTAGTTTCACCTCCTGCCGCCCCCGGATCCTTGATCCGGGGGCGGCTTGGTTTAAGCCCGGGAGCGTGGAAAGCGCCCCCTTCCGCAATCGTGCGCCGTCAGCGAACAGCGCGATTTGGGAGAACAAATCGCCGTGGAAAACGGTTAGTGTCCAAGTAGTGAAGATCAGGGATGGCAAGTTCAGCAATGGCCCTGTCACCAGCGAGAGGTAAGTACTTATGTCACAGCACGCAGAGGCCCCCAGGATGGCAACCGTCGATCCAGCGGCCCAGGACAACTACATCTACAACCGCCTGCTGAAAGAGCGCATCATCTGGCTCGGATCCGAAGTCCGCGACGAGAACGCCAACGCGATCTGCTCCCAGCTCCTCCTCCTCTCGGCTGAAGACCCGGAGAAGGACATCTACCTGTACATCAACTCTCCTGGCGGCTCCGTGACTGCCGGCATGGCCATTTACGACACCATGCAGTTCATCCCGAACGACGTCGTGACGGTTGCCACCGGGCTCGCGGCCTCCATGGGCCAGTTCCTCCTTTCCTCGGGCACCAAGGGCAAGCGCTACGCCACGCCCAATGCCCGCATCCTGATGCACCAGCCTTCCGGCGGCATCGGCGGCACGGCGTCGGATATCAAGATCCAGGCGGAGCTGATCCTTCACATGAAGAAGGTGATGGCCGAGCTGACTGCCGAACAGACCGGGCAGACTGTCGATACGATCCTCAAGGACAATGACCGCGACAAGTGGTTCACGGCCGTCGACGCTCTCGAGTACGGCTTCTTCGACAAGATCGCCGCCCACGCAGGCTCGGTTGCCGGCGGTGGCGGAACGGCCAACGCCTCGAACTCAGAGAACTAACCGGCACCAAGAAACATTCAGATCAGGAGCAATAACATGAACTACAATTTTGGATGGTCTGCCGGTAATCTCCCGTCCAGCCGCTATGTCCTCCCGCAATTCGAGGAGCGCACGCCCTACGGCTTCAAGCGCCAGGACCCGTACACGAAGCTCTTCGAGGACCGCATCATCTTCCTCGGCGTGCAGGTTGACGACGCTTCTGCCGACGACATCATGGCCCAGCTGCTGGTGCTCGAGTCCACGGACCCGGACCGCGACATCACGTTGTACATCAACTCCCCGGGCGGCTCGTTCACGGCCATGACGGCGATCTACGACACGATGACGTACATTCGTCCGGAGATCCAGACCGTTTGCCTGGGCCAGGCGGCCAGTGCCGCGGCCGTGCTGCTCGCGGCGGGTACGGCGGGCAAGCGCCTCGCCCTGCCCAACGCCCGGGTCCTGATCCACCAGCCGTCGCTATCCGGCGGCCAAGGGGGCCAGGCCTCCGACCTTGAGATCCAGGCCGCAGAAGTCATGCGCATGCGCTCATGGCTTGAGGACACGCTGGCCAAGCACTCCGGGCGGACGCCGGAACAGGTCAACAACGATATCGAGCGCGACAAGATCCTCACCGCTGCCGAGGCAATGAACTACGGATTGATCGACCAGGTGCTCGATTCCCGCAAGATCAAGCCCCAGGCGATCGCCAGGTAACTGGCCAAAACTCGACGCCGGTGCGGTTCAGGAAATATGGACCGCATCGGCGTTCTGTTTCAACCCAAGCAGCCCATTGTGTCCTACAGTGGAAGTTGTCATGGTGGCGCCCCCGCTGCGATCGGCGCGAAATCGCGGATAGGTACGGGGCTGCACCACCCGCATGAAACGAAGGGAATCCCACATGGCTCGGATTGGCGAGAGCACGGATCTGCTGAAGTGTTCTTTCTGCGGAAAGAGCCAGAAGCAGGTTCGGAAGCTGATTGCCGGGCCCGGCGTGTACATCTGCGACGAGTGCATCGAACTCTGCAACGAGATCATCGAAGAGGAACTCGCCGAAGTATCGGATCTTGGCAGCTTCGAGTTGCCCAAGCCGCGGGAGATCTTCGACTTCCTCCAGGAATACGTCATTGGCCAGGAGCCCGCGAAACGCTCCCTCGCCGTCGCGGTCTACAACCACTACAAGCGCATCCAGGCTGGCCACGCGCCGAAGACCGGCCTCGGTGAAGGCGGACACCATGAAGACGTGGAGATCGCCAAGTCCAACATCCTGCTGATCGGCCCCACTGGCTGCGGCAAGACCTACCTGGCACAGACCCTGGCCCGTCGCCTGAACGTACCCTTCGCCGTCGCCGACGCCACGGCCCTGACCGAGGCCGGATACGTCGGCGAAGACGTCGAAAACATCCTGCTCAAGCTCATCCAGGCCGCAGACTACGACGTCAAGAAGGCCGAACAGGGCATCATCTACATCGACGAGATCGACAAGATTTCACGCAAGAGCGAGAACCCGTCCATCACGCGCGACGTGTCCGGCGAAGGCGTGCAGCAGGCGCTCCTGAAGATCCTCGAAGGCACCGTGGCCTCGGTTCCGCCGCAGGGCGGACGTAAACACCCGCACCAGGAATTCATCCAGATCGATACCACCAACGTGCTGTTCATTGTGGCCGGTGCTTTCGCCGGGCTCGAGGACATCATCGGATCGCGGTCCGGCCGGAAGGGCATCGGCTTCGGGGCCCCGCTCAACGAGGTCAAGGACAACGCGGACAGCTACGGCGAGGTGATGCCGGAGGATTTGCTCAAGTTCGGGCTCATTCCCGAATTCATCGGACGCCTGCCTGTGATCACCACCGTGTCCAACCTTGACCGCTCCGCGCTCATCCAGATCCTTTCCAAGCCCAAGAACGCCCTGATCAAGCAGTACCAGAAGATGTTCCAGCTGGACGGCGTGGAGCTTTTGTTCGACGAGGACGCCCTTGACTCGATTGCCGACCAAGCCCTTGAACGTGGCACGGGAGCCCGCGGCCTGCGTGCCATCATGGAGGAAGTGCTGCTGCCGGTCATGTTCGACCTGCCCAGCAGGGACGACATCGCCAGCGTCGTCATCACTGCCGACGCTGTGAACAAGAAGGGCCAGCCCACCATGATCGCGCACGAGGTCATTGCGAAGCGTCGGAATAAGTCCGCCTAGCCTGAGGTTGGCATCATAGGTGCCGGACACCGTTTTCGTCCGGCGAGCCGCGCCCCCTTACGCCTATCGAAGGAGTTCCCTGTGCCCGAGCAGACCGCCAACAAGGTTGATTTCTGGTTCGATCCCATGTGCCCATTTGCCTGGGTGACATCCCGCTGGATCGGTGAAGTGGAAGACGTTCGGGGGATCGAGACCAACTGGAACGTCATGAGTCTCTCTGTCCTCAACGAAGGCCGCGAGCTGCCTGCCGAATACACGGAGAAGATGAAGCTGGGCTGGGGACCTGTCCGCGTCATCATTGCCGCCCGCGAGCTGCATGGAGACGAGTACATCAAGCCGCTGTACGACGCGATGGGTTCCCTCATCCATCACGAAGGCATCAAGGATTTCGCCGAGGTCATCTCCAAGGCACTCGCTGAAACCGGGCTGCCGGCCGAGTTGGCCCGCTTCGCCGATTCCGAGGAATACGACGTCCACTTGCGTGCCAGCCACGAATCGGGGATCTCCCTGGTGGGCCAGGATGTCGGCACCCCCGTGGTCGCCGTCAACGGCACGGCCTTCTTCGGCCCTGTCCTGACCCGCATTCCCCGCGGCGAGGAAGCCGGCCGGATCTGGGACGCCACCGTCACCTTGGCCGGTTACCCGCACTTCTTCGAGCTCAAGCGCAGCCGCACGGAAAGCCCGGAATTCAACTAGCCTGAATTCAACCGGCCTGAATCCAACTAGCCCGGGCCGCGGCGGTCGTCTGAGCCGCAGGCACGGCTATTTCAGGAAACGCGACGTTCTACGGTCCGCCAGGATCTTTCCGTTCGTCTGGCAGCCAGGGCAATATTGCAACGCGGTGTCGGCAAAGGACACCTCGCGGATGGTGGTCCCGCACACGGGGCAAGGCTGACCCGCCCTGCCGTGCACCCGCATGGTGTTCCGCTTCGTGTCCTTGAGTTCGCTTGAGGCTTTCCCGACGGCGGCGGCCACAGCCGCACCCAGGACGCTTTCGATGGACTCATAGAGGACATGGGTGGTTTCCTTGTCCAGCGATTTGGCGCTCGCGAACGGTGAAATCCTGGCTGCGTGAAGGATCTCGTCACTGTAGGCGTTCCCGATTCCCGCTATGACACCTTGGCTCCGAAGGAGTCCCTTGATCTGATGCGTGCTTGTGGAAAGGATTCCGGCCAGGGTTTCTTCGGTGAACGCAGGGCTCAGGGGGTCCGGACCGAGTGTCGCGATCCCGGGAACGTCCACGGGGTTGCGCACCACGTACACGGCAAGGCTCTTCTTGGTTCCGGCCTCCGTGAGGTCCACGCCGACGTGGGTTGAGCCGTCGCTCTTGGTGAAGCCGAGCCTCGCGGCAATGTTGCTCCCGCCCATCCGTAGCTGGGTCTGCGATGGCTGCTCCGTGTAGCGGAGCCACCCGGCCTTGGCGAGGTGGAAGATGAAATGGATGCCCTCGGCGTCGAGACTGACGAACTTTCCGAAGCGTTCCACGCGGACGATTTTGCGACCCTCGAGGGCCGAGTAAGGGGGATCGGCTGTCTTCAGTACGGCAAAAGAGGTGATCTGGATCTTCGTCAGTTCGGCACCGAGAAGATTCCTGCCCAGGAAGGCAGTCAGCCCGGCCACTTCGGGAAGTTCTGGCATAGCAACACTGTGCCACAAAGCACCCAACCCCAGTACCCCGGGGGAGCACCACGGGGCGCCCGAATTACATACCAGTAGTTCCTGAATGGGGCTTGTGCTGGCTGGGGAGCGGGTCAACAATAGAACTTACCCACTTCGAAAGAAGAGGGACACGGAAACCAGAGATTCAGTGATATGCATCTGACGCAGCCTTCGGCAAAGTTGGATGCAAGCTACCAGTGACGAGGTAGGAAGACCTGAAAGTCCGAGGATTCCGCCAGACTGCCAAGACGTCACCAGGCAGCCGAAAAGTCGAAGCCCCACCAACGGCTAAACGCTGATGGGGCTTCCCCTTTGCCCGGAAACTCCCCGGCTGTCTTACCCGTAACTACGCTTGAGCGGGCTCCTCGGCAGGTGCCAGGACCACGTCGCTCACCGTAAGTTCGCCGTCGCCGGATACCAGTGAGATCTCCTGCGCGTTGGCCGCGGCCTTCAGGTCTCCCAGTCCGGCTTCCAGCTGTGCAACGAACGACTCGGTAGCGGTGATGGTGGCCGAGAGGACTTCGGTGCGCTGCTTGACCTTGGCCTCGGACTTGGCTTTGCGGATGCCGCTCAGCGCGATGCCGACGGTGCCCAGCATGGTGGTGTCGCCGTCGACGATTTCCACGGCTGCCGGCCACGCCGCGCGGTGGACTGAACCCGTGCGCCACCAGCTCCAGACCTCTTCGGTGGCGAAGGGCAGGAACGGCGCGAACAGGCGCAACAGCGAGTCCAGCGTGGTGGCAAGGGCAGCAAGGACGGATGCCTGCTCAGTCTCGCCGGCGGCACCGTAGGCGCGATCCTTGATGAGCTCCACGTAGTCGTCCGTGAACTGCCAGAAGAACGATTCGGTGATCTGCAGGGCGCGGGCGTAGTCGTAGTTGTCGAACGCCTTGGTGGACTGCGCCACGACGTCGGCCAGCTGGGCGAGAAGCGCACGATCCAGGGGGTTGGTGAGCACTGAGAGGTCGGAGGAGACCACCGAGTTCTCCGTGGCGCCCAGGTTCAACACGAACTTGGAAGCGTTGAGCAGCTTGATGGCCAGACGGCGGCCGATCTTCATCTGGGCGATCTCGTAGGCGGTGTCAGCACCGAGCTTGGCCGAGGCGGCCCAGTAACGGACGGCGTCGGAGCCGAATTCGTTCAGGACGTCGGTGGGAACAACCACGTTGCCCTTGGACTTGGACATCTTCTTGCGGTCCGGGTCCAGGATCCAGCCCGAGATGGCGGCGTGCTTCCACGGCGCGCTGTTCTGCAGGGCATCTGCCCGGACAGCCGAGGAGAAGAGCCAGGTGCGGATGATGTCGTGGCCCTGCGGGCGGAGGTCGAAGGGGTAAACCTTGCCGAACAGATCCTCGTCACGGCTCCAGCCGCCCACGATCTGCGGGGTCAGAGACGACGTGGCCCAGGTATCCAGGACATCCGCGTCACCGATGAAGCCGTTGGGCTGCTCGCGCTGGGACTCGTCGAAGCCGGGGGCCGCGTCCGCCGCAGGGTCCACGGGCAGGGACTCGTCGGATGGCAGGATGGGGTTTTCGTAGTCCGGGTTGCCCTGGGCATCCAACGGGTACCAGACGGGGATCGGCACGCCGAAGAAGCGCTGGCGCGAAACGAGCCAGTCGCCGTTCAGCCCGGAGATCCAGTTCTCGTAGCGGGAGCGCATGAAGGACGGGTGGAACTCGATCTCGTGTCCGCGCGCGATCAGCCGTTCGCGGCGGTCTTCGTCCCGCCCGCCATTGCGGATGTACCACTGGCGCGACGTGACAACTTCAAGGGGCTTGTCGCCCTTCTCGAAGAAGTTCACGGGGTGGGTGATCTTCTTGGGCTCGCCATCCAGCAGCTCGGAGGTAATGAGAAGCTCAACCACCGTCTCCTTGGCAGAGAACGCCGTCTTGCCGGCGATTGCAGCGTAGGCTTCCTTGCCGGCGTCGGTGGTGATCCACTCAGGTGTCTCGGCGATGATGCGGCCGTCGCGGCCCATGATGGCGCGGGTGGGCAACTGCAGCTCGCGCCACCAGGTGACGTCAGTGAGGTCGCCGAAGGTACAGACCATGGCGATGCCGGACCCCTTGTCCGCCTTGGCGAGCGGGTGGGCTTTGACCTCGAGCTCGACGTCGAACAGGGGGGACCTGACGGTCTTGCCGAACAGCGGCTGGTAGCGCTCGTCGTCGGGGTTTGCCACCAATGCGGCGCACGCGGCGAGCAGTTCCGGACGCGTTGTTTCGATGTAGATCTTCTCGCCGTCGGCGGTGAAGAAGGGGTAGCGGTAGTACGCGCCGGCAACTTCGCGGTCCTCCAGCTCGGCTTGCGCGACGGCGGTACGGAACGTCACGTCCCACAGGGTGGGGGCCTCGGCCATGTAGGCGTCCCCGGCGTTCAGGTTGGCGAGGAAGGCGCGCTGGGACACCGCACGGGAAGTGTCGTCGATGGTGCGGTAGGTGAGGTCCCAGTCAACGGACAGGCCGAGGGTCTGGAACAGGTTCTCGAAGACCTTCTCGTCCTCGACGGCGAGTTCTTCGCAGAGTTCGATGAAGTTCTGGCGCGAGACGACGTCGAAGTCGCGCTGGTTCTTCGCCGGCTGTGCCGGCGGGCGGTAGTCGGCGTTGTAGGGGATGGCGGGATCGCAGCGGACGCCGTAGTAGTTCTGGACGCGGCGCTCGGTGGGCAGCCCGTTGTCGTCCCAACCCATCGGGTAGAAGACGTTCTTGCCGGTCATGCGCATGTAGCGGGCCTGGACATCCGTCTGCGTGAACGAGAACATGTGGCCCACGTGGAGCGAACCGGATGCGGTAGGCGGGGGAGTGTCGATCGAGTAGACCTGCTCCCGCGTGGTGTCCGGGTTGAACTTGTAGGTTCCTTCGTCCAGCCAGCGCTGCGTCAGGGCAGCCTCAAGGCCTTCAAGGGCCGGCTTGTCGGGAACGTTGATGGGGGCGGTGGCGGGCGTGTCTGTACCCTGCGTTGATTCAGCCATGGGCCAATTGTTTCATGGCGCCCTTTGTTCCGTGGCACGCGGACATACAGTAGCATGCGGGCCATGACCGAACTCAAGGATGTTTTGGCTATCAAGCGCATCTATGACGAAGCAGCCGACGACGACGGCTACCGGGTTCTGGTGGACCGGCTCTGGCCGCGAGGGGTATCCAAAGAACGCGCACGGCTGGATCTCTGGCTCAAGGAGATCGCGCCCTCGCCGCCGCTGCGCACGGAGTTTGCCCATATGCAGGAGCGATTTGAGGACTTCCGCCGCTCTTACGAGGTCGAACTGGAACAGAATCCCGCGGTGGAGCAGATGCTGGAGCTGGCCGCCGGGAAGAAGCGTGTGACGCTGCTCTACGGCGCCAGGGATCCTGAAGTAAACCACGCCCGCGTGCTGCTCGAGTTCCTGCTGGGAGCCGGGGCGGCGGACAAATGACGACGCCGCAGCATCCGCGCTTTGCCCGGGCCTATGCACGGCCGTTCCGGCGATCAACCTCCGCGGCGGAACTGAGCACCGGCGCAGCTTGCTTGCCGGCCTGCGGGGCCGCGTCATCGAGGTCGGCGCCGGTGAGGGATCGTCGTTCGGACTGTACCCGGCCACCGTCGAAAGCGTCCTTGCGGTTGAACCTGATGACTACCTCAGGGAGCTTGCGGGAGCCAAGGCACAGGCCGCTCCGGTGCCGGTCACGGTTGTTCCGGGAACCTCCGAAAGCATTCCAGCGGCCGACGGCGGGGCGGACGCCGTCGTGGTCAGTCTTGTCCTCTGCAGCGTCGCCGACCAGGCGGCGGCGTTGGCGGAAATCCGCCGCGTGCTGCGTCCCGGCGGAACCCTGGCCTTCTACGAGCACGTGCGCTCGGACAAGCGGTTTCTGGCAGCAGTCGAAGATCTGCTCACTCCGGCCTGGCAGCACATGGCCGGAGGCTGCCATCCCAACCGCAACACCCTCCAGGCGATCGGCGCCGCAGGCTTCCAGGTGGTGCACAACGAGCGGTTCGGCTTCTCTGCCGGTCCGGTGTCCCCGCCGATCGCCCACATCCTTGGCCGTGCGGTTTCTCCTGCTGAACCGCGTTAGGGTGGTGCCATGACTGAGGAAGCACAGACGAAGACCGCAGTAGTGACGGGTGCCAGCACCGGAATCGGCGAAGCCACAGTGCGGGCCCTCACCGCCGATGGATGGAAGGTATTCGCCGTCGCCCGCCGTGCGGAGCGGCTTGAGGCACTCGGCGCTGAGAGCGGCGCTGTGCCGTTCGCCGCGGATATCACCAACGACGACGACGTCGCGGCCCTGCTCTCCGCCGTCACCGAGGCAGGGGGAGCGGACACGCTCATCAACATTGCCGGCGGCGCTCGGGGCGCGGACACCCTGGCCAATGCGCAGACCGAAGACTGGGACTGGATGTACCAAGTCAACGTGCTCGGCACCCTGAAGCTGACCCGGGCCTTCCTCCCCATGCTGCGGGCCAACGGCGAGGGCACAGTTTTGAACCTCACGTCGACTGCGGGATTCACGGCCTACGAGGGCGGCGGCGGGTACAACGCGGCCAAGTTCGCCCAGCACGCCATGACCGGCGCCCTGCGCCTCGAGGAAGCCGAGAACAACATTCGCGTCATCGAGGTGGCGCCAGGCCTCGTCCACACTGAGGAATTCGCTCTCAACCGCCTCGGCGACGCAACTGCGGCAGCCAAGGTGTACGCCGGCGTCGAGAAGCCGCTCACGCCCGAGGACGTCGCCGACGTCGTCAAGTACGCGGTCTCAGTGCCGCACCACATCAACCTGGACGAGATCATCGTCCGCCCGGTGGCGCAGGCCGCTACCCACAAGTTGATCCGCAAGGGCTAAGTTTCCGGCGGCGCGCGCCCCTGCCCTCAAGTGGAGCTCGCGGCGCCGCTGCCGCTAGACTTGTGGCACAAGCTTTGACCCGGACATCACCGGTGAGCTTCCGGAAGAACGCCCCCGCCACCATGGGGGTCAGTAGAACCGGACGGGTAAGCCCGTCACAGCAGCAATGAGCGGCCGACGCCGGAACAGCTCCTCTTCACAAGGGGCAGTGCCAGCGGCGGTAAGTGAGGTGGTACCGCGGTACCGGCGCTGTTGGAAACAACGCAGCTGGCGCCGTCCTCGCATCCTGAATGAAACTTTGTGTTCACCGGCTCAACCCAGGATGAAGAGATGACGTATTACCCGAAGGCCTCCACAGCTCTCTCCGGCACCCCGCGAGGGGTGTCTGCCTCCGTGAAGTTCCCGGAGATCGAAGAGCGCATCCTCAAGTACTGGGATGAAGACGGCACCTTCCAAGCCAGCATCGACAACCGCAGCGCGGGCCACGACGGCAGCAACGAGTTCGTCTTCTACGACGGTCCTCCCTTCGCCAACGGACTGCCCCACTACGGGCACCTCCTGACCGGCTACGCCAAGGACCTCGTAGGCCGCTACCAGACCCAGCGCGGCAAGCGCGTCGAGCGGCGCTTCGGCTGGGATACCCACGGCCTGCCCGCCGAACTCGAAGCCATGAAGCAACTGGGCATGACGGACAAGACCCAGATCGAAGCGATGGGCATCGACAAGTTCAACGACGCCTGCCGTGCCTCGGTTATGAAGTACGCGGACGAATGGAAGAGCTACGTCACGCGCCAGGCACGCTGGGTGGACTTCGACAACGACTACAAGACCCTCAACGTCGAGTACATGGAGTCTGTTCTTTGGGCCTTCAAGCAGCTCCACGAGAAGGGCCTCACCTACAACGGGTACCGCGTCCTGCCGTACTGCTGGAAGGACGAGACGCCGCTGTCCAACCATGAGCTGCGCATGGATGACGATGTCTACAAGAACCGCCAGGACCAGACCGTCACGGTGACCTTCCCCATCGAAGCAGGGGAGTCGGAACTCTCGAAGTCCCTTGAAGGGGTGCAGGCGCTCGCGTGGACCACGACCCCCTGGACGCTGCCCACCAACCTGGCGCTCGCCGTCGGGCCTGACATCTCCTACGCGGTGGTTCCGGCCGGTCCCAACGGCATCAAGGCCGCCTCCCCGGATGCGCCGGTAACGGGCAGCTTCCTGCTGGCCGCCGATCTGCTCGGCACCTACGCGAAGGATCTTGGGTACGGTGATGGTGCCGATGGCGTAGCTGCCGCCACCGCCGCTGTCACGGCCAGCTACACCGGCACCGAGTTGGCCGGCCTGGAGTACGAGCCCCTGTGGGACTACTTCTCCGACACCGAGAAATACGGCACGCAGAACGGCTGGCGTTTCCTCGTCGCTGACTATGTCACCACCACTGACGGTACGGGCATCGTCCACCAGGCTCCGGCCTACGGTGAAGATGACCAGAAAGTCTGCGAGGACGCGGGTATCCCCGTGGTCCTTTCGGTCGACGAAGGCGCCAAATTCCTCCACCTATTCGCGCACGGACCCCTCGCCGAAATCTCCGGGCTGCAGGTGTTCGATGCCAACAAGCCGATCACCCAGGCACTGCGTTCCGGCGGTCGTTTGGTTCGCCAGGCCAGCTACGAACACAGCTACCCGCACTGCTGGCGCTGCCGCAACCCCTTGATCTACCGTGCCGTGTCCTCTTGGTATGTGGAGGTCACCAAGTTCAAGGACCGGATGTCCGAACTGAACCAGGAGATCAACTGGATCCCTGGCAACGTCAAGGACGGACAGTTCGGCAAGTGGCTGGCCAACGCCCGCGACTGGTCCATCAGCCGCAACCGTTACTGGGGCTCGCCCATCCCGGTGTGGCAGTCCGATGACCCCGAGTACCCGCGCACGGACGTTTACGGCTCGCTCGCCGAGATGGAGGCCGATTTTGGCCGCCTTCCGATGAACAACAACGGCCAGGTTGACCTGCACCGCCCGTTCATCGACGAACTCACCCGGCCCAACCCGGACGACCCGCGCTCTCCTGAAGAGGGCCAGTCCACCATGCGCCGAGTCGAGGACGTCCTGGATGTCTGGTTCGACTCGGGTTCCATGCCCTATGGCCAGGTGCACTATCCGTTCCAGAACGAGGAATGGTTCGATACCCACAACCCCGCAGATTTCATCGTCGAGTACATCGGGCAGACCCGCGGCTGGTTCTACATGCTGCACATCCTGTCCACGGCACTCTTCGACCGCCCGGCCTTCCGCAATGTGATCAGCCATGGCATCGTCCTGGGCTCCGACGGGCAGAAGATGTCCAAGAGCCTGCGCAACTACCCGGACGTCTCCGAGGTCCTGGACCGCGACGGCTCCGACGCCATGCGTTGGTTCCTGATGTCCAGCCCCATCCTGCGTGGCGGCAACCTCGTGGTCACCGAACAGGGAATCCGCGACGGCGTCCGCCAAGTCATCCTGCCGTTGTGGAACGTGTACAGCTTCTTCACGCTATACACGAACGCCTCCAATGGTGGCGCCGGCTATGACGCCAAGCTGCGCTACGACGGCTACACGGACACCCTGGACCAGTACTTGCTGGCAAACACCGGGGACCTCGTCCGCAACATCACCTCCAGCCTGGACGAATACGACATTTCCGGAGCCTGCGATGAACTGCGCAGCTACTTGGACATGCTCACCAACTGGTACGTGCGCCGCAGCCGTCAGCGCTTCTTCGATGAGAACACCGACGCTTTCGATGCACTCCACACGGCCCTCGAAGCCGTCTGCCGTGTCGCGGCATCGCTGTTGCCCCTCGTTTCCGAGGAGATCTGGCGCGGCCTGACCGGCGGGCGCTCCGTGCACCTGGCTGACTGGCCCGAGGAGTCGCTGTTCCCGGCAGATCCGGAACTCGTCGAGGCCATGGACCGGGTCCAGCAGATCTGCTCCACGGGTTCCAGCCTTCGCAAAGCCGCCAACCTTCGCGTTCGCCTGCCGCTGCAGGAGCTCACGGTAGTGGCACCCGGCGCGGATGCGCTGGAAGGCTTCGCCGCCGTCGTCGCGGATGAACTGAACCTGCGGTCCGTCCGACTCCTCGACGCCGCGACGGCGTCGCCGGAGGAATTCGGCATCGAGCAGAAACTCGTGGTCAACGCCCGCGCGGCAGGTCCGCGACTGGGCAAGAACGTCCAGCAGGCCATCAAGGGTTCCAAGTCCGGCGACTGGTCGGTTTCCGACGCAGGAGTGGTCACGGCTGGCGGCCTCGAGCTCGAACCGCAGGAGTTCACGCTCGAGACCGTCGTGGCGGAGTCTGCTGACGGTTCGTCCGCGGCCGTCGCTGTCCTTCCGGGCGGTGGCTTCGTGGTCCTGAATACCGAAGTCACTCCGGAATTGGCTGCCGAAGGCCTGGCGCGCGACATGGTTCGTGCCATCCAGCAAGCGCGCAAGGACGCAGGACTCAACGTCAGCGACCGCATCCACACCACGGTCCTGGCTGTCCCCGACGTTGTTGACGCCTTGCGCGCCAATGAAGAGCTGGTCAAGACCGAAACCCTGTCCCTCAAGCTCGACCCCGTCGTCTCCGGCGACGCGGCCGAGCCGCAGATCACCGTGACCAAGATCGAGGCCTAGTACATGAGCGACGAATTCTCCGTAGAAAGCGTCTACGCCGAACTCCTGGGCCGCGCCCCGGAAAACAAAATGGAGCCGCGGCTGGCGCCCCTGTACCGGGCCATGGATGTGCTGGGTGAGCCCAACAAGGCATTCCCGATCATCCACATCACGGGCACCAACGGCAAGACATCCACCGCCCGCATGATCGAGGCGGGGCTTCGCGCCCACGGCTTGAGCACGGGCCGTTACACGAGTCCGCACCTGTCGAAGGTCACCGAGCGCATCAGCATCGACGGCGAGCCGGTGTCGGATGAGACTTTTGTCCGGATCTGGGACGAGATCCGTCCGTACCTCGAGATCGTGGACAAGGAACTCGAGGCCGATGGCCAGCCCAGGCTCACGTACTTCGAGTGCCTGACCATTCTTGGCTTCGCGATCTTCGCTGACCAACCCGTCAATGTCGCTGTGATTGAAGTGGGGTTGGGCGGTATTACCGACGCCACGAATGTGGGCGACGGGCAGGTGTCCGTGGTGACGCCGATTTCGCTGGACCACACGGACCTCCTCGGCGACACCACCGAGGACATCGCCCACGAGAAGGCCGGAATCATCAAACCCGGCGGCTTCCTGATCAGCGCTGCCCAGCCCGTGGACGCCGCCCAGGTGCTCCTGGAGAAGGCACGCGAGGTGGGTGTGCCCTTCCGCTTCGAAGGTGTCGAATTCGGCGTTGAGTCGCGCAGCGTTGCCGTCGGAGGTCAAGTGCTGACGATCCAAGGGCTCGCGGGCCGCTATGAGGACTTGCTGCTGCCCCTGCACGGCGCCCACCAGGCCGAGAACGCCGCGGTCGCCGTCGCCGCCCTGGAGGCTTTCTTCGGCGGCGGCGAGAAAGAGCTCGACGGCGACCTCTTGCGTGAGGCTTTCGGCAACGTCACGTCGCCCGGCCGTCTTGAGGTGGTGCGCACTGCTCCCACGATCATCGTGGATGCCGCGCACAACCCTGATGGCATCCGCGTCTCAGCCGAGGCAATCGAAGAGGCCTTCAGCTTCAGCAAGCTGGTGGTGGTCGTCGGGGTCCTGAAGGAAAAGGACGCGGAAGAAATCCTGCGGCAGCTCAAGGAATCCTTGGGCGGACTGGCAGAGGAATTCTGTTTCACGCAGTCGAGCTCGCCGCGCGCCATCCCGGCCGCGCAACTGGCCGATCTCGCCGTCGACCTTGGCTTCGGTGCCGACAATGTCCACATTGCCGAGAAGCTGGACGACGCGATCGAGTGGGCCGTGGAGCGTGCCGAAGCCAACGATGACCTGGCCGGCGGGGTACTCGTCACGGGTTCCATCACCGTGGTGGCCGAAGCCCGCATGCTCCTCGGGAAGGTTGGTTCCTGAGCATGGCCAAACTCACCAAAGCCCAGCGCGAATGGCGGCCCGGGATGCCCAAGAAGCGCCGCTCCACCAAGGTGATGTTCGCTTCGACCGTTCTGCTTCTGGAGGCCTTCGTCGCGTTCTTCGCCACCTTGGCGGTCTTCGGACTGAAGCGTGGAGAGGTGCAGCCGGCGCTGATCCTGACATTCGGCATCACCCTGAGCCTTGTGCTGATCCTGGCTTGTGCCGTCCTCAGCAAGCCGTGGGGCATCGGTGTCGGCTGGGTATTGCAGCTGGTCTTGATTCTTTCCGGCTTCGTCGAGCCCACGATGTTCGTGGTGGGAGTCCTCTTTGCGGCCTGCTGGTGGTACGGCATCCGTGCCGGCATGAGGATCGACCGCGAGAACGCCCAGCGTGATCGTGAGCAAGCCGAATGGAATGCTTCGCGCGGGGAAGACTCTGCCGGGCAGTCCGCCTGAGCGAAACCCCGTAAACTGGCTGGGAAACCCACACACTCAACATTGGAGCAACCGTGAGCATTGAGCGCACCCTTGTACTGATCAAGCCCGACGGCGTCGCCCGCAACTTGAGCGGCAGCATCCTCGCCCGCATCGAGTCCAAGGGATACTCCTTGGTCGAATTGAAGAAGGTCGACGCCACCCGCGATCTGCTGGAGCAGCACTACGAAGAGCACCTGGGCAAGCCGTTCTACGAGCCGCTGGTTGAGTTCATGCTCAGCGGCCCGGTTGTGGCTGCCATCTTCGAGGGCCACCGCGTGATCGAAGGCTTCCGTTGCCTTGCTGGAACCACGGACCCGACGACGGCGGCGCCCGGCACCATCCGCGGCGACTTCGGCCGTGACTGGGGTCTGGCTGTGCAGCAGAACCTGGTCCACGGTTCCGACTCGGTGGATTCCGCCGAGCGCGAGATCAAGATCTGGTTCGGCGCGTAGCTTCCCGCCAAGACCAACATGGAAGGGGCCCTTGTTCAAGTGAACAAGGGCCCCTTCCGCTGTTAATGGGATAAGTGCTCAGTAACCGGACGTGCCGATGAAGACATTGATGAAGGCGAAGAAAATGCTCGCGATCACGGCAACGTAGAGCAGCGCGGAAATGATCCAACCGGATTCGCTGAGGATCCTGGCCAGGCCCGCGGGGGCTGGAATGACCCCGTGCGCCACGTTCCTGATGGTCACGAAGACGAAGAGCGGGATCATGCAGGCCCACACCACCATGCAGAACGGGCACAGGATGTGAATGACATACAGTGCCTGGGACCACAGCCAGACGATGAAGATGAAGCCCAGCGTGACGCCCGTCTGCAGTCCGATCCAGTACCAGCGGGCGAACTTGGCCCCGGCAAAGATCGCCATGGCGGTGGTGATGATCACGGCGAAGGCGACAATGCCAATGAACATGTTGGGGAAACCGAAAACCGAACTCTGCGGTGTCTTCATGACGCTGCCGCAGGATACCCACGGATTCAGGTCGCAGGCCGTGATGTGGTTGGGGTCGATGAGAACCTGCAGCTTTTCCAGCACGAGCGCCCCTGATGCCAGCCATGCTACGGCGCCGGTGGCGAGCAAGAGCCACGCAAAGGGGCGGTCGCGGACCATGCGTGGCATGGCCCCGTCGGGGCTCCTCCCGGTTTTCTCCTGCCGGAGGGAGCGGGCATCGTTATTGGCCAGGTTCGGGCTGGCGGGGCTCGGCATGGTTGGCTGTCCTTTTCTGGATGGCCCGGCGCAGGACCGGGGACTGCTCTTGGGAGGATTCTAGCCGCGGAGGCTGGAGGACGCGTCCAGCGAGGGTGGCGGCACGGAAGCCTTCAGGGCGTGTTTCCTGCCGGGGGTGCGGGCGTGTGAGAGAATGAACATGGCCGGAAGCCGATCCACATGCGGAATCCGGTCCGGTATCTTGTTCCCAAGACCGCCAGTCATATGCAGGGCATGCCCAGGATCCGATGATCCCCGGTAGGGCCGCAGTGACAATGGACGGCACCTGGTTGTGGCATTAGAACAACGGGTTTGGAGCGAAGCCGGCTTTCCGTGGATGCCGCACCCCCATGCTGGTGCGAACCGGAAAGACTACTACTGACTTCTGTCAACGCCTGCGGGTTTTGACAATATTGCCCCTCTGGGCACCGGATGTGGCGGTTGCGCAAGGGCAGGAGTGTTGCCACATATGGATAACGAGCAAGTTGTAGCCGCCGCCGAAGATGCGGCGTCCACCGAGACCACCGAAGCACCCAAAAAGGTCACCCGCACCCGCCGCAAGGCGGCACCGAAGACGGTCGCCGCGGATGAAGCCCCCGACGCCGGAGCTGCCGCAGCCGCCGCTGAGCCCCTCGCGGAAGCGACGGACACCGAAGCGCCCAAGGCTCCTGTCCGGCGCACCAGGGCTCGAAAGAAGGTCGAAACTTCCGAGCCGCTGCCAGGTTTCGCCGAAGAAGCTTCCACGGAAGGCGGCGAGGCCCCGAAGGCTGCCGCCGTCGTCGAGCCTGAACTAGCGGCAGAAGCCGAAGCTGCCCCCGAGAAGCCGGTCCGCCGCCGTCGTACGACGAGGGCGAAGAGCCCCGAACCCGTCGCCGAAGAAGCCCCGGTTCAAACACCGGCTGCCGAGGTTGCTCCGCGCGAAGAACACGCTGTGGTCGCGGAAGTTGCGCCCGAGGAAGCCACCGAGGAGCCGGCCGTCGAGGCGGAAGCTGCAAGCCCGATCGCTTCGCTGTTCCTGGAACCTGGGTCCGTCACCTCCATGATCTTCCAGGCACCGGACTTGAGCGCAGTTGCCAGGCCGGCCGTCGTCGAAGAAGAACCGCAGGCTGACGCTGAAGAAGTTTCCGAGGACAACGAACTGGACGAAGCCGGCAGCCGCCGTCGGCGTCGCAGCCGTGGGCGTCGTGGACGCCGGGGCAACGAGCGTGATGAAACCGCGGGAGAAGAAGCGTCCGCGGAGTCTGAGGACGAGGCAGAGGCCGGTACCGAGGAGGTCCTCGAAGAGGGCGTGACTTCCCGCCGTCGTCGGCGCCGCCGTCGCGGCGATCAGGACCTGGAGCTGACGGGCGGCGGAGACGACGATCCCCCCAACACCGTCACCCGTGTCCGCGCTCCCCGCGCACACGTTGAGTCCACCACCGGCTCCGACCGCGTCACGAGCGTCAAGGGCTCCACCCGCCTTGAAGCCAAGAAGCAGCGCCGCCGCGAGTCCCGCGAGACCGGCCGCCGCCGCCAGGTCATCACCGAGGCCGAATTCCTGGCTCGCCGTGAGTCCGTCGACCGCCAGATGATCGTCCGTCAGCGCGACGACAGGATCCAGATCGGTGTCCTGGAAGACGGCGTGCTCGCGGAGCACTTCGTGTCGAAGACACAGCAGGATTCCCTGATCGGCAACGTCTACTTGGGCAAGGTCCAGAACGTGCTGCCGTCGATGGAAGCTGCGTTCGTCGACATCGGACGCGGCCGCAACGCCGTGCTGTACGCCGGTGAAGTCAACTGGGATGCCGTCACCCTGGAAGGCAAACCGCGCCGCATCGAAAACGCCCTGAAATCAGGCGATTCCGTGCTGGTCCAGGTCACCAAGGACCCCGTGGGCCACAAGGGCGCACGCCTGACGAGCCAGATTTCGCTTCCCGGCCGCTACCTTGTGTACGTGCCCGGCGGTTCAATGACCGGTATTTCCCGCAAGCTGCCCGACGTCGAGCGCAACCGCCTGAAGAAGATCCTCAAGGATCGCCTCCCGGAGAACGCGGGCGTCATTGTCCGCACCGCCGCCGAGGGTGCTTCCGAGGAAGAGCTGACGCACGATATCAACCGCCTGCGGGCCCAGTGGGAAGGCATCGAAAGCCAGTCCACGTCCACCAAGGTCCTGGCTCCGGAAGTGCTGTACGGCGAACCGGACCTCACCATCAAGGTTGTCCGCGACGTCTTCAATGAGGACTTCTCCAAGCTCATCGTCTCCGGCGATGAAGCATGGGACACCATCGAGGCCTACGTCACCTACGTGGCGCCGGATCTGGTGGGACGCCTCGAAAAGTGGACCTCGGATCAGGACATCTTCTCGGCATGGCGCGTCGACGAACAGATCCACAAGGCATTGGAGCGCAAGGTCTTCCTGCCCTCCGGTGGTTCGCTCGTGATCGACCGCACCGAGGCCATGACGGTTGTTGACGTCAACACTGGGAAGTTCACCGGCAGCGGTGGCAACCTTGAGGAAACCGTCACCAAGAACAACCTTGAGGCTGCCGAGGAAGTGGTGCGCCAGCTTCGCTTGCGCGATATCGGCGGAATCATCGTCATCGACTTCATCGACATGGTCCTGGAATCCAACCGCGATCTCGTGTTGCGCCGCATGGTCGAGTGCCTCGGCCGGGACCGCACCAAGCACCAGGTCGCCGAAGTGACGTCGCTTGGATTGGTGCAGATGACCCGCAAGCGCATGGGCACCGGCCTGCTTGAGGTCTTCGGCGAGCAGTGCGAAACGTGCGCCGGTCGCGGAATCGTCACGCACGACGAGCCTGTGGAGCACCGTCGGGCCAACGTGGTGGCCGCTGAACACCACCACCCGCGGACGGAATCACAGCCGGCCGTCCGCCCGGAGCAGCGCAAGCGTCGCCGCGGCAGGGGGACAGGGCAGGGGACGGCCGAGCTCCCGATCACCCCTCCTGTGCCGGTCCATACAGTGGAATCCACTGATCCGAATCGCCAGGCAGCCACCCGCGCAGCCCTTGCCACCATCGCGGCTGCGGCCCACGCTGCCCACCTGCACGACGACGAGCTCCACCACGCGGCGGAATTGCTCGCCGACCGGCACGTAGCGGAAGCGGCCCCGGTCCAGGCCCCCCCGGCCCCGGCCCAGGCTCCTGCCGCTGCTTCGAGTAGCGAGGAACGTTCGAAGCCTGTGCTGCGATTCGGCGGCGAGGAAGTTGCGTTGCCCTTCGTCCACCACGAAGAGCAGCCAGCGAGTGGTGCACCTGCCATGAGCCTGGACCTGTTGGCACAGGCATTCGCGGGCCTCGGAGGAGCTCCCGACACTGCGACGACGGCAACTGAGGCCGAGGAAGCGCCCGCAGGGACCCCCGCGGCCGTTGCAAGCGGGGAATCCCCGGAAGCGGGTTCGCGTGGACGCCGAGGCCGTCGCAACCGCAGCGCCAGCCGGGCCCAGGGTGCCGCCAACGCCACCAACGTTGAGCACCACGAGGTTGCCGCGGCCGCCTCCGGTGGGGCCGCGCACGAGGCCAAGGCGACGGACGCTGCTCCAGCCAAGTCGACGGCGGCAGCGGAACCGATCATCCTCGGAGTCGGCGTGCCCAAGTCCGAGCTCTAAACGCAGTACCCTGTCCGAAGCCCCGGCCCTTTCCGCTCATGTGGAAACCGCCGGGGCTTCGTCGTTGCCGGCCGATTCACCGGACGGTCAGCACGGTTGCATAGCGCGATTTCAGCGGGCGAGGTGTGATCCGGGTTAAGCTAAGGGACTGACACGGGGTGCCGCGCACCAAGCCGGCTGAGACCAGACCCGTTGAACCTGTCCGGTTAGCACCGGCGAAGGGATGTCTCGCATGACTGTTTCAGCGCAATCAGCTGTCTACCCGCTCAAGGCCGTCCAGCGGGCTATCCCGAGGGTCCTCAGCATTGCCGGCTCTGATCCTTCGGGTGGTGCCGGGATCCAGGCAGACCTCAAGAGCATCGCGGCCAACGGCGGCTATGGCATGGCCGTCATCACTGCGCTCACCGTACAAAACACCCGGGGAGTCACTGCCGTCCATGTGCCTCCCGTGGAGTTCCTGCGCCAGCAATTGGATGCCATTAGCGACGACATCACTGTTGATGCTGTCAAAATCGGCATGCTCGGGGACGCCGCCGTCATCCATGAAGTCCGTCGCTGGCTCGGCGAGGCGCGCCCCGCCGTCGTCGTGCTGGATCCGGTGATGATCGCGACCAGTGGCGACCGGCTCCTCGCGGAGTCCGCTGAAACCGCGCTGCGGGAACTTCTGCCCCTCGCTGACTTGGTGACCCCCAACCTTCCTGAATTGGCCATGCTGCTTGGCGAGCCTGTTGCCATTGACTGGGCATCGGCGTTGGAGCAAGGCAAACGCCTGGCTGCAGCCTGCGGAAACACCGTCCTGGTGAAGGGCGGCCATCTGCAGGGAGAGGGCTGCCCCGACGCCCTGGTTAACACCGAAGGAGTCCTGAGCCAGGACGTGGTGGAATTCGCCGGTCAACGCGTGGAGACCCGCAACAGCCATGGCACGGGATGTTCCTTGTCGTCGGCCATGGCGACGGCCAAGGCACGGCTCGGCGATTGGGAGTCTGCGCTGCGCGTAGTCAAGCCCTGGCTTCAGGGGGCGCTGGCCCAGTCCGAGGTGCTGGAAGTGGGGAAGGGCAATGGGCCGATCCATCATTTCCACGCGCTCCAGCAGGACCTTCATCCGGGGGACTTTGCCGTCCGGATGTGGGACGCCGCCCAAACGGAACTTGCGGCCATTTATGGCCTGGACTTCATCCAGCACTTGCAAACCGGCGGCCTCAGCGAAGCGCAGTTCAGCTATTACCTCTCGCAGGATGCCATCTATCTCAACGGCTATTCCCGGGTCCTGGCGCGGGCAAGCGCCCTCGCCCCCAGCGAAACCGAACAGCTGTTCTGGGCCCGTGGCTCGCAGATGTGCCTTGAAGTCGAGTCCGAGCTGCATCGGAATTGGCTCAGCGGACGCCAGGTAAGCGGAGAGCTGGGCCCAGTCACCAAGGCCTACGTGGACCACTTGCTGGCGGCGTCGGCGTCGGGAAGCTATGCCGTCCTGCTGGCTGCCGTGCTTCCCTGCTACTGGTTGTACGCCGAGGTGGGTCAGCAGCTCCACCTTCGCTATATTCAGGCGGGAGCGTCGGACGAGCACCCTTACGCGGATTGGCTGCGCACCTACGCAGACGAGGCGTTCGCAGAGGCCACCCGCAAGGCGATCGACATCACGGATGCCGCCGCGCAGGCCGCAACACCCACGGAGCGCACGGCGATGATGGAGGCTTTCACCCAATCGTGCCGCTATGAAACGGCCTTCTTCGATGCTCCAAGGTTGCACGGCTGAGCCCGGTTCCTGGCGTGGAAGCACGGGATGATGCGCCTGCTCCGGCGGCGCCGCAGCGTGTCGGGGCGGGGATCCGAGCTTTTTCCCGCCGGCAGGGTAAGGTAGACGGGCACGGTACCGGATGGCGACATAGCCAGTCTGTGGCAGCCATCACGTGGCAGCCTCCGGACCTGGCCTCATTTGCAGCCGAAGGCGAAACTAGCGTAATCTAGATCTTCGGTGCTTACGCCAACACTTGGGTTATGCCCCTAGAAACCTTCATTTGGAACTGACCTTTCATTTGGAACTATTCGAGGGATGACTCATGGATTCCGTACCGGAGTCCACGGCGTTGAGGCACAGCGTGAACCAGGCCCGTTTTCGGATCGGGGTTCCGCACGCAAATTTAGTAATAAACGTCGAGAGAAGTGAGTGCCCAAGTGGTGTACGCGATTGTCCGCGCAGGCGGCCGCCAAGAAAAGGTTTCCGTTGGAGACTACGTAACCCTGAACCGCGTCCCCGGTGGAGCCGGCAGCACCCTTGAGCTGCCCGCACTGCTCCTGGTGGACGGTGACAAGGTCACCTCCGCTGCTGCGGATCTGGCCAAGGTCAAGGTTACGGCTGAGATCCTCGAAGACCTCCGTGGTCCGAAGATCGTCATCCAGAAGTTCAAGAACAAGACCGGCTACAAGAAGCGCCAGGGTCACCGTCAAGAACTCACCAAGATCAAGATCACCGGTATCAAGTAACCACTGGTTGCTGTTCAGGTTTTCAACAGATTCCCCAGAATTTTAAAGGCAGGCATTTCAAATGGCACATAAAAAAGGCGCGAGCTCCACTCGCAACGGTCGTGACTCCAACGCCCAGTACCTCGGCGTAAAGCGCTTCGGTGGCCAGGTCGTTTCCGCAGGCGAGATCATCGTCCGCCAGCGCGGCACCCACTTCCACCCGGGCGCCGGTGTCGGCCGCGGTGGCGACGACACCCTGTTTGCCCTGCAGGCAGGTGCGGTTGAGTTCGGTACTCGCCGCGGCCGTCGCGTAGTGAACATCGTTGCTGCTGCAGCTGCAGAGTAATAACACGTTCTGAACGGGTGGAGCGGGCCGTATGGCCCGCTCCACCTGTCTTTTTAACCGCACTAGAATTTACTAGTGCGGGCGGCGGCGCATCAGCCCGCAACACGCACTTCAAGCAGTAATTTCCAGTTAGAGGAGAAACACGTGGCGACCTTCGTAGACCGGGTAGTACTTCACGTATCCGGCGGAACAGGCGGCCACGGCTGTGTCTCTGTTAAGCGCGAGAAGTTCAAGCCCCTGGGCGGACCCGACGGCGGTAACGGCGGTAACGGCGGCGACGTCATCCTGCGCGTTGATGCCCAGACCACCACTTTGCTTGATTACCACCACGCACCGCACCGCCACGCAACCAACGGTGGCCCCGGCATGGGTGACTGGCGCGGCGGCAAGAACGGTGAAACCCTCGTGCTTCCCGTACCGGACGGCACCGTGGTCAAGACCAAGGACGGCGTCGTCCTTGCTGACCTTGTAGGTGAAGGCACCGAGTTCATCGCCGCTGCAGGCGGCCTGGGCGGCCTTGGCAACTCTTCGCTGTCTTCGCAGAAGCGCAGGGCTCCCGGTTTCGCCCTCCTCGGCACTGAAGGCGACTCCAGCGACATCGTCCTGGAATTGAAGTCCATCGCGGACATCGCGCTGGTCGGCTTCCCCTCCGCGGGCAAGTCCAGCCTTGTCGCGGCGATGTCAGCGGCACGGCCCAAGATCGCCGACTACCCATTCACTACCCTGATCCCCAACCTTGGCGTGGTCCAGGCCGGTGAGGTCCGGTTCACCATTGCAGACGTTCCCGGGCTGATCGAAGGGGCGAGCGAGGGCAAGGGCCTGGGCCACAACTTCCTGCGCCACGTGGAGCGTTGCGCCGCGCTGGTGCACGTGCTGGACTGCGGAACCTTGGAAGCGGACCGGGATCCGCTCTCGGATCTTGCGATCATCGAGCAAGAGCTGGACAAGTACGCGGTGGACATGAGCTACGCCGGCGTTGACGGCGAAGTGGTCCCCCTGAACGAACGTCCCAAGCTTGTTGTCCTGAACAAGGTGGACCTGCCTGATGGTCGGGACATGGCCGAGTTCGTCCGTCCCGAACTGGAACAGCGCGGCTACCGCGTCTTCGAAGTCTCCGCCACGAGCCATGAAGGCCTGCGCCAATTGAGCTTCGCCATGGGCGAGATCGTCATGGCCGCACGCAAGGCGGTTGCCACCGCGCCTCCCAAGGTCGCGGCGCCCGTCCTCCGCCCCCGTGCCGTCAATGAGTCCGGCTTCAAGATCCGCCGCGAGGAGAAGAACCTCGAGCCGCTCTTCCGCGTGCTGGGGGAGAAGCCGGTCCGTTGGGTCAAGCAGACCGACTTCACCAACGAAGAAGCCATCGGCTACCTGGCCGATCGCCTGGCCAAGCTCGGCATCGAAAACGAACTGTTCAAGATGGGTGCCGTCCCGGGCGACACCGTGGTGATCGGCGAAGAGGACGGCGTCGTCTTCGACTGGGAGCCCACCATGATGGCGGGCGCCGAACTGCTGGCGACGCCTCGTGGCACGGACATCCGTGTTGCCGACATCGGCGACCGCCCCACCCGTTCGCAGAAGCGCGACGAGCAGCTCGAACGACGCGAAGCCAAGGCTGCAGCACGCGCCGAGCTCGAAGCCGAGCGGAAGGCGGGCATCTGGACTGAGTCCGTCAGCGGACGTCGTCTACCCAAGCCCCTGAAGGAAAGCGGCCTGGAAGCCGAAAATGACGACTAGCACGGCCCGCATCGCTGAAGTCACCGAAGGCGACGACTCCGCCGAACGCCAGGCACTGGCCGGCGCCAAGCGGATCGTCGTCAAAGTGGGTTCGTCTTCGCTGACCAGCATCAAAGGCGGCATCTCGGAGAAAGCGCTGACGGCACTCGTCCACGCCCTGGCTGAGAAGCGCAATTCCGGG
Organism: Arthrobacter sp. 2MCAF14; assembly: GCF_052115645.1. NCBI lineage: Bacteria > Bacillati > Actinomycetota > Actinomycetes > Micrococcales > Micrococcaceae > Arthrobacter > Arthrobacter sp. 2MCAF14. Next base: position 36,363 of record NZ_JBFRHB010000014.1, on the reverse strand, counting down.
ACGGAGATCATCCTCGTCTCTTCCGGTGCCATCGCGGCGGGTCTCGCGCCGCTCGGCCTCGCCAAGCGTCCCAAGGACCTCGCCACGCAGCAGGCTGCGGCCAGTGTGGGCCAAGGGCTTTTGATGGCGCGCTATTCGCAGGCTTTTGCCGCTCACGGGGTCACGGTCAGCCAGGTCCTCTTGACGGCGGATGACTTGATGCGGCGCACGCAGCACAGCAACGCATACCGTGCGCTGGACCGTTTGCTGAACCTCGGCGTCGTGCCCGTCGTGAACGAAAACGACACCGTGGCAACGCACGAAATCCGTTTTGGCGACAACGATCGCCTGGCCGCTTTGGTGGCCCACCTTGTCCGGGCGGACGCCTTGGTCCTGTTGTCTGACGTCGACGCCCTCTACGATGGTCCGCCGTCATTGGGTGCCAAGCGCATTCCGCTCGTCACCGGTCCCGCTGACCTCGTCGACGTGACCATCGGTAAGGCCGGTAAAGCCGGCGTCGGAACCGGAGGCATGACCACCAAGGTGGAGGCTGCGTCGATCGCCGCAGGCTCCGGCATCCACGCCCTCGTCACCTCCACGGCCAATGCCGCCGCCGCACTGGCAGGCGAGGACGTGGGCACGTGGTTCGCCATCAACGGCAACCGCAAACCCGTCCGGCTGCTCTGGCTGGCCCACCTCGCTTCGGTCCGGGGCCGTTTGGTGCTCGACGACGGCGCCGTCAAGGCCGTGCGCGACCGCCACACCTCCCTGTTGCCCGCCGGAATATCGTCGGTGCAGGGAGACTTCGAGCCTGGCGATCCAGTGGAGATGGTTTCTGTCGAAGGCACTGTGATTGCCAGGGGATTGGTGAACTACTCCGCGGAGGAGCTTCCCCGCATGCTTGGCCGTTCCACCAAGGAACTCGCCAAGGACCTTGGCCGCGGATATGACCGCGTAGTTGTTCATGTTGACGACCTCGTGCTGGTCCAGCAGGCCCGCTCCACTAAACTTGGAGAATGACTGAGGCCCTTACCCCTGATTCTCCTGTGATGACTGACGCCCTGGCTGCTGGCAATGCCGCCCAGGTGCCGGAAACTCCGGAGACGGGAAACGCGCCGCTCACCCCCGAGCAAGTGGAGGCGGCCGTGCATTCGATCGCGGACCGCTCACGGCAGGCCGCGCGGCACATGGCGCAGGCGAACCGTGCCTGGAAGGACCGCGCCCTGCACGCTATTGGCGCAGCCCTCCGGGAAAAGCAGGGGTCCATCCTCGCCGCCAACGCGAAGGATGTTGAGTCCGGCCGCAACAACGGAACCTCCGCTGCCATGCTGGACCGCCTGACCCTGACACCTGCCCGCATCGACGGCCTTGTGGCGGCCCTTGAAAACCTGGCGGGCCTGCCGGATCCCGTGGGAAACGTCGTCCGGGGCCAGACCCTCCCCAACGGACTTCGCTTGCGCCAAGTCAATGTGCCCATGGGAGTCGTCGCAGCGATCTATGAGGCCCGCCCCAACGTCACGGTCGACATCGCAGGACTCGCCTTGAAGAGCGGCAATGCAGTGATCCTGCGCGGCGGATCGGCCGCTGCCCACACCAACGCAGCCCTTGTGACCATCCTCCGCGATGCGCTGGAATCCGTCGGACTCCCGGCCGACGCCGTCCAGAGCGTCGACCAATTCGGCCGCGAAGGCGCGAACGTCCTGATGCGTGCCCGTGGCCGGGTGGACGTGCTGATTCCCCGCGGTGGACGGGAGCTGATTCAGACTGTGGTGAACAACTCTTCCGTGCCCGTCATTGAGACCGGCGAGGGAAATGTGCATATCTTCATCGACGAGTCCGCCAGCGAAGAGATGGCCGTCGATATCCTGCTTAACGCCAAGACCCAGCGGCCCAGCGTTTGCAACACTGTGGAGACTCTCCTGGTGCACTCGAAATCCACTGTGCTTCCCGCCGTTGCCACCGCGCTTCGTTCCGCGGGGGTCACATTACACGTCGACTCCAGGATTCAGGCGGCGCTGTCCGGTTCGGTGGACACGGTCCCCGCCGACGACGTCGATTGGGCCACGGAATACATGGACCTCGACCTCGCAGTTGCCATGGTGGACAACCTCGACGAGGCAGTCGCGCACATCCGCAAATGGTCGACCGGCCACACGGAGGCCATCCTGACGAACAATCTGGCGAACGCGGAGAAGTTCATTGCGGACATCGATTCTGCGGCGGTCATCGTGAACGCGTCCACGCGTTTCACTGATGGGGGCGAGCTCGGCCTTGGTGCCGAGGTGGGAATCTCTACCCAGAAGCTGCACGCACGCGGTCCCATGGGCCTCACGGAGTTGACCACCACGAAGTGGATTGTCCAGGGTGAAGGCCAGGTCCGCGGCTAGCGACGCTGTAACATAGAACAGAAGTCCTGGACGGTGGGAGGATCCGCCGTCGAAATCCTTTGAACCGCTAGGGGAGAAAATGCAGTTTCAGCAGATCGCCATTTCCATTCTCGCTCAAGGGGGCGAGAGCGAGGCGCCGGCGCCGTTGTGGGCTCCTCCTTTCGTCTTCGGCATCACCATCTTCTGCATCCTCCTGGTCCTGATGTTCGTGGCGGTCTCCTACACGAACCTTGGCAACCGTCACGACGCCGCCGAAGAGCACTCGGATCCGCACCGCCAGCACCCGGCCAAGCACCCAGGGCTGGGTCACTAACATTTCCGCCGCAAAACCCTTCGAGGAAACGGGGCGCCGACTTCGCTTGGGTGTAATGGGTGGAACCTTCGATCCCATTCACCACGGCCACTTGGTTGCTGCCAGTGAGGTTGCCGCCAAGTTCCGCTTGGACGAGGTGGTCTTCGTGCCCACCGGCGAGCCCTGGCAGAAATCGCACAAGCAGGTCAGTGAAGCCGAGCACCGGTACCTGATGACGGTCATTGCCACGGCGTCCAACCCCAATTTCACGGTGAGCCGCGTGGACGTGGACCGCCCCGGTCCCACGTTCACCATCGATACCCTGCGGGATCTCCGGACCCAGCGGCCGGACGCGGACTTGTTCTTCATCACGGGCGCTGACGCCCTCGCGCAGATCCTGTCCTGGAAAGATGTCGACGAGCTTTGGACCTTGGCGCACTTTGTCGGTGTCACCCGGCCCGGTCATGTTCTTGACGGCATGGGCAGGGAGGACGTCAGTCTGTTGGAAGTGCCCGCCATGGCGATTTCTTCGACTGACTGCCGCGCCCGCGTGGGTGCAGGCAATCCGGTCTGGTACCTCGTGCCTGATGGAGTAGTGCAGTACATCGCCAAATACAAGCTGTACTCGGGCAAACCCGGCATGGGGGAGCCCCTGCATGCTATGACCGGATCAGAACACCAAGCCCGTACCGAGTGAGTTTTGAATGAGCCAGGAACAGCCCCCCATCCCTAGCCGGCGCGAGCTTCGACGAGCCCGGGACGCACGCGTGGAAGAAACCGGCGCACGTCCCGCGGTAGCCGAGGCCGTTACCTCCGACGACGCCAACCCCGCGTCCGGTGGCGCTTCGGTCAATCGGGTGCGCCGGGTGGCCGATGCTCCGCTGGACGCTAAACCCACCTCGGAACGTTCCTCGCAGGCCCGTGCACGCGACCGCGCCGCACTCCGCGCCATCAAGGAACTCGCGGATAAGGAGCAGCAGCTTTCCCGCGGCGGTCCGCCCACGCGCCGCCAGTTGCGCCTGCAGCAATTGCAGGAAGAAGTTGCCCCGGGCACCTCGGCGATCCCCGTTGTCCCGGCACCCGGATCCGGGCCGAGGACGTCCAGTGTCCCGGTCCAGGCTCCCGGCAGGCAGCAATCCGGCCCTGATCGCCCGGGCGTATCGCCTGGCGGCGGTGTCCGGGTCACGGCAGGCCCGCCTCCCGGCGCCCCCGAAATGACCGTGGAGCAGGCCTTGATGGCCCGCGAGCTTTTGGCCGCCCAAGCGAACAATCAGTCCAATAAGCTTGAGCACATCGCGGCAATGGAATCAGCCGTGCAGAAAGTCCCGGCCGGTGAATCCGGGGTTTCCCAAACCGACGTTGAGCCAACGGATCCAGAGGCCCTAGCCGAACAGATCGCCCAAGCTGAACGCGAGGCCATCCTCAACAAGAGGGCCATGGCGAAGCAGAAGCTCGCCGAGCAGAACAGCCGTCCTTCAGGTCCGGTCCGTGCTGAACCCTCGGTGGCCAGCAACCTGGCCATGGTGACGCCCTTGGAATTCGTGAAGGTTCCGGGACTCGATCGTCCCGTCATGAAGCCGCCTGGCACCACCTTTGTTCCACTCGTGACCTCACCTGCGCCGAAACTGAAGCCCGGGCAGTCCGCGTCGGGCAAGTCCCGCAGCCTGCGCGGCCGCGCAGGAGTGCTGGCGCGCGCAGAGGCCGCTGCGAAAGCGGCGGGTCGACGCCCGGCGTCGGACTCAGCATCGGATGGCGAGGCATTCGCGGAAGCGGCCGAACATCCGCCCATTTCGGCAAGTTCGGCGTACGGACTTGAACCGCTCGACGCCGCGACGGCGGGACTTGGGCGCGCCCAGCGTACCCGGCTTCTGGTCCTGGGACTCATTGGCATCGGAGCCATCGCCCTGATTGCGGGCATCATCATGATCAACAGCGGACTTTCCCGCTGACCACAAAGGCTTTTGCCACCAAACAGGCTTCGTCTATTCTCGAAGCCGCATACAAGGAGTCCCGTGACTGCACATGAACAATCCGTCCTCTTGGCCCGCCACGCCGCCCGCGCGGCAGCGGACAAGCTGGCCGAGGACATCATCGCCTTGGACGTCAGCGAACGTCTGGCCCTGACCGACGTCTTCCTGATCGCCTCGGCTCCGACCGAACGCCAGGTCAATGCCATCGTCGACGGCATCGAGGAAGAGCTGCTCAAGCAGGATCTGCGCCCGGTCCGCCGCGAAGGACGTTCCGAAGGCCGCTGGGTCCTGTTGGACTACGCCGACATCGTGGTGCACGTCCAGCACTCCGAGGACAGGGTCTTCTACGCCCTGGAACGCCTGTGGAAAGACTGCCCGGTAGTGGATCTGGAACTCGGTGACGACGCCTCGGCGAAGGCTCCCGCCGTCGAGGAATCCTAGGCGCCAAGCCGCAAACCAACTGAATATGCCCGATTTGGAATTTTCGGAAATGCTGTTCTAAGATATTTGAGTTGCTTCGGAGGAATCCGAAACCGAGGAAGGGTTTCAAGCCCTTGCGGAGTTCATAAAGCAGCAAGAATATGGGGCTGTGGCGCAGCTGGTAGCGCACCTGCATGGCATGCAGGGGGTCAGGGGTTCGAGTCCCCTCAGCTCCACCATAGAGGCCTTGCCTGGAACGTGGACGTGGTTCCGAGCAAGGCCTACTTTTTTAGATGTCTAAAGGGCCACCCCGCTGGGGTGGCTCTTTCGTTTTCTAACCATGACAAAGTTCGGTGCGGCCGTCATTCGCCAGCGATCCGCGCCGCTTGTTGGCTGATGAAGTCCAGGGTGTGGGAGATCGCCAGCTCACGTTGCGGCAGCTGCGCCCAGCCGTGGTCGGCGCCTTGCACGACGATCAGCTCTGCTTTGTCACCATAGACCTGGAGGTAGCGCTCAGCGTAGGACAATGGAACGAAGTCCGCGGTGCCGTGTATGAGGCGAACCGGTCCCGCGTAGGCGGATGCGCGACCGTAGACATCGAACGACTCCGCGTCGTCGCGCAGCGCAGGCCCCATCCGCATGCCGAGGAAGTCGAAATACCCCTTAGACTCCAAGGTTCCTAGTGATCGTCCCTGGAGGAACCCACTCCGGATCTCGTCCGCGAACACGGCTGCCGTCGACCACATCGTCAGTGAGCGAAGCGGCAGTGAGGACTCCGCCGCGACCACGGATGCGATGACCGATCCCAGACTCATGCCGACGAGGTGCAGATTGCCTGCATCCACTGTGTCCAGGTCCGTGATCGCCGCCAGGACGTGGTGCGCCTGACGGACATCCAGAGAGACGGAGGTGTCGAAGAACTCTCCGTCACTCTCACCGTGGCCGGCGCGATCGTAGGCGATCACTCCGATGCCATTGGCGACGAGTCGGCGTGCGAGGGTGACGAACATGCATGTTGTTTCTACTCGCGAGTTGCCGAAGCCGTGGAAGAGCGCTGCGGTCGGGCCCCGCTGGTGTGGCGATGGTGAGTAGTGGGTGCCGCGCAGGCGGAGCCCGTCTACGGTGGTCTGAAACGGCCGAATCACGGTCACGATTGCTCCCTCGGAATGGATGGTCGCGCTGTGTTCATGCGTTGACGGATTTGGGGGTGTCGGGTTCGGGTTCCACTTCCGGCGAGACAAGCGCCGACTCAAGGTCGAATTCGTTACGGGCGTTCCGGCGGAAACCGAGCCAGCCGATGAAGAACCCTGTTGCTGCGAGGACTGATACGCCGAGGTAGAGTGCGCTCGGGTTAAGCAAGACGAGCGTCGGCGTGACGATGTTCAGACCTGCGGTCGCGAACCGGGAGATGGCGTAGACAGTTCCTTGCGCCGTTGCCCGCAGCATTGTCGGAAACGATTCCTGGGTCCAGACCTTCATGATCGTCTCGAAGCAGAACGCGCTGAAGAACACTGTGGCCACCGTGCTGACGATGAGCATGGGAAGGCTGAATCCGAAGACGACGGGAAGCAGGTTCGCGACGACAACTCCAATGGAACCCGCCACGTAATAGGACATCCGAAGTTTCGTGTCCACAACGGCCATGAACCAGATCGCAGCGACGATTGCGGCGGGCATCGCAAGAGTGGTCCACGAGTTGTACTCCGCGATCGAGGCGCCTGTGACGTTGACCGCGACGAAGGTGCCGAAGCTTCCCGCGACGCTGGTGGCCATCGCGGCAAGCATGTAATAGCCGATCAGGGTCAAGAACGGACGACGATACGGGGCCTGCCCGAAGTCGCGCAGACGGACAAGCTCCGCACGAACAGTGTGGATTCCAGCGCGGCGCTCGTTCCGCGCGGCGAGCCAGACCGCGGATTCAGGAATCGTCAGACGCAGCAGGAGTACACCAAGGGCCACCGCCGCGAAGGTACCGAAGATGACCAGTCCGCCTGTGGGGCCGGTGGCACCGAAATTGATGGCCAGCAGCACAGCGAGGAGGATGCCGAAACCGCCCAGCAGGTTGGAGAAAACCAGGATCTTGCCGCGATTGCGGTCCGTCGCCGCCTCGGAGATCGTTGCCAGCGCGACCGGGAGATCCGCCCCCACGCCGATTCCGATCAGGATGACGCCGATGAGGAGGGTCGGAAAGGTCGCGTCGAGGAGAGGGATGGCGGCGCCGACGGCGGTGAGGGCCATGGTGGCTATAAAAACCGTGCGGCGGCCCCAGCGGTCGCCCAACCTGCCGCCCACCAGCGATCCGATCGCCACGCCTGCAGTGAGCGCACCGGTGAGCAGACCGACGTCGTTTGGGGTGAGGCCCGGCATGTCGGGTTTGAGGGCCTGGAACAGCACCAGCGCGATCGGAATCCCGGTCGTGATGCCGGTGTCCACGAATGTTGCCAGGCCGCAGACGATACCGACCCACCATGCATTCGGTGCTGGCCTACCTTTGTCTGACTTGGACATGCGAATACCCCTTTGTAGTCGGATTGCCGTACGCACAGAACGAACTGGTCGGCCTGTGTCGGCGCCCAGCCATCGTGCTACATCGATTCTGCAACCGTCAAGATCAGAATAATTATATTTCGAATGATTGACATTCTGAACTATATGGGTTGTCATTGAGGTCAATCTGGTGCGCGACGGACGTGTACAGAATCGCCGTGCACCGCAGAACCCCAAGGAGACAGATGATCCTCGAAGGAAAAGTTGCAATCGTCACTGGTAGTGGCAGGGGATTGGGTTTGGCATATGCCCAAGAGCTTGCGCGGCAGGGCGCTGCCGTGGTGATCAATGATGTTGACGAAGCCGTTGCGGACGAAGCAGTGGCAAGTATTGTCGCTGCGGGCGGCAAGGCTGTTGCCGTCGCGGGGGCGGTGGGCTCTACGGCGACCGCCAAAGAGTTGGTGAGCGCTGCCGTCGGGACTTTCGGACGCTTGGACATTCTGGTGACCAACGCGGGTGTGCTGCGGGACAAGTCTCTGCTGAAGATGACCGATGAAGACTTTGACCTGGTCATCAATGTTCACCTGCGCGGCACCTTTACCTGCGTCCGTGAGGCTTTCGGCTATTTCAACGAAAACGGTGTGGCCGGGCGCATCATTGCCATCGGGTCTCCGACCGGGCAGCGCGGCAACTTCGGCCAAACTAACTACGCCGCTGCCAAGGCGGGAATTGTAGGTATGGTGCGTACTTGGGCCCTTGAAATGAAGCGATCCAATGTGACCGCCAACGTGGTGATCCCCGTGGCAGCCACCGCGATGACGGAAACCATTCCCTTCTTCGAAAGGGCTGTCCAGGCTTCTGCCCGTGGCGAAGCGATGCCGGACTTTTTCCGGAAGGATCTCGGTTTTGGCACAGCAGCCGACGTCGCAGGGCTGGTGGCATTCCTCGCCAGCAGCGCGGCTGCGAAGATCACCGGGCAGGCGATCGGTGTGGGCGGTGACCGTTTGCAGCTCTGGTCCCACCCCGAAGCCGTAGCCACCGAATACCACGACGGCGGCTGGAGCTCTGAGAAGCTCGTCTCCTCGTTTGACCGCCTCTTCGGAGATAGGCTCCAGAGCGTCGGCGAGACCTTCCCAGAGTTGCCCGCAGAGTTGCGTCCCGAACCGGCACCGGCTAAGTAAAGCGCCATGAGCTACGTATCGGCTTTGGACCTTGCTTCGCTCACGGCGATTGACATGCACGTGCATGTGGAGGTGGACGACCACGGGCACCACGCCCTGCCACCGGAACTCGTTGACGCGGCAAGCAAGTACTTCAAGACGGACGGCCCCCGACCCGGTTTGGACGACATCGCGGAGATCTACCGCGAACGGAAGATGGCCGCCGTCGTCTTCACCGTTGACGCCCGCCGCGCGTTGAACCATTTGCCCAACAGCAGTGAAGAAATCGCAGTGGGCGCTGCCCGCAATAACGATGTGCTGATTCCGTTCGGTTCCGTGGATCCCACCACCAGCACGCAAGCCCTTGAAAGGGCTCGGCTGCTAGCAGGGGACTACGGCGTCAGGGGCTTCAAGTTCCATCCAACGGTACAGAACTTCGATCCTTCCGAGCAGCAGTTCTACCCACTGTGGGACCTCCTACAATCGCTGGGACTTCCGGCCCTTTTCCACACAGGCCAGACAGGTATCGGTTCCGGGTTTTCGGGCGGATTCGGCTTCAAGCTGGGTCTGTCCAATCCGATGCTGCTTGACGCCGTGGCGGCGGACTTTCCGGAATTGCAGATCATCATGGCGCACCCTTCGGTGCCATGGCAGGACGAGGCCATTGCCGTAGCCACGCATAAAGCAAATGTGTGGATCGACCTTTCCGGATGGTCGCCGAAGTACTTCCCGGAGAAGCTAGTCCAGCAGGCTAACTCAGTCCTGCAAAACAAAGTGTTGTTCGGTTCCGATTTCCCCTTGATCACGCCGGACCGCTGGATGAACGACTTCGCTGCCCTCACCATCAAGGACGAGATTCGGCCCAAGATCCTCAAGGACAACGCTGTGCGGCTGCTCCGGCTGGACAACCAAGCATCGTCATGACCGGCCCGTAGCCGGCCACCCCTAACACTCAAGGAGCATTATGAGCACCACAACTGTAACTTTTGAAGAACTGGCCGGTATGGAAGGCCATGACCTGGGCCATACCGATTACATCGAGATCACCCAGGAGCAGATCAACACTTTCGCCGACGCCACAGGCGACCACCAGTGGATCCACACGGATCCGGAAAAGGCCAAGGACGGCCCCTTTGGGGCGCCTATCGCGCACGGCTTCCTCACCCTCTCCCTGGCCATCCCGTTCTGGACGGAACTGCTGGACGTGACGGGTGTGAAGACCAAGGTCAACTATGGGTTGGAAAAGGTCCGCTTCCCGTCCCCGGTAAAAGTGGGCTCAAGGATTCGCATGGGCGCAACCATCGCAGGTGTTAGGGAAATCGCCGGGGGCGTTCAGATCGGCGTAGACCAGATCATCGAGGTTGAAGACGGCACCAAGCCAGCCGTCGTCGCACACTCCCTCTACCGCTTTTACGCCTAGCGAGCGTTCGACGGCGGATGCGCCGGCAACGCCGCCGGTGGAGCCGTCGATCATCGCTCCAATCACAGGAAGGCCCGGTTCATATGGACAATCAAGGTGTGGGTTCGTGGCTGCAACGACGCAGGCACAAATCCGCCGCTAAAACCGCATTGATCTTCTGCGGCTCCGCCACCAGTTACGATGAGCTGGCCGAGCGGGCAGACCGGCTGGCCAATGCGTTGCGTTCCCGCGGCGTACAGCGAGGCGACCGCGTGGCCTATCTCGGCGAAAACCATCCCTCGTTCCTGGAGACTTTTTTCGCCGCGGGCACACTCGGGGCCATTTTCGTACCATTGAACACCAGGCTCGCTCCACCGGAAATCCAATTCGCACTGCAGGACTCGGGATCGGTGGTCCTAATCAACGCCGAGGGCTTTGAAGCGCTGGCCTTCGCGGGCAGCATTGACACGGACGTTGGGTATCGTCTTATTGTCCGGGATGCGGAATCAGTGCCGGTCGGGGCAGGCGCGGAAGATTACTCGGGGACGCTGGCAGCTGCTTCCGCTGACCGTATTGACGTCCCGATCACCTTGGACGACACCGCCATGATCCTCTACACCTCGGGCACCACGGGGCGTCCCAAGGGTGCCGTGCTGACCCACGGCAACATCACCTGGAATTCCTACAACGTGCTGGTGGACTATGACGTGCTCAGCACGGACGTGGCGCTGGTCATCTCACCCATGTTCCATGTTGCCTCCCTGGGCATGGCCGTCCTGCCGGTGCTGCTCAAAGGCGGAACGGTTCTGCTTGAACCGGGGTTTATCCCGGACCGTGCACTGTCCCTGATTGAAAAGTACGGTGCCACCATGATCAGCGGTGTCCCGACGACCTTTCAAATGCTGGCTGAGCACGAGGGGTGGGCATCCACCGATATCAGTTCATTGAAGAAGCTCACCTGCGGCGGTTCTGCGGTTCCGGTCCGCGTGATGGAAGCCTACGAGAACCGCGGGCTGTCCTTCTCGGGCGGCTACGGCATGACCGAAACCGCTCCGGGCGCCACCAGCATGCACGCGGAACGGAGCCGGGACAAAATGGGTTCGGTGGGTCTGCCGCATTTCTTCACCGATGTCCGTATCGTTGATCCGCTAGGCGCCGTTCAGGAACCCCATGCTGTTGGGGAGATCCAGATCAAGGGCCCCAACGTCATCCGCGAATACTGGCGCCGGCCGGAGTCTACAGAGAGCAGTTTTGTCGACGGAGTATGGTTCCGCTCCGGAGACATCGGATACGCCGACGACGAAGGTTTCGTCTACGTCTCGGATCGGCTCAAGGACATGATCATCTCCGGCGGGGAGAATATCTATCCGGCCGAAGTGGAACAGATCATCATCGAGCTCGAAGGGGTAAGCGGTGTTGCCGTCGTCGGCATCCCGGACGAGAAGTGGGGCGAGGTCCCGCGGGCCGTCATTACCGTGCGCGAGGGATTCAATGTCACCGAAGACGACGTCCGGGCACACCTGGACGGCCGGGTAGCCCGCTACAAGATCCCCAAGTCTGTAGTGATCGTGGACGAATTGCCGCGGACAGCCAGTGGAAAGATCCGCAAAGCGGCGTTGCGTGAGCGGTACACGGAAAGTCGGGGAGCCGGGCCCCATCACCCATTCCGTGCCGTCGAAGATGACGGCTCTTAAGGACAAGACATGGCCGTGGACGAAATGAAGGCAGGGACCCGTCTTGCTGTCCTATCGGCGATGCCTTTCGTTCGCTGGAGCGCACGATACGACGAAGTATCCCTACGAAAGGATTGCCTTGGATATTAAGGATGAGATCAAAAACTCACCAATGAGTCGCTTTCAGATCGTGACTGTCTCGATCTGCCTGATCCTGATCATGATCGACGGCTTCGACGTGCTGGTCATGTCATTCACAGCCCCAGCCCTCTCGGCAGAATGGAAGGTCCCGCCCATCGAGCTGGGATACCTCCTCAGTGCCGGGTTGTTCGGCATGTCGGCAGGCTCCATTTTCCTGACACCACTCGCAGACAAGATTGGCCGCCGGAACCTGACCTTGGTGGCGCTGTCCATCATTTCGGTAGGTATGACCCTGTCCGTGTTGGCGGCGGACGTCCCCCAGCTGATCGCCTGCAGGGTCTTCACCGGTCTGGGGATTGGCGGCATGATCGCCAATCTCAGCGTCATTGTGTCCGAGTACTCTTCAGACCGGCGGCGTGGCCTGGCCATGGGAATCTTCTCCGCCGGCTATCCGATCGGCGGCGCGATTGGCGGTGTCATCGCCGCGGCGTTGATCGCCGGATACGGCTGGCGGGCCGCCTTTGCTTTCGGTGCCGTCATCAGCGTGGCCATGCTGGTTGCCAGCTGGTTCCTCCTTCCCGAATCCCTGGAATATCTGGCCGAGAAGGGCGCTGCCAGCTCGCTTCCCCAGATCAACAGGATTCTCGGCAGAATGGGCCGTCCCCTTCTTACGGCGCTCCCTCCGGCCGCTTCTTCGAAACAAGTATCGGGAAGTGTGTTCAAGGAGGTGTTCGGGCCGAAGATGTTGAGCCGAACGGTCCTCATGTGGATCGGCTATGCGTTCCTCATCGCAGCGTTTTATTTCGCCAATACGTGGACACCGAAGATCATGGCCGAGGCCGCAGGCAACAACCAGATCGGAGTAACGGCCGGCATCCTTATCAGCACGGGCGGCATTGTGGGCGCCCTTGGATTCGGGATTCTTTCGACTTGGATCAACAGCCGCCTCCTGAACACCCTCTGCCTCGTTCTTGCCGGCATCGCCTATGTCGGCTTCGCCAGTTCCTTCGGTACTACGGGACTTGCGTTGGCTCTGGCTGCCATCGTCGGCATGCTCACCAACGCAGGAGTGGCCGGCTACTACACGATTGTGCCTCCGTTGTATTCGGCAAGGGCGCGGGCTTCGGGATTCGGTTGGATGATCGGCGTCGGGCGTCTGATCTCCATTGCCGCGCCCATCCTGGTGGGATATCTCATCGCAGCCGGCATGCCGCCCGTCACCATTTTCTACGTGTTTGCCGTCCCGCTGCTCCTGTCCGCTCTTTGCTGCATTGCCCTGGGACAGGTGCTTCGTCGTCAAGAGGCATGGAACGTTGCGGGTGCGGAAAAGAATGCTGCCGTGCGGGCCACAAAAGGGCGCTAGACGTTCCGCTATTCGTGACAGGTGGATCAGGTGTGGATCAGGCTCACTGATCACCAACTGCGAAGCAGGCGCGAAATTTGATATCCACGGCTTCGATGTAGGTCCGGATACCGCTCGTTAGTATCTTGCATCCGCTGGCGCGAAAATGGATCACGCCGGGATATTCTCGCCAAAGACAAGGCGAAGAACAGGCAGCGCATTGCCAGCGGCCGCGTCCGATCGTGGGGGTAGGGGTGCGACAGCTAATACAGGCTCAGCGCCCGCACATCGAATGACCGATCCGCCGCGGGATCGAGCCTGGACTTGTGCCGCCGCGACCGCTTCCCGGGCCTCACCTCTGCGCCGGCGACCGGCTCCGTCCCGAGCGACCGGCCAATTGCCGTTCTATTCGTCACTTCCAAAAGATGGTCCGTTAGTCCGTGGGAGTGAATGCAGTTCGTCGAAGGAGGCTGCGGAGTTGCTCGCGTTCTTCCGCACTCAGTTCCCGGAGCGAGATATCCTCGGCTTTTCGAACGGTTTCGGACGCGCGCTTGTAAAGCCTCCTGCCCGATCCGGTTGCACGGATGGCTCTGGAGCGCCGGTCGCTCTGGTCGTTGAGTCTTTCCACAAGGCCTCGGAGTTCCAAGCCGTCCACCAGCGTGACGATCTGGCTCGGCGCCAGGCATAGGAAGTCGGCCAGCTCACGCTGGGACGGCGGGTTGGGCGTGCAAGCGAGGGCCAGGACCGAGTAGGACCGCACCTTCAACTCCAAAGGCGCCAGCATTGCGTTGGCCCGTGCGGTTCCGATGCTCAGTGTCCGTGCCGCCAGGAACTCGGTTTCATTGACAAGGGGGCTGGCGAGCAAACCGTCGGCCGGCCCGGCTACTGAACGCCCGAACCGGTTCTCGACGATCTCTGTATTTACTCCGGTCACTGGTCCAGCATGCCTTTCGTCGGGAGCCACCAAACATGACTTTCCCAACGATACCCCGAGACTGATAAGCAGAATAGTTTCATTTAGGATGATCTGTTTCCTCATGTGAATCCCTCCGGATGAGCAGCAATGACACGGCGACGGTCATACGGATTTCGGGCAGGAAGATGTCCGGGGTGAAGGCTTCGACACCGATACCTCCGGCCGTCAGGGCCAGCGAGGTACGGATCCAGGGATCAGTCTCCCTGCTGAACGTGGGTATCTCGGCTACCGGATAAGGGGGCGGGGACGTTCTCGTTACTGAGAACGGGGCACGCACGTCCGCTCACACGCAGGTGGGAACCGCCACCGGTTCCGACCTGCGTGTGAGCTTTTCGTAATCTACGGTCGGACCAGGCTGTGGGGGAGTCCCTTGATCATCTACAGGTTCCTGTCTTTTCCTTCCCTGGCGAAGATCAGGGCTAGGGCGCTGAGCGCAGAGAACCCGATCCACGCGATAGCCACCATCCACAAGGAGCCGCCGGCAGCGATCACGAGGCCGGTGGCGATCAGGGGGGTGAAGCCGGCACCCAGCGTGCTGGCCAGTTGGTAGCCGAGGGACGTTCCCGTGTAGCGGATGTTGGCGGGATATAGCTCGGCGGCGAAGGCACCGTATGGGCCGGCGGTGAGGCCCTGGATGACGCTCAGGCCCAGGATGAGGGCCAGGAAGAAGCCCCAGACGGACCCGGCCTCGATCAGCCACATGATGGGGAAAGCCAGGACCATGGCGGCGATGGTGCCGCCGAGCATCACCTTCTTACGGCCGATCCTGTCGCTGAGGCGGGCGGCGAAGATGATCATGGCAATGGTGGCCACGCCGGCGAGTGCCTTGACGTTCAGCACCGAGGTCTGTGCGAGGGTGGCCTGTTCCACGGCGTAGGAGATGGCCCAAGCGCCCATGAGGCCCTGTGCGGCCTGGCCGGCGATGCCTGCGAAGACGGAGATGAAGAAACTGCGGGGGTGCTTGGTGATGACCTCGGCAGCGGGGACCTTGACCGGTTTGGTTTTGGCGACCTCTTTGAAGACGGGGGACTCGGAAACCTTGAGTCGGATGATCAGGCCCACCACTACCAAGACGGCGCTGAAGAGGAACGGCAGGCGCCAGCCCCAGGCCAGGAAGTCTTCCTTTGGCAGGGTGGACATGGCGCTCAATACAAGGGTGGCGATAATGGTTCCGGCAGGGGCTCCCATGTACGCGAAGGAGGCGGCGAAGCCGCGGCTCTTTTTCCTGGAGTGCTCGAAGGCGAGGAGCATGGCACCGCCCCATTCGCCGCCCACGGCGATGCCCTGCATGATGCGGAGAATCACCAGCAGGATCGGCGCGGCGACGCCGATCTGGGCTGTGGTGGGAAGTAGGCCGATCAGCACGCTCGCCACGCCGATCATCACCACGGTGACGACCAGCATGGCTTTGCGGCCCAGCTTGTCGCCGAGGTGGCCGAAGATGAGGCCTCCCAGTGGACGGGCCACGTACCCGGCGGCCAGGGTGGTGAAGGAAAGCATGAGCCCCACGCCCTGGTCTACGCCGGTGAAGAACACCTTGCTGAACACCAGGCTCGCTGCCGTGGCGTAGAGGATGAAGTCGTAGTACTCGATCGCTGTGCCCAGGAAGCTGGAGGTGAGGATCTTGCGCATTTCGCGGGGATCTACCCCGGATCTGCCACCGGGTGGCGCCGGTGACGGTGCGGCCGGCAAGTTCTGGATGTTGCTGTTGGTCATGAGATTGCCTTTACGGTTTCGACGGCGGTGTCGGAGGTAGTGCGCGGGATTGAGGCGAAGGAAATGGTTTCGAGGTCTTCCGGTACGAAGAGCTGGCCGGTGAAGGTCTCCTGCGCCTTGAGCCATGATTCGGCAGGGGCGAAGGCGGGTACCAGGTGGTGGAGCACCAGTGAACCGGCCCCGGCCTGGGTGGCGAGTTCACCGGCCTGCCGTGCCGTGGTGTGGGCGCGGCGGTGGTGGTCCATGGTGGCGTTCATGAGGGCCTGGTCCGTGTACTGCGCGGCGATGATCTCCAGATCGATCGCTTCGTGCATGAGCAGGTCGGTGCCCTTGGCGATCCGGACCAGGTTCCGGCACGGCGCGGTGTCCCCGGAGATAGTCACTGAACCCTCCGCAGTGTCGAAGCGGAAAGCAAAGGCCGGAGCTGTGGGGTGGTGGGACACCAGGATGGCGGTGACTTCTACATGGTCATCCTTGAAGATGGTGAACGGCTCCATGTCCGGGCAGACGTTGTCGTTGGGGTCAAAGTCGGTTCCCTCGGGAATCACGATGTCGTGGACGTCGAAGTGCGTGGACGGCGGCCGGGTGAGGGAATCAAAGATACGGTCGTTGATGTCCGTGGCGTATGCGGTAGACAGCGCTTCGAACAGCTGCTCGATGCCGGGACCCGGGTTGGCCGGCGCCACCGCCTCGGGTACGGACGTGGCACGAGCGGAAAGAGGGGGGAGCTTCCCGCGCGGCCCAGGTCCGTAGACGGCGATCGGCCCAAGGGTCGGCTTCTTGCGCTCGAACTGGCTGAAAAGAATCATGGAGGCCAGGTCAACCGTGTGGTCCGAGTGCATGTGGGTGATAAAAAGGCCGCGCACCTGGTCCATTTCGAATCCGGCGTTCTTGAGTTGCCGGCCTGTTCCTTGGCCGCAGTCCACCAGGTAGACCCGGCCCTGAACTACAACCGCCGTGCTGATGCCGCTGCGCTGGGATCCCCCGGGTGAGTTCCACCAGCGGGGCCCTCCGGCGGTGCCCAACGTCACTACGTGCGGCCCGAGCCGTGCTTCCGAGGCGTTCATCCCACTCCTTTGTGTGCTGCATCTGATCACTTCACAAGAGTGGTCCACGTCTCATTAGATGTAAAACAAATACAATTAGCTCATAACCTATGATTTCCTTATGAAGGAAATGACGTTGCGGCAACTCCAGTATTTCGTGGCTGTGGCGGAGTCTCAGTCCATTACCCAGGCCGCTCTCAAGTGCCATGTTTCCCAGGCCGGCATCAGCATCGCTCTTAAGGAACTGGAGTCCGCTCTGGGCGTGCAGTTGGCCATCCGGCGCAAGTCCAAGGGCGTGTACCTCACGCCGGCGGGCAGCATCGTAGCCACCCGCGCCCGCGCCATCATCAGCGAAACCCAGCACCTGATCGCGGCCCTGGATGCCGGCACCGAGGGGTACGCTGGCACCTTCACCGTGGGCTGCTTTACCACTCTGTCCATGCTGATCCTGCCGGAGGTAGCCGAGTTCTTCGCCCGCAAGCACCCCAACGTGACCCTGGAATTCGTGGAGGGCTCTGGCCCGGAGATTCAGGAGAAGATGCTGCGCGGCCAGATCGACGTCTGCTTCATCTATGAAGTCCAACGGCACCCCGAGGTTGAGGCCGTCATCCTGTGCAGGCGCGAGTTCCTGGTGGCACTATCGCCCGATCATCCGCTGGCGGACCGGGAATCCATTGACCTCCGTGATCTGGCCTCCTACCCGGCCGCGCTGCTGAACGTGGAGCCGGCTTCCTACCTGAACGAGGCCATGCTGCGCCGCTTCGGGGTAGAACCCAACGTCGCCTACCGCAGCTCCAACGTCAACACCATCCGCGCCATTGTGGGCCGCAACCTCGCTTACTCACTGTTGATGGAAGGCGTGTCCGAGAGCCACGAGAACCGCCCGCTGAAGTACCTGCCCGTCGAACAGGAGACCGGCACCAATTCGCTGCTGGTCGCGTATCCCCGGAGCGTCAGGCTATCCGGACTCTCTCAGGAACTGATCACGCATTGCGCCCGGCACCTGGACCACCATGTGGGCGGAAGCCCGCTCCCCGCAGGGGACTAAGTACCTTGTGGATTAACGACGACGACGGCGGCACCAGCTGCCGTCGTCGTCGTTCACTCTGCAGTGGCCCACCTCGGATGTGTCAGGAAACAGCGATGGTCACTATCGCCTGCCCGGTAGCAGAGGCCTCCGCGGCCAGGCCGGTCTTTGAGGTGACCGCCCGGGAAACGCAGCAGGCCATTTTCTCCGTGGCACTCTTCTGCCGGGCACTGTAGAAGACATCGCGATGGTCGATGTCGCCCTCAAGCTGGAGGATCCTGACCTCGCAGAGGCCACACTCGCCCTTGCGGCAGTCGAACATCATGTCGGCCCCGGCGTCCTCAAGGGCTTCGAGCATGGAGTGTCCCGCCCCCACCGGAACCTGTAGTCCCAGGCTCGGGATCTTGACGATGAATTCCTCCGGGTCATACCAGCCGCTGTTGCCAAACGTCTCAAAGCGGAGATTGGGATAGCTTAGCTCACGCTCGGTCCAGGTGCGGCGGACGGCGTCCATGAGCCGGATTGGACCGCACATGTACAGTTCCGTGTCTTCCGTGGTGCCGGCCACGAGCTCGTTCACGTCCAGGGATGTGCCTTCGTCATCGATGTGGACCACGAGGTTCGCGCCGTGAAGCTCGTGCAGTTCCTCCAGGTAGGCCATGGCCGTCCGGGTGCGGCCTGCATACACGAAGGTGTAGTCCGCTTTGAGGTTTCTGAGCACCCGGGCCATGTTGATCATGGCTGTTATGCCAATCCCGCCTGCCAGCAGGGTGTACCGTCGTGCGCCCACGCGGAGCGGGAAGTTCTGCAGCGGCTGGGTGATCTCCAGCTGGTCCCCCGGCTGGAGTGTGTGGATGAAACGGGAGCCGCCGCGGGACAGAGGCGCTTTCAACACGCTGATCACAAGACGGGCGCCGTCCTCGCTTGACTCCACGATGGAGTAGGAGCGTTTGTCCTCGTGTCCGTCGATGTTGACCATGACGTCGACATGCGAGCCCGGTTCGGCCTTCTTGGGCTGGGACGGCTCTATCACGACGCGCTTGATATCTGTCGCGACGCTCCGGACCTCGACGACCGTTCCCAGCTGCCAGACCTCAATATTTGTTGCTGCCATTGCTTGTTCACACCTGTCTCGTAACTGGTCGTCCCCTGCTAGGCGACGGGAACCATGCGGCCTTCGGATTCGAGCTGGCGTTCGATGAGGCGCCGCACCCACATGCCGCCTGCGTCGATGTTGAGGTTGTAGAACTCGTAGTCCGGGTTGGCATCGATGGCCGTCTGCTGCGCAGCGAGCATGGCCTCGTCTTCCCCGAATACGCCGTGCACGCCCTCACGCAGTTGGGTGGTGATGAGCTGGCTGTCCAGGCGGTAGTTGCGCATGAACGCCCAGAAGTAGTGGCAGGACTTGTCGTTTTCGGGCGTGATCGCGTTCATCACGAACCCGTTGACCCCTTGGCTGCGGTCACCTTCGAAGGCGCCGGTGCCGGCCTTGGCAACTCCGACGTCGATGTTGATGACGGATGGTGACCGGAAGGTGATGATCTGCCAGCGGTCCACTTTGCCTTCGAATCCGGGGAATTTGTCGCGCATGTTCTTGAGCCAGAAGGGAGGTGCGTCGATGTTGAACATCCATCGGGACACCGTTACGGTCCCGTCGTCGTGGGTGACCGTGAAGTCCGATTCACTCAGCTCGTCCTGGCCGATCGAGGAGGAGTGGATGAATTCCTCGTGCGTGAGGTCCATGAGGTTGTCCAGGACCAGCTGGAAGTTGCACGGGGCGTAGATGGTTTCGCCATCTCCTGCCCATTCCGGGGAGTCCAGCTGGTGCATGTCCGGAACCAGTCCCGGGTCGGCTTTGGTGGGGTCCCCGAGCCACACCCAGACATAGCGGTGGCGCTCGACGACGGGGAAGGACGGCACGGTAGCGCTGGGATTGATGGTCTCTTGCGCCGGCATGGAGACGCAGCGACCGGCGGAGTTGTAGACGATGCCATGGTACGGGCACTGGATCTGGTCCTTGGCGAGGGTCTTGCCCATGGACAGCGGGGCCAGCCGGTGCCAGCACGCGTCAGCCAGGGCCACCGCTTTGCCGTCCTCTGTGCGGTACAGCGCCAGCGAGCGGCCGGCCACCTTGCGCGGCATCGGCTTGCGTGTCACTTCCTTGTCCCAGGCGGCGACGTACCAGACGTTCAGCGGGTAGCCGAGGACCTTGTTGGTGGTGGAGCTCTGGGTCCGGACTTCAGTCACGGTTCTTCCTTCCAGTCGCCGGGCCGGCGTCGGCGATGACGCCGCCGGGTGGGTCGTGTTGGAATGCTGTGTTTCGCCCTGCTATGAATGAATACCTATGTCCATAGTTAGTGCGTTGGATCACAGACTATCTATAGATATAGTTATTGGCAAGAGCTAGGAATGGGGTCATCCATGAGTCTTCGGTACGCGCTGCTGGCATTGCTGTCTGTTGAGCCAATGACCGGTTACGACTTGTCCAAGCGTTTCGAGTCGTCGGTGGCCTACGTCTGGCACGCCCCCGATTCGCAGATCTATCCGGAGTTGCGGAAGATGGAAAAGGACGGGCTGCTGGCCGGCGAGGAAATCCCCTGGGGGCCGCGCGGCAAAAAGACGCAATACCGGATCACCGCGGAAGGCCGGGCAGCCTTCCGGGAATGGATGAATACGCCCCTGGAGTACTCCCGTGAGCGCGATCCCGTTCACCTCAAGGCGGCCTACCTGGAATGGGCGGACCCTGACGCCGCTCGAGCCCACATGCGGGCACACATCGACTGCCACACGCTGCGCCGAGAGCAGTGGGCAGGGATGATCGAGGAACTGAAGAACGGCACGAACGTCATGCTGAGAAAACGGCTGGCCGTGACTCCGGAGGCAGACCGCCGTCGCACCTTGGAGTACAAGATCTTCACCTACGAGGGCTTGGTTGCCCGCGCGGACACCGAAATAGAATGGGCCCGCCGCGGACTGGAACTCATCGACTCCCTGGACGAAGCACCATGACCGCAGCGGGGCTCAGCATGTCGGTTTTTGGAGTCCTGACCTTTTAATTTCCGGGGTATTGCTGGCGCAGGACTGCCTTGGGGTTCTCACCGGTACCGTCCACGAGAGGTCGACCCCTATGACTTGTAGCGCGCTACCTGGCCGCCCGGATGCGCTCGCGCCTGCTCTTCGCTGATGGCATGTTCGTTCCGGACCTTGATGATCGCGCGCGGCACCTCACCCCGGCTAGTGGCGAGTGCCAGTTCCTGGCTCGTCGCGGCTTGCGGAGCGTCCATGCCCGTCTCTTCGACATGAACCCCAAACCCTGCGCCTGAGAGATGACATCTAGCAGGCCATGGTTGTCCTCGACTATAAGCCAGTACCGTGTGATGCCATCTCTGCGGAAGTCATCGGTTCCTGCCATGACCTGTGGTGCGTCGAGCGGTTCTTCCGGATGAGCAAAACGGACCTGCGCGAGGCCCAAATTCCACCGCAGGCGCGATGCGATCGAGGCAGGCCTGGCGATCGCGTTCCTTGCGCTTGTCATCTTCGGGACTCTTCGAATCAGGACAGGGCTCGCGGTTCCCAAGGTCATCAAACAGCTCCGGCCCTGCGCTCAGCGACCATCACCTTCAACGGCACCACAAAGAGATTCTCCCCAGACCTCGACGCCGAGCGGCATGCCAACCTCGGGGCAACCCGAATGAGCTAAGTCAGGGCCAGCACCCTTGCCCATATGCCGGTTAGCCCCTTTCGGGCTTGACATCCTGCACGCGGGGCTTGAACATTGTGCTAAATGCATTTAGCCCGGATTGCGGACAGCATCTTGTGAATTCAGTTCAGAACAAAGACAAAGGAGCCCTTCATGCCTTCCGCCACCCTCGGGACACGGGAATCCGATGCAACGCACCGGCGGGTGGTGGCCGGATGACCTTCGAGAAAGACGACCACTGGGTGTGGGATTTCTGGATCGCCGACGATGGCGAGGCATACCATCTGTACTACCTACAGGCCCCGAAATCGCTCGGCCACCCCGACCTTCGACACCGCAACGCATCCATCGGCCATGCCACCTCCGCGGATCTGCGTATTTGGCGGGACCACGGCACGGTCCTCGTCCACGGAGGACCGTCGGAACCGGATGCCTCGGCAACCTGGACGGGAAGTGTTGTGCGTGGCGATGATGGGCTCTGGCGGATGTTCTACACCGGTTCGAGATTCCTGCGTTCGGACGCGATCACTAATATCGAGACCATTTGCGTAGCGGTTTCGCCCGACCTGCATGCTTGGCACAAGTCCGCTGACTTCGCCCTGAATGCTGATCCGCGCTGCTATGAAACCTTGGACGACGGCGTCTGGCACGAAGAGGCTTGGCGCGACCCTTGGGTATTTCAGAGTTTGCCGGGATCCTGGCATATGCTCATCACTGCCCGCGGCCGGAGTGGAACAGGCGAACGAAACCGAGGTGTTATCGGATATGCGCGTTCCGACGACCTTGAGAACTGGAGTGTGGGCGCAGCGCTGACGGGAAGTGCTGGGTTTGCTCACCTCGAAGTTCCCCAGATCGTCGAGCTGTCCGGGAGCCACTGGCTGCTTTTTTCGTGCGACGGGAGTCATCTCGCCGGGCCGCGGGCGGGGCTACCAGGCGGCATATGGCTCGCCCCGGCAGTCTCCCCGCTCGGTCCCTTCGACCTCGACCAGGCCAGACTTCTGGCAGACGAGCACCTCTATAGTGGTCGGATCGTGCATAACCGTTCAGGGCGTCCGGTTCTTCTTGCCTTCGAGAACCTTTCCGGCACCGGTGACTTCGGCGGGCGCATTTCCGATCCGCGCGAGGTGGAATGGGATGGTCAGGCTTTTGTGCTCGCCTCAAAGCCTCAAGAGAGGCAGGCCGTTAGGTGACGCATACACAGACACAAGGAATCGTCGCATCTGGGTACGAGCCGGTGGCCGAAGCTTTCGCCCGAGCCTTCTCCGGCCGTCCAACGATGGGTGCAGCCCTGGCCGTCCTCGTCGGCGGAGAAACCGTGGTGGACCTCTGGGGCGGAGTCGCCGATGAAAGAACGGGATCGCTGTGGGAGCAAGGCACGGCTACCGTGGTGTTTTCCTGTACCAAAGGACTCGTCTCGATCCTTGCCGCCCGGCTGGTCCAGGAAGGCCGGCTGTGCTACGACGCCCCCGTCCACCGCTACTGGCCCGAGTTCGCCACGGCGGGCAAGGGGAATGTCACGGTGGGAGAGCTCCTCGCCCACAGAGCCGGCCTTTCGGCTCCCCGGACTCCATTCACTACCGAGCAGATCCTCGACTGGGACTATGTGACCTCCCGGCTGGCCCTGCAGGACCCCCTCTGGGAACCGGGCACCGGCTATGCCTACCACGCAATCACGCACGGGTGGCTCGCCGGGGAAGTCATCCGCCGTGTCGCATCCGAGTCAATCGGCGACTACTTCGGACGCGCAACGGCTCGGTGGACCGGGGACGCCTGGATCGGGCTACCGGCCTCCGAATCGCATCGGGTCGCGCACGTCCAAGTGAGTGAGAGCCAAGCGCAAGCCGGGCGCGCGCTTGCGGACATGCCGGATCGGTGGAACCTGCAGGCGATGACTCTCGGGGGTGCGCTGCCACCTGAGCTCGTCGGGGACAACACCGGTTTCAACGACCCGCGAGTGCGCGCAGCTCAGATTCCTGGAGCCGGAGGTGTGGCCACCGCACATGCCCTCGCGTCTATTTGGTCTGCAACCGTCATTGAAACTGAAGGTGACCGCATCCTTGACGATGTGACGCTTGACCGTGCTCTCCTGCCCATGAGCGAAGGCGTGCCGGTCTACCGTGCGACCGGTCCGTGGCCGCGCTGGGGCGCGGGATTCCAGCTCGACTCCGCGGCCCGCCGCTACCTCAGCCCCCGAAGCTTCGGCCATGATGGCGCCGGCGGACAGGTAGCCTTCGCCGACCCCGATTCGGGGACCGGCTTTGCCTTCCTCACCAACTGGATGGAAGCCGGCGACGATCGCGCGACCCAGATTATTGACGCGCTCCGCACCGTCCATCGGGACTGAGTCGGCCCCGCAAGCTTCCTGCCAAGTCGCACCCTGAAACAAAAAAGACCACTCTTGACAACCTGGGAGAGGTCCGAAACCATAGCTAAATCCATTTAGCAAATTTTTCAACCTTAGCCCCTACACGACGAAGGAGTCACCCGCTATGACACTAAGTACCCTCCGCTCAACCCCGCGTCCGCGGCGGCGAAGCATCGCAGCGGGCGGCCTCGCTGCGCTCGTCTCGGTCGCCTTGGCGGCTTGCGGCGCACCATCGGCCTCCGATTCGCCCTCGGCAGCATCGAACATTTCGGCAGGGTCCGGCACGGGCACCCTGAAGGTCTGGGCGCTGGACGGCCAGTCCGCGGAGAACACCGCGATCCAGAAGATCGTCTCCGACTTCGAATCCACCCACCCGGACATTAAAGTCAAGATGCAGTTCCTGCCAGCCGACTCGTTCGTGAAGGCCCTGCAGACCTCCAGTCCTGCCGACCTTCCCGATGTCCTGGAAGTGGACGGACCGCAGATCGCGAACCTCGCCTACGGACAGAAGATCGCTCCACTGACGGACTACGTCTCAGCGGCCACGGTGGAGAACCAGACCGAAGCCGTCAAAGGCCAGAACACCGTGGATGGAAAACTCTACGCAGTGAGCATGATGAACTCCGGTCTGGCCATGTGGGGCAACAAGAAGCTGCTCGACAAGGCCGGGGTGACGATGCCGAAGACCGCGGCAGAGGCCTGGACGGCAGACGAATTCACCGAGGTCCTCAAGAAGCTCTCCGCCGTGGTGCCGAACGGCAAGCCTCTCGGCATCGCGGAGAACAACGGACTGAGCTCCGAATACGGCATTTACGGCTTCTCTCCGGTCCTGTGGTCCGCCGGGACGCCGATGATAGCCAACGGCAAGGCCTCCGGTGCGCTTGATTCGGACACGGCGGTGAACGCCCTCAAGAAGTTCGCCTCGTGGAAGCAGTTCACCAACCCGGACAGCGACGGCACGGCATTCCAGTCCGGTCAGGTGGCGCTGAACTGGATGGGCAACTGGATGTACCCGGCCTACGACAAGGCACTCGGGAACGACCTCGTCGTGGGCCCGCTGCCCAACTTCGGCAAGGGGGCAAAGACCGGTTCTGGAACGATCGCATGGAGCCTTGGAGGGCACACGAAGAACGGGGCGGCAGCAGGCAAATTGCTTGACTTCCTCATGAGCGATCCCGTCGTTTCCGCTTACACCGCAGCCAATGGGGCGCCCCCGGCGACGAAAACAACCGCGGCCTCCTCACCGCTCTACGGGGCAGGCAAGCCCCTGGCCTTCCTGCGGAACCAGCTCGACGCAGCATGCCCCACCGAGGACCGGCTGACCCAGCAGTGCGTTGCCGTATCGCGTCCCGTGACGGCGGGCTACCCCGTCGTGACGTCATCCTTCGGCAAAGCTCTTACCGCCATCTGGGGCGGGGCTGATGTGGCTGCAAGTCTGCAGGCAGCGGCACGAGCGATCGATCGCGATTTCGCGGACAACAACAACTACAAGTGATTGCTACCGTACGGGGTGGGCTTGCCCACCCCGTACGGTGACCGTCGAAAGCAAGGTTATGACTCTTCTTATTCGATCCGAGGCCCGGCGGACGGCGCCGCCCACCGAGCGGCCGAGGCGACTCTCGTCCCGTGCCATCATGGGCCCCCTGATGGCAGCCCCCGCACTTATCCTTCTCGTGGTCTTCCTCGCCATCCCGTTCTTTGGCGCGATCGCGATGTCGTTCTACCGGCTCCAGCTCAATAGCACCCGCGCCCCCCGATTCATCGGCCTGGAGCAATATTCAAGGCTCTTCACCGACCCTGATATCAGCGCGGCCTTCCTGCATTCGCTGGCCAACAACTTCACCTTCGCTGCCATCGTGGTGCCGGTCCAGACATCGCTGGCACTGGGGCTAGCGCTCCTCGTGAACCGCAAGCTCCGCGGCATGGCAGTCTTCCGCACAGTCTTCTTCATGCCCCTTGTCTTCCCGCTGGCCCTCGTTGCCGTCGTTTGGCGGCTCATTTTCGCACGGGATGACCACGGACTGCTGAATTCCGCAATCTCCCTGTTCGCGGGCGGTTCCATCGGTCCGCACGATTGGCTAGGAAGCAGCGCCACTGCCATGGGGGCGATCATCGTGATGTCGATTTGGCAGAGCGTCAGCTTCCAGATGATCATCCTCCTCGGGGGACTGCAGGCTGTTCCCCATGACCTGTACGAGGCCGCCTCCCTGGACCGCGCTGGACGATGGAGTCAATTCCTGCACGTCACTGTGCCCGGAATTCGAAACACCCTCATCTTCGTGGCCCTGTTGACCACCGTCTTCTCTTTCCGCCTCTTTGACCAGGTGTACCTTCTCGGCCAGAGCGGATCCGTCGATATCGAATCGACCCAAACAATGATGTACCAGGTAATCACCACGGGCTATGACCAGAACAATATCGGCCAAGGCGCAGCCATGGCCGTGGTCTTCCTCATCATCGTCACCATCGTCGCCGTTATCCAACGCCGCCTGGTCCGTCAGGAGGGAAGCATCCGATGAGCCGCGTCCGAAGCATCAAACGTTCCCGGCTGCTCTCAAAGGCCGGACACTATGCCCTGCTTGTCTTCTTCGGCCTGATCTTCTTCGTTCCGGTCTACTACCTGCTGGTCGGAAGCCTCCGGCCTGGCGACAAGGTCCTGGGCGGCCTGAGCGCCTTGGTTCCCGCGGACCTGTCGCTGGACAACTATGCCGGCGTGTTCAACCGGTTCTCCAACGACACCACGGGATATGTGTGGCAGTTCGCCGGGGTCTCCCTGGCGGTGACCGCCATAGTGGTACTCGGAGGCCTCCTCGTGAACTCACTCGCCGGTTACGCGCTAGCGCGGATGAAGTGGCGGGGACGCAACACCGTACTCCTGCTGGTGACCATCATGACAATCATCCCGTTCGAGGCGGTCGCCCTGCCTCTCTACTACATGCTCTCCGGCCAACGGAACACCCTGTACGTCCAGGCCCTGCCTTTCCTGGCCAATGCGTTCTCGATTTTCCTCTTCTACACGTACTTCCTCAGCATCCCCGTAGAAGTTGAAGAAGCAGCAACAATCGACGGCGCTGGACCAGTGCGGACGCTCTTCCAAGTGGTGGCACCCATGAGCCTGCCCGCCTACGCGACTGTCGCGATTCTGACGTTCCTGGGCCAGTGGGGACAATACTTGTGGCCGGTGCTGATGATTACCGACACCAAGCTTCGGCCCCTTCCGCTGGAGCTGAGCGTCTTCCAGAACTCGCAGCCGCCGGAGTGGGGACTGGTGCTCGCGTTCGGTGTCCTTTTCGTGCTGCCGGTGCTAGTTGTCTTCTTGATCTTCCAGAGATCGTTCGTCGCCAGCGTGGCCAGTTCCGGCGTGAAGGGTTGAGCTTCGCGCCCCGATTCCGCCAAATCCCAGGAGAAAATGCACATGACTGAAGTAAATGGATTCGCCGCTGAAGGCTTCGGAGCAGTGGCCGATGCATACCGAGAGAGCGTCGGTGACGGCGGAGACGGATCTGCCCTGAGCATCAGGGTGGACGGTAAGACGGTGGTCGACCTGTGGGCCGGCCTAGCCGACCGGCCAGCGAGAAGACTATGGACGGGTGACACGCCTACCGTGATCTTTTCCTGCACCAAAGGCCTGGTCGCGGTCCTGGCCGCCATCCTCGTTGGCCAGGGCCGGCTCGGGCTGGACAGGCCGGTTGCCGATTACTGGCCGGAGTTCGCGGCTGCTGGCAAGGAGGCGGTCACAGTTCGTCAACTCCTGAGCCACCGCGCCGGGCTTGCCGCGCCCCGCGAAGACATCAGCCTCGAGACCGCGCTCGACTGGCCCTCGATTGTATCCGTCCTGGCCTCGCAGGAACCGCTGTGGAAACCCGGAACGGCGTATGGCTACCACGCATTGACTTACGGCTGGTACGTAGGCGAGGTCATCCGCCGCATTACCGGTACCAGCGTGGGCTCGTTCCTGCAACAGTCCGTCAGTGGTCCGTTGGGGACCGACGCATGGATCGGGGTCCCGCCGTCGGTGGAGCCGCGGGTGGCCAGACTCCATGCGGGGGACAGCATCCAGAATCCGCCAGCGGCCGGCGCCCGGCAACCAGATGAGGACGACCTCTACTGGGCCGGCCGGACGATGACGCTGGGAACGGCCTTCCCGCCCGAGCTAGTGGTTGCAGGCGCAGGATTCGACTCGTCCGAGGTGCATCAGGCCGAAGTTCCGGGCGCAGGCGGAATCGCCACCGCCGCAGGCCTCGCCACGATCTGGTCGGCGACAGTGGCTCCGACGGAGGGCGTGACCCTCATGGATAGCGATGTCCTCAACGATATGACCCAGGTCCAGAGCGAGGGGGAGCCCGTTTGGTGGCTTCCTGGCCCGTACCCTCGATGGGGAACTGGGTTCATGCTCTCGTCTCCACGCCGGGAGTTCCTCACGTCCTCTTCGTTCGGACACGACGGCGCGGGAGGTCAGGTCGCTTTCGCAGATCCCGTTCATAACGTCGGCTTTGGCTACGTCACGAACACCCTCGAAAACCAAGACGATCCACGGGCGAGATCTATCGTGCGAGCCCTGCGAAGAATCATGGAAGCCTAGCCAATGACCGATGAACGCTCAATCAACGGCATCGGAACCAGCCGCTCGCCTGGAACCGCATCATCGGATAGCAGCAAACCGACCGCATCCCTGCCCATCTGTTCGTGGGGGAGGGCAACCGTGGTGAGGCCCGGACGTAGATATGAGGCCAGTTCGTCGTTATCGAATGACACGAGCGAAATGTCGTTCGGAATCCGAAGACCCTTCTCCTGAAGCGCCTGATAAGCGCCGAACGCGAGCCGGTCGTTCATGCACAGCAGAGCGCGGATATCCGGGTGCCGACGGAGGATTTTCTTCGCCGCCGTATACCCGGTATCCGCGTCCCAGAGCCAGACTGATTCCCAGACAGCGACTTCGATGCCGTGCTCGGTGAGGGAGTCTCTAATTCCCGCCACCCGGCGATTGACGGCGACGGAACGGAACAGGCCCCGCTCGGTCTCTTCGGAGTACCCAAGCACGGCCACCTTGTTGGCGATGCCGTGGCGGGCGAGTACTTCCACTGCGGTCCTCCCCCCGGTGTACTCGTCGGACAACACACTGACCGCGTGCCCCTGACTCGTGGCGTTCAAGAGAACCGAACGCGTCCCGGCAGGTAGTTCCGGAATGTACAGCTCGCGGGCACGCATTGAGGCAAAGACGATTCCGTCCACCTGCCTATCGAGTACTGCTTCGAGGGCCGAGGCTTCCAGTTTCGCGTCGCCACCGGTCTCGAGCACAAGCATGACATGGCCGGCCGCTCCCGCTGCCGCGAGAGCACCTTCAATCAGGCCGCTTGCAAACCTGGTTGTGGCAACGCGGTCCGAGATGAAACCGATGGTCCGTGTCTTCTGAGTCCTCAACCCCCTTGCCGCTACATTGGGGCGATAGCCCAACTCGGCCGCGGCCGCGAGCACACGCTCGTGCGCATCCTTGGACAGCCGGGTATCCGGACGTCCATTGAGGATCATCGAGGCGGCAGTGGTCGAAAGCCCGGCCAGCTTTGCAACATCTGCCAAAGTAACGCGCTTGGGCGCCATATGCACTCCTTCGGGGCCGCACGTGCCCCCGGGCAGGACAAGGTGCCCTCCCAGTATATTTGCTAAATCCATTCAACCCTGGCTAGCGGCGCCCTGAGCCGCCGCCGCAGTCGCATTCGACGATACTGAAATCCGCCGTCATCGAGAACAGTATCGGATACAGCGGAGGCCCTGACTGAGGCCCAACGACTCCGGTGCGACAAACGGACGGACGGCGCAGCCCATTCATTTCTAAGTTGCCGTTGACAGTCTCGCATTCACGATGCTCTGGGCACGATTCAGCTATTACAAGCGCTTGACCTTGATACACCCGACGTGCTGAACGTCAAGTTCCGAAAGCCCGAGGAGCGAGGCTGCGTCAGCCTTGAGGACCTATCTTATGGCCAAAAATGTACGGCGATTCTGGTGATCCTTTTGGCCGACGGCGAGTCCAGTTCTCATCGATCAGCCAGAGAATGCCTTACACCCGCCTTGGATCGAGGAGTATCTAGTCGACCGCTTGCGACAGCTGCGAGGAGCGCGGCGGTATATCTTTGCGACCAGGACCCCTGGACTCGTTGTTGGTGCCGATTCCGAGCGGCTGCTTCCGTGATTTGCTGTTCATCCAGGCCGACCTTGTGTGGGCTGATCGCCTGCCGGCGCAGGTGCTTGCTGACGGTCTCCCGGCTGATCCTGTACTTGCTGGCCAGCTCCTTAACCCGCGTCCCTGCCTGGTAGTCCTCGGCCAGTGCCGCGGCCTGTTCGGCACTGAGTTAGGTGAAACGGCGGGGGATGGGCGGCTCCTCCCGCACTGTCTCGGGCCTGATCCGGATCTTGTCTATCAAGGAACGAAGTTTGACGGACCCCCTACCTTGTTTCGAATAGGCTTGTAGGACGCCCACCATGGAGGCCTTGCTTGGAACTTGGACTTAGGTTCATGTTCCGGGCAGGGCCTCGATTATTGGAATTGAAAGAGCCACCCCGATGGGGTGGCTCTTTCGTATTCTCCGGCGTCTTCAGCGGGGCGAGCCCGCCGTCCTGCTAGATGAGGGGCGTTTGGATGGTGCGGATGGTGCCGTCGCCAAGGTTGGCGAGTGCCCGTCCTGGGATGCCGCTCTGGCTGAGGTGGGTTCGGGTCAGGGAGACGCCGATCTGTCCGCCTTGCAGGGTTGCGGTTGGACTGAGCAGGGCTCCCCGGCGGTTGGTTTTCATATCGATCTCCCAGCCGCTGAACACACTGGTGCCGAAGTCTTCCACGCTTCCTGCGGCGATGAGGGCACGTTCGTTTCCTCGGGCTGACCGCAGGTAGGTTTTGAGCCATTGGCGTGCGTCCGGGTCCTGAATCAGCTCGGCATCGTCGATGATCAATGCCAGATTTCCGGGTCCTGCGGTCGCATCCGCGAGGTTTTCCACGTTGAGGTTGAGCGGGTCAAACGCGGCCCGGGACCGCTCTGCTTGTTGCCACAAGGGAGAGGCCTGCGGGGCGATGATGACAAGTTCTGTGTCTACGTGCTGCGCGCCAACGCCACGCTCACCTCCACCGTCAGTACCGGTGTCGCGGGCGGCTACAGCACCACGATTAGCGGTGCCGGATTCTCGGCCGGTTCTTACGCGCTCGATCTGACGCTCTACAACTCTGACGGGACCACCGTCGTGTCCCAGCTGGCGCAAAGCGTTGCCGTACAGAATGGCGCGCTGGCGAGCACCTCCGTGACGATCCCGGCAACCACCCCGCCCGGGCTGTACCAGGTTGCCGCCACCTCGGGGGATGCCCGTTTGGCCGCGACGTGGATCGCGGTGTTCCCGAAGCCCACCGTGCCCGCTCCCGTCACCCCGGCCGCCCCGGTGGTAGCTATCGTCCCGGTAGCCCCTTTGCCGACGGACCCCACGGTGAAAGCACCCGCGCCCGCACCGGTTCCGCTGGTCCACCAGATTATTGCCGCACCCGCCACCGACCCCTTCGCGCAACTGGCTAATACCCAGGTTCCTGACCTGAATTCGTCCTCGACCAACGCCGCGAACGGCGGACTCCTCGGCAAAGACCCCACGCCCACCGCCCTCGGGCAAGCGTCGGGATCCCCGAGCAGCCCAGCAACGCAGGACGCCCCCGCTGCGGCGGCCTCAACGCAGGTGAGCACAACTTCGGACTTCCCGTGGTGGATCCTGGTCCTGGTGGCCCTGATCGCTGTCGCGATCGGCCTCGCCGGCGGGTACGGCATCGCTGCGGCCGGCCGCAAGCGACCCTAAGGCAGTGTCTCCGGGCAGCACCGTAACGCGACGCTGTGTGGTTGTCCGGAATATGTCCATCCTTTAGCCTAATTACGAGTCGATTCCTTTTCCGAACATTCAGGTGGTGACCAGCATGGCCGATGTGCGCGTCGATGGCGGGGCCCTGGGCGGCTTTTCCGGGTCGTTGTCCGCCCACGCAGGGGAACTCGAGCGCCGGGTTATGGCGCTGCAAGCCCGTGCAGGCCAGGTACTGGGGACTTCTTGGCAAGGAATCACGGCGGATGAACTCAACGCAACCTTCGGGCGTTGGGTTGACGGGTCCCGTGGCGTGTGGGAAGCACTTACCGCCCTGTCGGGGTTCGCCGGCGTGAGTGCCTCCTCCTTCACCATTACCGACGAAAGCCTGGCCAGAATCGCCGCGGCCGCCACGGGCGCCGCCGGTGTGAAAGTCACGCCGGCGCCGGCGCCGGCGACGCCCGTCCCGTCCCACGGACGCCCCGGTCTGCAATGAGCTCGAAATTCGAAGCAGACGAATCCGAGATCGCCGTTCTTCTGGAGGAACTCGCGGCAGTGACCTCCTACGCCCGGGAACTCCGGATCAGGTAACCTCCGGGTCGGCCACGATCACCGCCGGGTGGGAAGGGGCCGCCGCCCGGGCCTTCGAAACCCAGATGGTCCGGTGGCAGAACGAATCCAACGCCATGATCGCCGAGGTCGATACCTTCATCGGCCAGGTTTCCCATGCCAGAGAGCAGTATGTTCAGGCGGCCGAGGCTTTGAAACAAGGCTGGATCTGAGACCATGCACCTCATTGTCAATACCTCGGCCTACGTTGCGGCATCGGCCGAGTTGTACTCGGCGCAGGTCTTCGTCCATCAGGCGCTCGACGGGCTGGGCAGCGGTCTGGCCGGGGCCGCCCAGATGGCCGGCAACGATGACGCGGGGGTCAAGTTCGCCCACGACTACGACGACGCCGCCCGGAACCTGGTCGGCGGGATCACTGACTCCCTGACCGGTGCCGGGGTGTTGTCGAGGCTCCTGGCGGACACGGCGAATGTGTGGGCCGATGCCGAGCACTATGCTTCGGGCGGGGTCGCGTCGCTCGGTCTTGCCGCCAGTGCGGCCGATACCTCGGACTTGTCCGTGACCTGCTCGGTGGTATCGCCCACGGCGCTGGGCGGGCGGACTGATTTTGTTCCCGAGGGATGGGAATGGGTGCAATCGGTCGTGGGGGCCGTGTGGCCGAATGGGGACACGGGCAAGCTTCGGTCGGCCCAGGAGGCGTGGGAGCGTGCCGGGGATGACCTGCGGAGTGCTTCATGGAAGGTCGACGCCGCCGGCGCGGCGCTTGCCGGGCTGGTGACCCCCGAACTCGGTCTGGTGCAGGCCAAACTTGACCAGTACCGGGGCTACCTGAATGATCTGTCGGCCAGTGCCTATGCGCTGGGTCAGGGTTGCACCTCGTACGCGGAAGGGATCGAGGAAGCCCACACGGCAATCATCAACGAACTCCAGGAACTCCTGATCACCACTGTCGCCCTGGAAGCCGGCGCGGCGCTGTTGGCGGTGTTCACCGTGGGTGCGTCCGAGGTGGTCGGCAACGCTGCCCTTATGGCGCGGATCGGGCTCACCGGTGCACGGGTCAGCGCGATGATCGCCCGGCTGGTGGAAGTCGCGGCGACGGTCGGTGCCAGGCTTGCCGGGATCACCGCGGCCATCACCCGCACGCTGGGCCTGCTCCGTGAGCTCAAGGTCGTCAAAGTCCTCACCTACCTCGGGACCAAGGCCCCGGCCCCGATCCGGGCCATGACCGGGATCAGCTTCAACTCCGCAGTCAGCGTTGGCGTCGACGCCGCCATGCACGGCGGAACACCAGCCAACGCAGCTCATGCCATCCTCCTCGACGGAATCTCACCAGTCGGCGTCGGAGCTGCAGTGAACAGTTTCAAGGCCGGAACGAGGGCTGCCATTGACGCGGAGAAAGTCGCGGTGGCAGCAGAAGGCGGTACTTCTATCGCAGGCAAGCTGCCTGGCTGGATGACCGAAAAGACTCCGCAGTGGATTAAGAACAAGCTTATATCTCCAGCGATGAAGCCTTTTGAGGAGAAGATCTGGCTAGGCCAGGCATTCAACTACGAAAACCGGGCAAGGTACCCCCTCAATGAACTCGTCCTCAGCAACGGCAAACGCCTCGATTCCTACATTCCCGGCGAAGAGATCATTTCCCGGAAATACACCCAGCTCTGGGAAATCCAGGACACCACCGCTCTTGGCTACCTCAAAGAACTTCAAGATAAATACGCACCGGGGGAAATCGCTGCCCGAACCGGAAGGCCAATCGATAGAAAATGGATACTAGAGGTTCCGCCTCAAATTAATCCAATTCCTCAAAACGTATTGGATTATGCAACTAAGGACGAAATAACCATTCGCGATATCAGCGGTAAGCTGTATAATGATCCTTACAAATAACCAACCGGCGCTGACGAGAGCCAGGAATTGAAGATATGAAGTATGTGTACGGCCAGCGTTGGCACCCCACCCGCAACCAACCCACCGAGGCCTTCGACGAGGCCGAGGCTCGTGCGAGATTCAACGGGGAACGTCGCAAGCCGGATTGGTTCACGGTAGCTGCATTCGCAGACGACGCAATCCAAGAACAAGTGCCTGAGTTTTACGCCGAAGTTACACCACGCGGGGCCTATGCCAAAGTGTTCTTTATTGATCCCTTCGGATCTATTCACTATATTTTCGGTTTTCGCAAGACCGGGGACCGGCTATTCCTCGAATACATTACCAGTTACGCCTACCCCGACATGACGAAGCACTACGGTCAGAATGAGTGCATCAAGATCGTGTCCATGTATTACAAGACGGACGGCATTGTTGAGGTTGAAACAAATGACAAGTCA
Source organism: Arthrobacter sp. 2MCAF14 (assembly GCF_052115645.1). Lineage (NCBI taxonomy): Bacteria > Bacillati > Actinomycetota > Actinomycetes > Micrococcales > Micrococcaceae > Arthrobacter > Arthrobacter sp. 2MCAF14. The sequence continues at coordinate 1,565 of NZ_JBFRHB010000014.1, read as the reverse complement.
CAGCGGGATATCTCTGTCGTTCACTATAGGGACGTCGACGTGTCCGCTCACTGGGAGCCGATCCCGGAGTTTGGGAACTGGGAGTCGTTGGGTCGTTTCAACGGCCGGTGGAACCCACTGAGCTAGTTTATGAATGAACGAATAAATGAGCTGCCGAGCGTATTAGGCAATTCATTTGCCTCCGGCTACTCCCTTTTCGAGAGAGGACCTTCGGGGATGCCAGGAAGGCGCGTGTAAGGGATTCTTTGACTTGTTCCGGCAAAAACAACAGCCAAGCGTGGCCAGCTCCCCAGCCGTCGGTTACAGGTTCCTGGAGGAAGCGGTGCCTGTTGAGAAGCTTGACGGGTGGGGCGTGCTGCAGGAAGCGTTCACCCACATCGTCGGCTTGTCCGGCCTCGGCCACCTTTTCCTCGTGAACGCCGGGACCGATGAGTACGCGGTGCATCATCCGGTTCTGGGCGGGTACAAGTCTTACGGCTCGTTTGACTCGCTCAGTGCTTTCGAGAGTTCCATCCTTATGGAACCTGGCTTCGCGATTCTGGTGCTCAGGCTTGACCTTCAGCGAGAGATCGCAGCGCGGCTAGGTTCGCTCGAAGGAGACCAGGTCTACATCCCTACCCCGTACCCATTCCTGGGCGGCGACGACAACGACCCTACCTCTTACAACAAGGGTGATGTGTGGGTGTTCCTGTCGATCGTTCACCAGATGCTTTATTGACGGCGGACAAAGTTGTCCCGAACAAGCCTGCTCCGCGCCTTTTCACAATTGAACAGGCGGCCACGGAACTGAACATCGGCCAACCCTTGATACGCGCCTTGCTGAAGAACGTTGAACTGCGTGGTTTTCAGTTGGGCGGGAGGAGCATCTGGCGCATCGGGGCCGATGATCTGCAGAACTACATCGACGATGCATACAGGAAGACAGGGGAACGAATTGCGGCCGGCGACCTTGATGAGTCGCCGACTGAAGAAGTCTGATCGCTGGCCGCTCATTCGAGAGCCGTGAAGACTGGAATGAAAATGGGGAAGGAATTGGCCTGGATCTAGGCAAACGTACAGAAACCGCCCTCCGCGAAAAAGCACTCTCCGTCAGCCTGGTACATCGAGCATCAGTAGCTCGCCGACTTGGCAATTGAGTTCCTCGCAGATCGCCGTAAGTGTGGAGAACCGGATGGCTCTGGCCCGGTCGCTTTTCAGGACGTGCAGATTCACTTGAGTGATGCCGATTCGGCGACTGAGTTCGGCCACGGTCATTCCCCGTTCTGCCAGGAGCTCGTCAAGCCTGCAGTGGATCCCGGTTGTGTCGTCGACTAGCATCAGACCAGACCCTTGGTATCTAGCCTCTAAAATTTCGAGACTTCGAGAACTAGGATTTCTAATGGGTGAAAAAATAATAGAATTACAAAACACTTTAGGGGCTCATCGCATTTGAGGGTGTAGCCGGGGTCTGAATCCGCCGGTCTCGAGGAGTGATCGGGCGATGTAGTTGGCAAGGTTCCGGAAGCCGAGGGCGGAGCCGCGGAGGTGTTCGAGCCTGCCATTGAGCGCTTCCGTGGGGCCGTTGC